>NZ_JAFSNZ010000012.1 GCF_017447225.1 Methanobrevibacter sp. | reverse complement strand
GGTGAGGTCTATTTTTAATTAAATTAATATCTTTGAAAAAAGTTAACCTAAACTTTTATGAATTGAAAGTACATTTGCAAGTGCAATTCGGGGTTTATCAAATTTTGGCGAATAGTGGACAGCACCATTATATAATTAAAATAAAATATATAAATAAAATCAAAGAGAGCATCTGAACACTATTCGTTCGACAGAAAAAAAAATAAAAATGGTAAAAACTTTTAGTAATATACTATAATATTATCGATTAGTGAGTTGATGTAAATGGATTTAAGGCAAAGAGTTGAGAAAAAAGTTGACGCAAAAATCAAGTTCGAAGAAAATCTATATAAATATTTGGTAGTAAACTCTATTATAGCGATAATTTGTTTAGTGTTTCTAAAAAATTTCACATTACTGATGGCTGTAATGCTTTTCTGGGGAATCGATGTTTTAAGTGACTTTTTAAAAGCATATTCCTTTGAAGACATTGTTGGATATGATTATCGAGAAAGAAAAGTCGAAGAAGAGCTTTCAAGATTAGGTGATTAGATGAGCAGTTTAAGAGATAGGGCTGAAAGAAGAGTTGACCAAAAAATCAAATTCTATCGCAATTTTTACAGTTATATTATAGTCAATGCCATTTTGGCAGTAATTAACTACTTGTTCACACCGGAATACTGGTGGGTTTTGTTTGTAGTGTTCTTTTGGGGAATCGGAGTTCTCTTTGACTTTTTAAAAGCATTTGTATTGTTTGAAAGATTTGACAGTGAAGAATACCGTGAACAAAAAATAAATGAGGAAATGGAGAAAATGAGGAAATAGTTTATGAAAGTAGATTTGTTTTTTTCAAGAGATATAAAAGAGTCTTATGCTGAAATTCATACAAATGAGTTGTCAGACAACATTCAAAAAGCAATCAGTCTTTTGGAGGATGAGTCTGTTAATTCAATGATTGCAGTTAAGAAAGGAAAAGACATTACATTTCTAAAATTTGATGAAATATATATGTTTAGAGTTGAAGACAAACAGGTCAAGGTCTATACGGAAAATGATAACTTTCTGGTTAAAAAAGCATTGTATCAGATAGAAAAGATGCTGGATTCCTCTTTTATCAGAATATCAAAATCCACTATCATCAATTTGGATAAAATCGATCGTGTCGCTCCTTCACTGAAAGGAATGATGTTTATAATGTTGAAAAATGGTCTAAAGGATAATATTTCAAGAAAATATTTGCCTGAATTTAAAAAATCATTGGATTTGTAGGTGATATGATGAAGATTACTGATTTAATCGAAAGGATTGCATTGGGTGCTTTTATTGGATGCTTTATTGTTTCCCTTGTTGAGGTTTTAATTGCTTATCAGTCAGGTCCTCAAAACGTGTTTTTTTCAGGATATGATATGATCAATGCGTTTTTCGGATCAATTCTCATAGGTTGGGGATTCTCTTTAAGCGGATTTATTTACGAAAGCAACTGGCCATTGCCTTTCCAGGTTCTTTTCCAGATGGCAATTGGTTTTACAGTTTTGTTTGGTGTGGCAATATATCTTGGCTGGCTGCCTTTAGATATCGGCTATGGCGTTATCATTCAATGGGTTTTAGTGGCTGTTGCTTTTGCAGCAATATTCTGGGTTGCTTTTTATATTTATTATTATCTGGAAGCCCGTGAAATAAATAAAAAACTAGAATAACAAGAGAATATGGGGGAATAAAACCCCAAATCTCTTCAATATATACAAATGGGTGAGTAATATGAATTATTAAATTCGTTGTGAATTTAATAACTATAGTTATTATTCACAATATTAACTATTGTTATATTTATTATTTAAAAGTTATGATTGATAACCACATTCGCTACAGGTTTTTGTCTGGAAGTTAATCACACCACCACACTCTGGACACATCCATTTTTCCCTGTCCTGAGCCATCATCTTGCCGATGCCGGTTGTCTTGATTCTTTTGGCACTGTCCAACGTGTTTAAGTCATATCTTTTGACATATTTTTTGGAATGCTTTTTCATCAATGGGCATGGAAACTCGCTGCAGCGACCGCAGTAACTGAAGTTCTTGGTATCAAAACAGGTTTTAATCTTACATTTCAGACTGGCCTTATTTTTTCCGTCATCACCGATCAGACATCCCACACAGGGATTCTGGTATCTTTCACAGCTTATGCAGTTAACTCCGCATGGAGCAAGCATTTTTGAATCAATAGTATCTGGCATTTTCATATCTCTACACCCCCACTACGAAAACATTATATTGATTTAAAAATAAATATCTTTTCATAATATAAAAAACTGATTTAAATGTCATTAATTGTCCATCCTAAAGTAATAAAATTGAAAAATGAATTATCTCAGCTGATTTTTGAATATGATAATTTGACAAACCATATCTGTCCTGAAATAGAGCGCATCTATGTTTTGGAATTTGGGAGATATGAGCATAAACTCTATAAGATTGAACTGGAAATAGATAAGTTAAAACGAAAAATTCAGCTGATTCAGATTGAAATTAATCATGAAAATGAGATAGATTTAAATAAAATTGAAAATACTCTTAAAGAAGAGTTTGAGGAGTATGAAAAGCAGGTTCAAGCACAGATTGATGAAATTAAATTCCTTGAAGAAAATGATGTGGAAAAATTATCTCCTGAGGATTCAAAAAAATTCAAAAAGCTTTATCACATGCTTATTAAAAGATTACATCCGGATTTAAATCCTAATCAGTCATTTTTTGAACTGAATCTGTTTTACAGGACAGTTTACTGTTTTGAAAACGGTGATTTGGAAGGATTGGAATCTGTTGCAGCTATCCTTCCTGATGAAGAGTTTAAGGAAGTTTCTGAAATTGATCATATGGAGAAATTGGTCGGAGAATATAGGGAAAAGATTGAAAAGCTTAAAAATGATTATCCATATAATAAAAAGGGATTATTAGACAATAAGGGTGCCGGTGAAGAATACAAAATCATGCTTCTGGAGTTGATTTCAGATAGAAAGGAAACTGTCAAAAAACTTGAAGAAAAGATTAACGGATTGATTGAAAATGGCTAATATCCAAAAACCAGATTCAGACCTCGCAGATTTTGTTGGATTTATCCAGAAAGGAGGAAAAATCAAACCTTTCATTAAGGATATCTTTCTAATTAAGGTATATGTTGCAGGTCTTTCCTACAATGAAAACATTGATGAGATATTTCCGAAGGTAGAAGTTGGAAAACGGGTGGAATTGATCAGAGAAGCAAAAAATGAATTTGATAAGCATGCCATTTTGGTCAGATTAAACGGTGAAAAAATAGGATATGTTCCCAGAAAAGATAATTATGTTTTATCCAAACTGATGGATGGTGGAAAGCATCTGTATGGGGTTATCGAAAGTTTTGGTGTGGATGAAGTCTATGAAGGTTATGAATTCAAATTCATTAATGTTGAAATTTATCTAAACGAAGAATTTTAGTATGTAAAACATTAACTTTATATGTACTTAAAACAAATAGTTTATTACTGTTAAAATTTTAGCAGTTTGCTTTTTTTGGGATAAGTTCCCATGGATGTGGCTTTTATAGCTGAACAAAAAAAGGTGAAATTTATGTATAAATATATTAGAGACGCTTGGAAAAACCCAGATGAGTCCTACGTACGTGAACTCATGTGGCAAAGAGCTCCAAAATGGAGACGTCAAAAAGTAGTACAAAGAATCGACAGACCTACTAGATTAGACAGAGCTAGAAGTTTAGGTTACAGAGCTAAAAAAGGTTTCGTTGTAGTAAGAACCAGAGTAAGACGTGGTGGAAGAAGGAAATCACGTTTCAAAGGCGGTCGTAAACCTAAAAGAATGGGTGTAAACAAAATCACTCAAGCTAAATCAATTCAAAGAATTGCAGAAGAAAGAGTGGGCAAAAAATACCCTAACTTAGAAGTATTAAACTCCTACTGGGTATGGTCTGACGGAAAATACAAATACTACGAAGTTATCTTAGTAGATCCACAAAGTCCTTCTATCATTAACGATAAAAAAATCAATTGGATTTGCTCCAAAAAACACACTAACAGAGCTTTAAGAGGCTTAACCAGTGCTGGTAATAAAGGACGTGGAATAAAATCTAAAGGAAAAGGTAGTGAACAAGCAAGAAGAAGAGATTTATAATCTCTCTTTTTACTACTCTTTTTTGATTTTCATGATTCACAACATTAAATTTAGGGTCTTTGTTTATGAAAACGAAGACATCGATGAACTGTCACAAGCTATTTTGAATATTTTGCCTGAAGCTGAAATTGAAGCCGAAGAAGCTGAAGGTCTCACTGAAGATAAAATTATCATATTGTCCGGTATCGTTTCTAAGAAAAGATACACCAAAGCTTTTTTTAACTTACTTTTGGAATCCTGTGATTTGGATAAATTAAATGACGATTTGGAACGCAAAATGGATGAGAAAGGTAACTGGTTTTTAAGATTTGATAAAACTGACGCTATTGATGAAAAATTAACTGTCATAGATTCTGGTGATTCAATCCATTTGAAAATTAAGATTGCAGCATATCCTGCCAAAAAGGAAATTGCAGTTGAAAAAGTTCGTGAAGCTATTTTAAACTGATTGATATGGATTTTCAAGAGGTAATTACTTATTTTGAAGAAATTCAGGACGATGAAGTTGTCAATTCCAATAAGAGATTTGCAATCGGTTGTGAAAATGCCTATGGTATCAGACTTCCAGTAATCAGAAAATTGGCTAAACAAATCGGTAAAAACCATAATTTGGCTATTGAACTGTGGAATCATCCCTATCATGAATCTCATTTGCTTGCAACAATGATTGAGGAAAAGGAAAATGTTACTTCTGACCAATTGGATGATTGGGTTAATTCATTCTATTCCTGGGATATTGTAGATCAGGCATGCATCAATCTTTTGGTTGACTTGCCTGAAGCCCGAGAAAATATTTTCGTCTGGTGCGATTCTGAAAAGGAATTCGTCAAACGAACCGCTTTCAGTCTGATTGCTGTCATTGCAGTACATGACAAAAAGGCAAATCCTGATGATTTTGATAAATATTTTACGTTAATTAAGAATGCTTCTTTTGATAACAGGAATTTTGTTAAAAAATCAGTCAATTGGGCTTTAAGACAAATTGGAAAAAGAGATATTGAATGCAACAAAAAAGCATTGGATGTCGCTTATGAAATCTCTGAAAATGATGATAAGGCATGCAGATGGATTTCATCAAATGCAATCAGGGAACTTGAAAGCGAGAAAGTTCAAAAGAGACTGTCCTAATCTATTTTTTTGATGAATTTTGCAGGAACGCCACCAACGACTGTCATTTCTTCAACATCTTTTGTTACAACTGCACCTGCAGCAACTATTGCGCCATAACCAATTGTGACACCGGGCAGTATTGTTGCATTGGATCCAATCCAGACTTTGTCTTCTATTTTTATCGGTGAGGGACAGAGATTTCCTCTCTTTTCAGGATTTTCTTCATGATTCAATGTTGCCAAAACCACATTATGTCCAATCAAGACATCATTTCCAATATAGATTCCGCCCTGGTCCTGGAATTTGCAGTCAGAGTTAATGAAAACATTTTTTCCAAGATGAATATTCTTTCCAAAATCAGTGTAAAATGGTGGAAAAACCCTAAATTCATCGTCAACTTCTTTTCCAATCAATTCAGAAAAAAGTTCTCTGATTTCATCAAATTCGTGGTATTTGTAGTTTAACTCACAGGTTATCTTTTGGGCTTCCCTTGAGTAATGGTTGCATGCTTCTGCAGCGTCCAATTCCATTTCAAGTGTTTGTCCTTTGTTGAAAATTTCCAACAGTTCTTCGAGTTCTAACATAGTTAGTTATTTCTTAATTAAACATAATAACTTTTGGTGCAATGATTCAATATTAAGTTTTTAAAATTTAGGTATGCCTAAAAATTTATATATCATTAAAAACTACCTTAAACCATATACCATTAATAAATGATGGAGGTTTGAACATGAATTTGGAAGGCGTAGAAAAAACAATGCTTTTGACATTATATGCCAAGGCAAAACATTCAAAAAGCAAAAATCACAGGTTCTATGACTCAAAAGCTATAGAAGTTATCTCTAAAGTAGATTATGATTTCAGCATAGCCGAAAAGGACAAGCTCATGCAGATGGGAACAATAGCAAGAACAATTGTTCTGGATAAAATGGTCACGGATTATATTAACGTCCATCCTGACTGTACAATAGTCAATATCGCATCAGGGATGGACACTAGATTTAACAGACTCGACAATGGAAAAATAACTTGGTATAATGTTGATTTGGAGAATTCTGCTAGCTACAGGCTGAAATATATAGAAGACACAGATAGGGTAACTACACTTGCTTACTCGGCAATGGATTCAGCCTGGGCAGGTGAAATTGAAAAAAGAAAAGACTTACTCTTCATTGTGGAAGGACTGACAATGTATCTCAACGAAAATGATGTTAAAGACATCATGGATATAATAGATAATAATTTTGAAAGGTGCACTGTATTTATGGAAATAATGCCTCCTGTATCTGTTAAAAATACAAAAGAGGAATCTATAGAGGATACTAATACAAAATTCATTTGGGGAACTGAAAAAGGAAACGAATTGATAAAATTCAATCATAATTTCAAATGGATAAAGGACGTAAACCTATTCGATGGTGTGAATATCTACAAGCCATACTACAGATTAGTTACATGGTTCCCTCCTTTGAAGAAAAGAATGGATTATATTGCTGTTATTGAAAAATAATTTATATTAATTTAAATTTAATAATATTTGGATAACATTGGCAGGGCTTTATAATTTTTTTCTAAATATCTTTTTCATATAATCTTTCATCTTAAATGAATTTCAAATGCTTGGAATGTCAATGTTATCCCTGCATTAAATTAAAACTGTAAATTATATTGAATTCGAAACAAAATCTTTGTTTATCTACATATTCAAAATTTCTTTTTTAAAGTTTCCTATAACTTAATTATTTATTCCAATAATTGTTTTTTAAATCCTTCTTTTGTTTTAATGAGAGTTTATTCTTCATATAATTCACTATTATTGTCTAAAGTAAACTCCACCAAGTCATAAATAACTTTATTTAAGGATTTTCCTTTATTTGTTAGATAATATTCATCAGAAACTTTTTCAATCAGTCCCTGTTCTTCCATGAATCTTAAACTTCGGGATAATGCCTTATTTGACATCTCTACTTTTCCTTCTTTAAATTCGCTGAATCTTGTTTTTCCAAAAAACATGTCACAGATAATCTGCAAAACCCATTTTCTGCTTAAAAGCTCAACGGATAATTCAACAGGACAATGTGTTAGTTCAAAATCAAAATATGTCATATGGATTAAAGATTTCTATTTTGTCTTATTTTAACTTTTAGGTGTCATAGCCGTCACTTTAACTTTTTATATTCATTTAAAAAAATATTTAATCATGACATTAAAGGATAACCTTCCAAAAATTGCTCTTGGTGCTTGGGCATGGGGTAATGATGGAACATTTGGAAATGAACACAAAATCGAAGATTTAAAACCTATCTATGATAAGGCAATGGAATTGGGATTAAATCTTTGGGATACTGCATATGTGTATGGGATGGGAAAGTCTGAAGAAGTTTTGGGAGAATTTTTAAAGACATCCAATCGTGATGATTTTGTAATCTCCACAAAATTCACACCTCAACTTGCAGAAATGTTTGAAGGAAACTCCGTAACGGCAATGTATGAAAACAGTGCAAAAATTTTAGGTGTGGACGATATTGATATATTTTGGATTCACAATCCCGTTGGAGCACCTGAATGGACTAAAAAATTAGTTGAAACCGCAAAGGACCATGATATTAAAATGATTGGTGTTTCTAACCATAATCTTGCTGAAATCAAACAGGCAAATGAAATACTGAAAGAAGCAGGCTTGAAACTTGGTGCGGTACAAAACCATTACAGTTTACTTAACAGGTCCTCTGAAGATTCAGGAATCTTGGAATACTGCAAGGAAAATGACATTATTTTCTTTTCATATATGGTTTTGGAGCAGGGGGCATTGTCAGGCAAATACGATACAGCACATCCATTCCCTGAAGGCTCAGATAGGGCTATGGCGTATGGGAATAGTTTGGCTGAAATTGAGGAACTGAATAAGGCAATTGCTGAAATAGCCGAAGCTCATAGTGCTAAAGTTGCACAGTTACCAATTTCATGGGCAATAGCCAAAGGAACTCTTCCAATTATTGGCGCTACAAAAGTTCACCATGTGGAAGATGCCGCTGATGCAATAAACATTGAGTTGAGTGATGATGAAATAAGGACAATGGAAGAATTGGCGGATAAAGCAAACATCAATACAATCAGAATTTGGGAAAAAGAAATGAAATAATTTTCTTTTTTTTCTTTTTTTGTATGTTTGCAATATCAAATAATGATTGTAAACAAATTTCGTCCTGTCAGATGAATCAGAAAAAATTATATGCTAAGAAGCATTAATAGTTATTGGTGATTATATGAAAAGACAAAATTATTCACTAATAATCCTTCTTATTGCTTTAATAATCTGTTTGGGAGTATTCTGGTTTCAGTTCAACAATGATGTAGCTACTTTCATTGTCATTAACCAAACAGAAGTTCCAGAAAACGGATCATTTTCCGGAATGTTAATGGATTCCTATGGCAACGGAATTCCAAATAAAACAATTACTTTTCACAAACCTGGTTATGAACTAGGAACGCTTGTTGATGTCATAACCAATGATGATGGTGGATTTATCATTGAAAATGTCAAATATCTGCCTGATGCAGGTATTGATAACTATTATGGTGACTTTACTTTTTCAGGTGATGATAAATATCAAGGCTGCGCGTATGAAGGAAACATCACTGTAATTCCTAATTAATCATCAAAATTAATTTTTTTTATTGTTATTTATTTTTGTATTGAATTAATGAGACAATATTATTTCGTTGATTGAAAAAATAAATATTATATAATATTGTGCAGATATATTAAATATAATATATGATTTTTTTCAGTTTTGATAGAAAAATAAGGGTTGTAAAATAATGTTGATGAACGAACAAACAAAACTAACCAAAAACCATTACAAGATTTTTGCTTTGAGTTGGGCAGGATGGGTTTTTGATTTTTATGATCTGGTGTTATTCACGTTCCTGATATCACAGCTCCAATCCAGCCTGAACATTAATGCCGAAATGCTCTCATTATGTTTGGGTCTGTCATTATTTGCCACAGGTTTGGGTGGAATAATTTTTGGAGCATTAGGGGATAAGTATGGTCGTAAAAGGGTATTGCAATGGACAATCATTGTCTATTCAATAGGAACATTGCTATGTGCTTTCTCATGGTCTTTCTATTCACTTCTGATATTCAGATTCATCACAGGTTTGGGTGTCGGTGGAGAATGGGCTACAGGCCAAACATATATCAATGAAACATTTCCCGATAAGTTAAGAGCTAAATTCGGTGCATTCATGCAGTCAGGAGCGCCAGTTGGTGTAATTCTGGCTTCAATCGTTGGGGGATTAATAACGCCTGTCATTGGGTGGAGAGCAACATTTTTGCTTTCAATAATTCCTGCAATCATGGTTATTTTCGTGAGAAGATATCTTAATGAATCTGACGTATGGCTTGAAAACAGGGATAAATATATCAATAAAAACATTTTCCAGGAATTCAAGCAGTTGCTTACAAAAGAACATAGGAAAATATTTCTTATTTCATTAATACTGTGCATATTCGGTATGTCGGCATATTGGTTCACATACTCATGGCTTCCAACCTATCTTGAAAATGAACGGGGTTTGGCATTAGTTGGAACCACATTAGGGATAGTATTGATTCAATGCGGAGACTTTGCAGGTTACACCAGCTTTGGTTTTGTAGCTGAAAAGCTGGGAAGGCGTCCGGCTTTCACAATTTACAGTTTCATTATGGCAATAAGCATATCCATGATAACGATTTGCTGGAACCAGATAGATGCAGTACCTGATTTAGTCTTGGTATTCATGTTTTTAACAGGATTTGGAACAGGATTTTTCGGAGGATTCGGGTCACTGTTTTCAGAACTGTTCCCTACAAAAATCAGAAACACAGCAGTTGGAACTGTATTCAACCTTGCCCGTGGAGCACAGTTCGTAACTCCAGTAATCATAACTCTTGTTGCAACATACTTTGATTTGAGTTATGGAATAGCTATTGCAGCAATATTTGCTTTGCTTGTGGGTATTTGGATTTGGACATTCCCTGAAACCAAAGGAACAGTCATAAAAGAATTGGATTAAAGTTAATATTAAAACATTTATTAACTACTTTCTTTTTTTATCTTTATTTTCATAAAAATCTCTTCACAAATTATAACTATAATGGAATATAATAATATTAATTACTTAGAATTTAATTTACTTTTTTAGACGATGTTTTCAGGTTGCTTTTGAAAGCATTTGTAATGCATTGAAAAATAATGGGGGAGATATCATGATTAGTGATGAGGAAAAGGCTAAAATCAAAAAAGAAATTGTAAATAAAATAAATTCTGTTCTGGAGAAAAATAACGAGTCATTCAGATTGGATCAGATAAATGTTCTTAATAAAAATGAAACTGTTAAATTCATGGGAAATTACAGAGTTTATGACAGGAAAAATTACAATGCTGTTTCAGGAGAGATTAACACTTTCTTAAAGAAATACGGTAATGTTGACATTAAATCTAAAAAAATCAGGGACAGTGGAATGAAATTCACGGCTGTGAGTTTTAATTTTGAACTTTGAATATTTTTACAATATTTTAGGGGTATTAAAAACGAATTTCAGTATAATTTTTTAATTTCCCTTACTAATTTTTTACGGGTTGTCAGCAGATGCAGTCCTAAAAAGACTAGGCTTATAATTGAAGATGATTTATGGATATGGGAAATTTTATACCCCCATATTGTCCTGTTTTTCAATGATTTCTGACTTGAACAGATGCCTGAAATAATCGTTATTGCCAAAGAAATCAACAAGCCAATGTTTATGATAAGATTTATGAATCTTTTAAGATTATATTTTCCTTTAAATATTGCTTTAAAATAGTTTTCATTGAATTTTATATGTAGTATAATTAAAAATATTAATCCTATTCCAATAATTTCATGAGCTAAAATTGGAAGGGAGACAAATTCTAATATTATTGCAATCCCCATTAAAATGTCTACAGTAATTTTTTTCATCAATCCATCCTCATATATAATGTTACTTTATTCCATTATTTATATTTTTAGTCATACCTAAAATTTCATGCTACTTTCATCATTGAAATATCCTATCTATCAATTTATTAATCTGTAATGGATATGTTTATTAATAAGTATTATAATATTCTTAAATGAATATGCCGGTTTTTACTAAATAATTGGGGGTTCTATTTAATGAAGATTGCGTATTTTAATTATGATGAAGAAAAGCTTTTCGAAATCAAGGTGGATAAACTTGAATCTATAGAGGATGAATATCTCATAAAAGATGTTCCCAAAACAGACGATGAAACAAGGGACTTTCTGGGCAATCTGGATGAAGAGATATATGTCTTATTGCCCTACAATGATGGCGAAGATTTCTACCTGAAATCCTTTAATCATTCAAACTATTTTAAGACAGGCGACAACAACTTCAAAATAGGCTCACTGATATCCCATACTGTCGGACGTCAGGATGAAGAGAACAATTTCGTGAAGATGTTTCAGGAATTATATAGGACAGGCAAAAAGAAGACCGGAATCCTCAAATATATGAATGACGATGGAAAATTAATCAAATACCTTGATTTTTGCTACTTTATGATGGGAGATAAAATTATTTCGATTCATAAAGACAAAACGGAAGTCAAAATGTATAGGGAAAGCACATTGGATGATGAGCATTTGGGTGTCGCAATCGTGCAGAATAACAGGTTTGTTGAATTGAATGAAAACTATGCAAGATATGTCGGCAAAACAAGAGAACAAATGTTGGGATCTCCATATTCTCTTAAAGGCATGCCTCCAGAAAACAGAGAAACTGTTAAAAAGCAAATTGAACTCATCTCAAAACAGAAAATAATTTCATATAAGGTTCCTCTTGTAGCATACAATAACGATGGAAGCATAAGATTTTTCCTAAATGCGGAAGGTTCATACATAAGCTATGACAATATGCCTGCAGTGTTGATAAAAATCAGGGATTTGACACAGCAGGAAAAGGACAAAAACAGGATAGAAAACGACAATGACTCAAAAACTCAGCTGAAATATACCTTTAAAAGTTTGGCAGACCATTCAAAAACAGTCATATCCTACGGAATATATCCGGACAAGTTCTTTGTTTCCGACAACTTTTATGATGTCATTGAAGATGAAAGTAGATCATACCAATTTAATCCTGAAGTAGTACGAGATTTCCTGCTTGGTGAAGATATGGAGTTATATGATTCAATGATGGATACTCTTTCTCCGGCAAATCCTGAAGTGGAATTCACAACTAGCATAATGACGCTGAATCTTAACATTAAATATATCAGACATCACATTAAACGCATATATGATTCCGAAGGAAATGCTCAAAGTTATGTTTCATCACACCAGGACATTACCGAAGAGGCATCATATACCAATGCACTGAAAAAACAGATATATGACAAGAATGAAATCATCAAAGACAAGGACATTGATATTAAGGAAGCTCATCATAACATTAAAAACAACTTAAACATTCTGTTGTCACTTATACGTATGGAAGAGCATAATCATATCCCTATTGAAGATATTATTGAGGATACCAAAACACATCTCAAATCTATCAGTGTGATGCATGAGAAACTGTACCAGTCCAAAACTTTAGTGGATATAGAATTGAAAGGATATATAGATTCCATTGTCGAATCGCTGTTTGACATTTATTCGTCTGAAATACAGTACATCTCAAAGGTAGATGATATAAGCTTAAATGCCAAACAGGCAGGATCTCTTGGATTGATAATTAATGAGCTGATAAATAACACTGTAAAATATGCATTTCCAGAGGACAATCCTGGAAATGTGGAAATAAAAATCGGACGGCTTGACAATAAAATCGAAGTTGAATACCGTGACAGCGGTGTTGGAATACCAGACAGTGTTGACTTTGACAATCCGACCAGCCTAGGTTTGATAGTTATCCAAAATCTCACAAAACAGATTGACGGTGATATAAAATACACCTATGACAATGGAACATGTATAAATTTAGTATTTACTGAAAGTGAATCATTTTAGGTTCAATCCTTATGTGGATTGGACTATTTCATTTTTTTGATTAAATTGGGACTGTCAAAAAGTTAGCTCTTGATTTCGTTTTTCAATCCATCCATTTTTTTGAAGCATTATCTGGTTAAATACTCCTTCCATAGTTCTAAATTTCTTTTTATGTGCTCGTGGCATTGTGTTGCCTATGTAATTTTCTATTTGGTTGTTTGTATTGTCTAATTTTCCTTTAGGGGTTTTTTCAAGGAAGTGGATGAATTTTTTATATTCTGGGAAAAATTTTTCATCCATATACTCTTTTAAAAGCTTTGGAAAATTAACTGATTCTCTTTTTAATAAATCTACATACTGTATTGCTTTATCATATGTTTGTTGTTTGAATAATTGATAAATTAAACTTAAATATTCATTTATTTCTGATTTATAGTTGTCTATGGATTGTTTTGATTTTTCTTTAATTTCATTATCAGAGAGATTTAATTCCATATTTTTTAAATCCCTTTCAAATTATTTACGCATTTTTGTTAATTCAGGATTAATGGTGTCATAAATGTTTAATAATAAGTGAAATGTACAATGTTGGTGAACAAAACCTAATTCTCTCATTATTTTATCATAACTGGGTTTTATATCTGTAACAATGGCAATGCAGTCTTTTGGTTGAATACTATTTTTTAAAAAATTTTTTGTAGTTTTTGAATCTTCTTTTTTAGCCAATAGCTCTGCTATTGGCATTTTATTAACAATATCAAAAAGCACATGCCGATAATTCCAATTTCTATTGATTCTAATCCATTGTACATCATATGCAACATAACATGAGATTTTCAGGTCTTCGTTTAAATAGTAAAGTCCATCATGAATTAATAAAGATTGTCTTATCGTTTCATATGACATTTTAACATCATTAAAGACATTATATGCCCATGTAAGATTTTTTAATGAATCCCAACCACGAGTTCTCAGTTTAACCGCTTTGTTTTTCATTTTAATGGAAAAATTACAGTAATCTTCATAAATTCCATTTAGCCTTACTTGACTATATTTTCGGCATTTCTTACATAAATATCGTTTAACTTTAATAATAACACTAATTCCATTTTCTAAAATATATTTTACGTTTATTAAATGATTTTCTAATTACATCATTAGAAAAACAGTTCTTGCAATGAGGATCATGGTATTCGATGACTCCTTTTTCATTAATAAAGCAATCTTCATCGAGAATTCCATCAAGATACAAAACAAATTGAACAGTATTTTCTCCAAATTTACTTTTTGATGATTTTTCATCATTTTTTCGAACAGGATCTGAATTCAAATAGTTAAATATATATTGGTTGCTGTCCAAAATAAGACATGGAATGCATTTATTTTTGGGTTTCATATATAAATATTTGTCTTCCAACCTATATAAAGATTATTATGTCTTAATTTTTAAAATTTCATATAGAATACTATTAAAAATTAAGTTTACAAAACATATAACTATTTAATTAAAAATTCAATTGATTTAAAAAGGATTAAAAAATAGAAAAATTAGAAAATTCGAAACATTCTAAAAATCGAACAATAACTTATATTTAAACCTTTTTAAAGAATTTGACTAATTTTATGCGAAAATAAAGAAAAATAAAAAATTTAAAATAAATCTGTCAAAGAGCTAACTTTTTGACAGTCACATTAAATTCATGTTAAGAAACAGAATAAACGTTCTAAAGTTGTTAACATTGAAAATAAACAATAATAATATAATATAGTTCAGACATAACTTTAAGTAATATGTAAAAAATCATATGCTACATATTTACTCAAAATATTGTGAAAATAAATATGGGGGAGTTATTCTGAAACTTAATAAGCAAAGTTTATTAATTGCATTAATTCTTTTAATTTCATGTCTTGCAATCAGTACAGTAAGTGCCGCAGATACTAATAATGCTGATATTACTGTAGCTACATCAGATATTGAATTAGAAAGTGTTAATGAAGCAAATATATTATTAGATAATGAAAATCAAATTGAATTGGATGTAAGTTCTAATAACACAAATGATGAAAATAAAAATGCGCCTGAAAGTGAAGGAATTTATACAAATAATGGGGATAATAATTTAAACAATACTAAAGTTACTCCAATAATTAATGTTGATGATGTTATTATTAAAAATGGAGAAAACATAATTATTCCATTTAATGTAACGGACAATGAAGGAAATCTTATTCCTGGAGGGGCAATTGTATCTCTCAACTGGATGAATAACACTGTAAGTCAATATGTTGAACTTGAAAATGGTAAAGGTCTTGCTAATTTCAGTGTTGAATTACTAATCGGAAAAGTTAGTGACAGCAACAGCAGTATTAATTTTTCAGATTTAATTAAAGATATTTTAAAATTATTGAATTTGAACAGTACCTCTGAAAGCAATCCTGACCCGATAAATATCAGTGAAGATTCTGATTTTGATATTTTTAACTTATTCAACATAACAATACCTGATTACTCAAATATAATTAATAATCTGAATATAACCTTACCAAACATAACAATGCCGGATTACTCAAACATATTCAATAATTTGAATGTTACTTTGCCTGATATTGCTGATTTATTTGATAGTTTGAATGTTACTTTGCCTGATATTGCTGATTTATTTGATAGTTTGAATATAACTCTGCCAAATATAACTGAATTAATCAATAGTCTAAATGTAACTTTGCCTGATATTGCTGATTTGATTGATAGTTTGAATATTACTTTACCGAATATAACAGAGATAATTGGTAATTTGAATGTTACTTTGCCTGATATTGCTGATTTGAGTGATAGTTTGAATATAACTCTGCCAAATATAACTGAATTAATCAATAGTCTAAATGTAACTTTGCCTAATGTAATTGATTTGATTGATAGTTTGAATGTTACTTTGCCTGATATTGCTGATTTATTTGATAGTTTGAATGTTATTTTGCCTAATGTTACAGATTTAATTAATAATTTAAATATAACTCTGCCAAATATAACTGAATTAATTGATAGTTTGAATGTTACTTTGCCTAATGTAACTGAGTTGGTTAATAATCTAAATATTACTTTGCCGAATATTACTGAGTTAGTTAATAGTTTGAATATAACTCTGCCAAATATAACTGAATTAATTGATAGTTTGAATGTTACTTTGCCTAATATTACATTTGATTTGAATAGGATTTTAAACATTATTTCATCTTTATTTGAGGGAGATAAAGGAATAATGTGGAATTACACTTTTATTCCAGGAACATACAATATAACAATTAAATATATTGGGGATGAAAATTATGCTGATGCCATATCTGAGGGCAAGCTTATTATAACAGGACCAAATATGGTGGCAAATGACATTGTAATGTACTATAAAGACGGTACTAGATATGTGGTTAATTTAACTGATTATGAAGGTAATCCATTATTCAATCAGACTGTAACCATAACAATTAATGGGCAAAAATATGATAGAACAACAGATGATAATGGTTCAGCGTCACTAACAATTAATTTAAATGCTGGAAACTATACTGTTTCTGCATTATACGGTACAAACATTGTAGAAAATACTATTACCATCTTATCCACTATCGAAGGTAATGATATAATTAAAGTATTTAGAAATGACACTCAATACTATGCTACTTTCTTTGACAAGCAAGGAAAAGCATTAGCTGAAGGTACCGATGCTATTTTCAATATTAATGGAGTAATGTATGAAAGAAAAGTTAATGAAAATGGTACTGCTAGATTAAACATTAATTTAAATCCTGGAGAATACATCATTACTGCAACTAATCCCGTTACTGGTGAAAAGCATTCAAATAATATCACAGTATTAGCAAACATCATATCTGGCGATTTAGTAAAATACTACAAAAATGATTCCCAATACATAGTTACAATCTTAGGTAATGATGGAAAAGTTGTCGGTGCCGGTGAAACTGTAAAATTCAACATCAATGGAGTATTTTATGAACGCCAAACCAATGCTTCAGGCCAAGCAAAGTTAAATATTAATTTAAGTCCTGGAGAATACATTATCACTGGAGAATATAATGGATGCAAAGTTTCCAATAATATAAAAGTCAAATCAATTTTAGCTACTGATGATCTTACAAAAACATATAGCCAATCAAAAGCATTTGAAACAAGATTAGTCGGTGGGCAAGGAAACCCATTAGCAAATGAAACTGTAAAATTCAATATTAATGGAGTACTCTATGATAGAGTAACTGACAGCAATGGTGTTGCAAAGTTAAACATTAACCTACAAAAAGGAGAATACATTATTACATCAACTTATAACGGCCTAAATATTGCAAATACTGTTACTGTTACAGAATAGAATGAATTTCAAGAGGGATGATTTTCATCCCCACTTTCTTTTTATATCAGTAAATTTTTTACACTTCCAAATCAATATGGTGATTAAAAAATTAATTGATATTTAAAATAACAAGAAATGGTAAAATTATTAAAAATTTAAATAAATGATGAATTTTAAATTTAAGGGGAGAACTACATCAATGAGTCCAATCATCGAATTTAAAAATGTGGTTAAGGAATATAAATCTGGAAATCATGCTTTAAAAGCAATGAATAACGTTAGTTTTACAATTGACGGAGGAGAATTTGTTGTAATTCTTGGACCATCAGGAGCCGGTAAATCAACTCTTTTAAACCTTCTTGGCGGACTTGACTCTGTAACCAGTGGTGAAATCATTGTAAACAATCAGAATGTTGAAAATTTCAATGATAATGAGCTTACAGAATACAGGGCAAAAAACGTCGGGTTTATCTTTCAGTTCTACAATCTGATTCCGAATTTAACTGCCCTTGAAAATGTCGAGCTGATGGGCGATATTGTTGATGTGGATATTGATGGACTTGATGTTTTGGATTCTGTTGGACTGAAAAACCATGCAAATAAATTTCCAGCACAGTTATCTGGTGGAGAACAACAGAGGGTATCAATAGCAAGAGCTGTAGCCAAAAATCCTACAATGCTTTTATGTGATGAACCGACAGGTGCACTTGACTCAAAGACAGGGGTGCTGATTTTAAATCTGCTTCAGGATATGAGCAATAACCACAATACCACAGTAGTGATTGTAACCCACAATTCAATACTTGCAGAAGCCGCAGACAAGGTCATTAGAATAAAAAATGGTCAAATAGAAGATATAATTGTTAATGTATGCCCTAAAAAGGTTGTTGATTTGGAATGGTGATGTTTTGTTAAAAAGAAAAATGCTGAGAGACATCAAGAAGCATAAGACACAATTCATATCCATTTTTTTAATGGCATTTCTGGGAGTTTTTCTTTTTTCAGGTGTTGGCGGAGGGTCACTTGGCCTTGAAACCAGTGTCAATCAGTTTTATGAAGATACCAATATGGCAGACGGCTGGATATATTCGCCTTACTTGAATGACATGTTTTTATATCAGGTGGATATGCTTGGTGCAACCAACCAAATGGAAAGGCAGGTTGTTGTGGACTCTCAAGCTGACTTTGAAAACAAACCTGATGTTACGCTGCACTTTGTTGAAAACAACACAATATCTAAATTTTATTCGATGGAAGGTCGCCCATTAGACATCAATGATTCAAATGGCGTATGGCTTGATAAAAGCTTTGCCGATGCCAAGGGACTTAATGTTGGAGACAACATCACGTTCACATTTGAAGATTATGAAATCACAAAGACAATAAAGGGTCTTGGATACTCACCGGAATACGTCTATCATGGATCACAATATTTCGTATTGCCTGATTTTAACAAAATAGGATTTGCTTATCTCTCATACAGGGCATTTCCAAGTGATGATGTACCATATAATGTTTTAAACGTTAAATTTGATGGGAATGCAGAAACATATGATAAACTATTGTCTTACCGTTTAGATGGGTATTATGCCACATTTATTCAAAAATCCGATCATGCTAGTGTAAACCAATTTGCAAATCAAATTGCTTTGCAGAAAATGATGGGCGATATTTTTCCATTAGTATTTATCCTGGTTTCAATGTTAATACTCTTAACAACCATGACAAGGATTATTTCACACCAAAGAACCCAAATAGGTATCCTTAAAGCCAGCGGATTCAAAAATTATTCTATAATACTGCATTATTTGTCCTATGGGTTCTGGATGGTTCTGTTTGGATCGGTTCTAGGTTTGATTTTAGGTCCTATGGTGCTACCTGGCTTTATTTATGCTGTAATGAAACACATATTTATATTGCCTTCATGGAAAGCGGTTTGGAGTATGAATTTTGTTTATATGACTATTTTGATGATTATAATGTCTTTGGCGATTTCATTCTATTCGACCAAAAGCATTTCGGATGAAAGTCCGTCACAGTCCATCAGGGCAAAATCTCCTAAAGTTTTCAAAAAAGGTTTAATTGAACGACTGGATTTTTGGCATAATCTGTCATTCAATATACGTTGGAATTATCGTGATGCCCGAAGAAATAAATTCCGCTCATTAATGACTGTTATTGGAATAATAGGTTGCACTGCACTGTTGATATGTGCATTTGGTCTGAATGATTCAATGAATGAGCTGACGGAATGGAACTTTGATTACATTAATCATTATGACTCTGAGATGATTATTGACAGCGATGCAGATTCCTCTGCAGTTGATGAGGTTGCAAAAGCGGTTGATGGCGAGAAGATTATGAAAACCGTTATTGAAATTGAATCATCGAGCGGGAAAAAGCAGGGTACGCTTCTGGTTTTGGATGGTGGTGATATGATAACGCCAACTGATGATGACTGGAATAAAGTTGAAATTGCCGATGATGAGGTCTCAATATCTAAAAAAATGGCCGAACTTTTAGATGTTGGTATTGGGGATACTGTAAGATGGCATATGATTGACTCAAATAAATGGATTGAAATAAAAATAGACAAAATCCATGCAGATCCTAACACTCAGGGACTGGTAATGTCAAAAGATAAGATTGAAGATTTGGGTTTGAACTACACTCCATCGAGTATCATGACTGATGAGCATGTTGACAAAAATTATTCTGCAATAAAATCCTATACTACAAAGGAATTCAGAATCGGAAGTTGGCAGGGACTTACACAGGCTGCATGGGTACTGATATATGTTTTAACTACATTCGCATCCATTTTAGCAGTAATTGTGCTTTATAACTTGGAACTGTTGTCATTTACGGAAGTGGAGAAGGACATTGCCACATTAAAGATTTTGGGCTTTAAAACTAAGGACTTAAGGAAGTTGCTATTGACTCAAAATCTGTGGTTTACAACAATAGGATTCATATTAGGTATTCCTATAGGAAGTTACCTTCTAAAAACGATATGGCGGTCAGCAGGAGATTCATATTATATTATACCTTCCATATCTATTACAACATTACTTCTAACAGGCATAATCACATTTTCTATATCCATACTGGTTAACCTGATGTTTTCAGGTAAAATCGAAAGGTTGGATATGGTTGAAACGTTTAAAAAGGAATGAAAACTGAAAACAATATTTTGAAAATCAACAAAGTTTGAAAGAGTCCTCTTAAGCTGGAGAGGTTCAATTTATATAGGATAATTTATAAAAATAATTGCATAGTCCCGTGGGGTAGTGGCAATCCTTTTGGGCCCTGGACCCAAAGATAGCGGTTCGACTCCGCTCGGGACTACTATTTATCTAATTATTTTACACATTATACGTTTTTACATTATTTTAACATTTTGGCAAGAATTATTGGCTTTTGCAAGCCGGAGGGTTCAATATTGAACAATGAATCCAATTCAATTGACAATAGAAAAAAGATCTCATATAACATTATTTTGTTATTCATTGTCTTTGAATTCTATTATTTCAAATATTCTTTTAATGCTTGAAAATGAGGTTTCAAGAGTATTTATTGAAGCACTTATCTTTTTAAGAGGATTTGTTAACAATTGTCCATAAAGAATAACTGCCAACAAAGTACCCAATTGTATTTCATTAGACACAAGGAAGTAGAAACCTATAACATAAACAGCAATATTGCTTATGTTTGTCAGAAAGGTTGTTATTGGCAGCACTATATTATAGTATATTACTAAAAGTTTTTACCATTTTTATT
>NZ_JAFSNZ010000011.1 GCF_017447225.1 Methanobrevibacter sp. | reverse complement strand
GAGGATAAATAGGTATTAATCCATTCCATTTAAAACGGAAACAAAATATTCAAATTACACTAAAAAAAACGTATACGAAAAAAAAAATAAAATCTTTTTTAAAATGGAGGATTTTGATAAACAATGAAATCGAAAATAATTATTTTCTGCTTGATTTTATGTTTAATTTTCTCTATAAGTACTGTAAGTGCAACAGAACTTAATGAAACAGACAATCAAGCCATATCAATTTCACAAGAAAACACACTAGGTATTACTCAGGATAATGTGAGCAATACTTTGGGTGTGTATAGTAATGATGAAGAAGTATTAACTGCTGGAAATAGTGATTCTGGTAGTGTACTAAAAGCAACAAATGATGATACAACTGGAAGTTTTGCTGATTTAGAAAATCTAATAAAACTATCCTCAGGCACAATCATTTTACAGCAAAATTATGAATATAAAGGAACAACTGACACAAAAGGTATAACTATTGATAAATCCATCACAATAGACGGAAACGGATATACAATCAATGGAAATAGTCAAAGCTATGCTTTTAAAGTAACACAAGACAATGTAACAATAAAAAACATAAATATCATTAACGGATACTCCGCCCACTATAATACTGAAAGTTATGCAGGAGCTGTTTACTGGTTAGGTGATAATGGAAAATTAATCAATACCAATATCAGTAAATGTACGATAAATACTGGAGATTACGCAACTTCCGGAGGAATAGCATGGTGGGGAGCAAACGGAGAAATAACACAAGTAGATATAACCTCATGCAGGGATTCTTCTGGTGATCGTCGTGGTGCTGCATTATCCTGTGCAGGATTAAATTTAAAAATATCTAATTTAAATATACATGACAATTACAATATGGGTGGATATGCATGTGTTGCAGTACTGGGAAGTTCATCCAATGTATCATTCTACAACTCCAACTTCACAAACTGTTTTTCAGGAGGGTATGGTGTGGTTTTTTATGAAGCAACAAGTGGATTATCATTTGAAAAATGTAACTTTGACGATACAAGGGGTAATCTTATTTTTTGTCGTAACTCAGACATAACATACACAGATTGCAACTTCTACTGCCACAACAAGTATTTCTCATATCAGGCATTACACTATGCAACATTCAAAAACTGTACATTCCACCAATTCACAAGAATATCCGATTCAACTACTAATAGTGTTTCTAATCGTATGAGGGATAATAGTTATATTAACTGTACTTTTATTGAGTGTAATCAAATTTATCTTCCATACAGCGATAGTGTTGATTCATACATTAATGTAACTTTTATTAATTGTACCAATATGTTTACGTATTATCCTACTACTGGTGTAGGTTATGTGATTATTGAAAATTGTACTTTTGATAACTCAACTACAGGTAATACAGTTATACATATTAAAAATGGACAAAAAAATATTATAATTAATAATAAATTTATAAACATACCAGAATCTATAAATTATGATATTACAATAGATAATGGTGCTGGTTCATTTATAAATAATACTGGTGCTCGTATACTTAATCAAGGTAATAATATAAGTTATTTAAAAGAGTTATATGTTAATGAAACGGGTACTGGTAATGGTTCTAGTTGGAGTAATGCTTGTAATTTAACATTTGCATTAACCAATATAGTAAAAGACGGTACTATTCACGTAAAAAAAGGAACCTACGACCTTAAAGAATCAACTTATAACATAAATTTTATTTTAGATAATGAAAACAATGTAATAATAACAAATGGAAGTTTACTTATTAAAAACTCATATAATATTAAAAATTTAATCTTTAAAAACTTAACAAACTATATTTGGATGGGTTTTTACACAACAATCACCAATTGTACTTTCAACAATATAACTTTTACTCCAATATACTTATCATACACTACAAAAGTATACAATCTAACATTTAAACATGTAAATACAACTGGAGATTTATTTACACACTACACTCATGATTTAAATTCTTTAACAGTGGATGGAGTAAATATCACAGATTCAAAATTCGGTTATTTTATTACATCAAAGGTAGGATGTAATTCAATATTTAAAAATATAAACATTACACGATCCTCACTAACAGGATTATACGCAATATCGAGTTCACAGGTTTATAAAGATATTAATAATCTTGAATTTAGTAATATAAATATTAGTAATTCCAATATAACATTACATATTTATAGTAATAGTAAACCTATTATGACGCGTAAAGTTATTTTTAATAATATTGTAATAAATAATACGAATAATACTGGGTATGCACATCTATTTAATGGAGTATACAACGCTGAATTTAATGGAATAAAACTAATCAACATAAATAATTCACGTAAAGACATATATGCATTTCGTTACGATAGTGCATATGGTGGTGCTTCTTACAAGAATATTGAGATTGTAAATTTCACCAACTCTTTAGATTATTTGGTGTTCGATAATGGTGTTGATTTGGATGGTTTTATTTTGAATAATGTAACTTCGGGATCTTTCTTCAGTGGTGATTTTAGTGATGTTACATTATCTGGTTTAATATTCATTGATACTAATTTCACTTCAAATAAGATTATGACTTTAAACCAAGGAAGTAAAATAATCTCAAGCACATTCGATAATTATACTGGACATATACTGGTTAATGGTAGTGGTGTGAAAATTCAGGATAGTGAATTTAAAAATGGAAATAACAGTCTTTTGAATGGTAGTGCTTTTGAGGTATTAGGTACTGGTAGTTATTTCACTTTGGAGAATGTTAATTTCACAAGTAATACTGGATTATATGGTGGTGCTGTTTATGTTCATAATGGTGCTAACCGTATAGTTTTACGTAATGTTAACTTCACTGACAACAATGCAACCGGAACTGAACTAGACCCTGAGTATACTTATGGTACTAATAATAGTATGGGTGGTGCTGTTAAGTTTGAGCATGTTGTGGGATCTGGTTATGTTGTAACTATTGATGATTTTACCAACAGTACTGTTAATCATACCAGCAGATATTACAATAATATTGCAGGTAACTTAACAAGTCTTGTAGGGGATTATGTTTACGTAGTATTGGATTATCCTAACTGGAGGGCTCCGGGCGCAACAGCGAACAGTACAGGTAATGCTCGTAGCCGTCAAAATGCCGGTACTTTTGAAACTGCTTTCAGTATAGCAGGTGACGGATGTACAATAATCTTTGTAAACCAAAGTGAAACCTACGACTACTCCACATTATATGGTGCTCAGCGTAGTGATATGTTGATGCCGGATAATATTCCGGGTTTTGTTATGAGTGATAATCTTGTATTTTTAGGTAATAATACTACTCTCAAGCATATTCGTTTCCATGTACCGGACTATATTACAGGTTTAACTGCATATAATATAACTTATGCTGATAATCCTAAGGGTGCTGTCATTGTTGATGGAGAAAATGTTTTATTTAAAAACTGTGCTTTCATAGATAATGGTGGAGACAGTGCCGGTTATGGTGCTGCTATTTTAGTTAATGGTAATAATACCAGTATATTGGATTGTAATTTCACAGGTAACCGTGCATATAATGCTTCTGCCGGTTTTGGTGGTGCATTATATATTAATGCAAGTAATATACAGGTATCTAATTCATTATTCACTAATAATAGTGTTGCTGATAATGGTGGACACATATACATCAATAACGGACAGAATATTACTATAATTGATTCAGTCTTTGTTAATGCTTCACAATTAATATATGGTGTTAACAGTGGTAGCGGTGTTGTTGTTCAAGGTAGTGTTATTTCAGTAGTGAATAATACTTTTGTGAATAATACTGCTGGTGTGGGTTCTGCTTTAAGTGTTATTGGTGATATTGCACTTGTGAATATTTTAGATAATAATTTCACCAGTAATAATGCTGATAATGGTGCATTGTATTTGTCTTTCACTAACAGTCTTGCTGCATCCAATAGTATCTCTGGTAATATTTTCTCAAACAATAGTGGTGTTAATGGTGGTGCATTGTTCGTTGATGCTATGGCTATGCGTGGTTTAACTATGAATAATAATTATACTGGTAATAATGCTACTCGTGGTGGTGCTGTCTTTGTTAATGCTTCAGGTATTACCTTAAGTAATGATTTATTCAAAGCAAATAATGCTACAGAAGGCGGTGCTTTATATGTGAATGCATCTAATGTTGTTGTTAATGATGCTGAGTTTATTGGTAATAATGCTACTTTTGGTGGTGCTGCTTATGTTAATGTGAATGGTACTGTCTTTAATGATTGTAATTTCACGGGTAATGTTGCAAATGTTACTGATGTATCATTTGGTAGTGCTGTTTATGTGGCTGATTACACTGATGTTACTATTAAAAACAGTTACTTTAATAGAAACTATGTTGCTGGTGAATATGCTGGTAATCGTGCGGATATTTCTTATGATGGTATTTTACCTACTATTAGTTCAGATATCTTCTTGGGTAGTGATCCTTATCAGCAGTATGCTCATAACCGTAGTAGTGTTAAAATTTGGTATAATATGGTTTATGTCAGTATGGAGGATCGTGGTCAGGGTTACAGTAATGCTACTGCTACTACAATGACTAAGGCTTTAGATGGTATTCTTCCAGGTGGTGTTATTGTTATCTGTGATGAGGATTACATGTTTACCAGTGAAACTTTTGAACAGTTACGTAATGCTAACTTGACTAATGTTACTATTGTTGGTCTGGACAGCAAATCCGGCATAAAAAGAAACACATCAATATCAAGTGAATACCTATTTATCCTTCAATTTTAAAAAAACTAAAAAAATAAAAAACACCATTATTTAATCATTCACATATAAGATGAAACAATCAAAAAAAGGCATTCTTCCAACACCACTTAATCAGAATAAAAATGAACACACACAAAAAATATATGAATTCCATTTCAACCAATTAAATGCAGTCGAAATATATTTTTTTCGCAGTTTCTTTTAAGAGGATAAAATAATAATCCCATTTTTTTCAAGGAATCAAAAAAATATCCAAATACTTTTTTCAAGTCCTCCAGATTAAAGATTTCACAATCAAAAAAATCTAAAAGACAATTATTACATTAGTGAAAATACTATATAAACATTTTCATTTCCCCCCCCCCGAAATAAAAAAAGATAATAAAAGTATAAGAAAAAAAAACACTAAATTACACCCAAAAAATATGAGGGAGGAAAAATAAAGATGATGAAAAATGAAATAATAAACAGCATACAACACCAAATAAAACCACACCTAAACCAAAACCAGTACATACAGCTAAACAGAATACTTAAAAACGAATTCAAAGACATACAAATCACAACAACAAAAAACACACAACACCTAAACAACAAAGAGCTCTTAACACTATTCCTAAAAGCCAAAAAAACAGAAGGATGCTCACCGAAAACCATACACCACTACAAAAAAATACTTGAAAAAATACTGAAAGAAATAAACAAAAGAATAGAAGACATCACAACAGACGACCTCAGAAACTACCTGACCACATACAAAGAAGAAAACAACCTTTCAAAAACAACAATAGACAACATGAGAAGAATACTCTCATCATTCTTCACCTGGCTGGAGGAAGAAGACTACATACTGAAAAACCCCGTGAAAAGAATACACCGGATAAAAAAGGGAATCGTCGTGAAAGAAACTCTTACAGATGAAAACATAGAAACCATCATAGACAACTGCGAAAACAAAAGAGACCGAGCAATAATAGAACTGCTGCTCTCAACCGGAATAAGAGTAGGAGAACTGGTAAAACTAAACAAAAATGATATAAACTTCCAGGAAAGAGAATGCCTGGTCCAAGGAAAAGGTGGATCCGAAAGAATAGTATACTTCAACGCAAGATGCAAAATACACCTCAAACAATACCTCAATACAAGAAACGACAACAATCCAGCACTATTCGTAAGCCTAAACAGACCACACAAAAGACTTGGAATAAACGGCGTAGAGGTAAGACTCAAAAAGATAGGAGAAAAATCAGACATACCCAACCTCCATCCCCACAAATTCAGAAGAACACTTGCAACGCAGGCAATAGACAAAGGAATGCCAATAGAACAGGTACAAAAACTCCTGGGACACGTAAAAATAGACACAACCATGCATTACGCAATAGTAAACCAGAACAACGTGAAAATAGCACACAGAAAATATCTGGGATAAATAGTACACACCTTTCCAGTGAATGATTTAAAATAGTGTCTGTCATTAACTGACAGACACATATATTAATCTAAAGGACAATATTAAAATTCATAGCATTCAACATAGAATCATTAATAATGCCTTTTTTCTTCAATTCCATTAAAACATTCTTATACACGCCCATATTCTTCAAATCATTATCCTTCTTATCCAATTCCAATTTAAATTCAGTATCCTTCTTATTTAATTCTGACATGAATTCTCTTTCTTTTTCTTTAAGTTTTGCATTCAAATCTTCATTAAGTGCAACACTCAATAATACTTCATCTACAGCTTCATCCAAATTAATCAACTCCTTCAATTCATTTACTTTACTTTTATCACCTATATGCTTTTCAATCATGATTTTAACAACAAATACCAGTTCCCTTTTAAAGTAATGGTCAATATTTGCCTTGGAAAAAAGGTGACATGAACGTTCCACCAGTGATTCTGCATGGTTTTTCGGTGCAAAAATTGGAAGAAAAGCCAAATACAAGGCATCATCATACTCCAACTCATCGTTATTACTAATTATGTTTTCAATCTTATTTAATATTTCGATTGTCCCATCCCAACTGATAAAAAAATACTGAGGAACAATAATATCGCTTTTTGTCAGCTCAAAACGATTAATGGACTTACTTGGATCAACTGAAGACACTACAACACTCAAAACAGGAATGCCATAATTAGTCTTGGAATAATCCCTGTACTGGCATAAAGCAAGAATCTTATCATCACGAACAGGAGTAGTCTGCTGCTCCAAATTAATCAGCAAATTCCTGTCAGTATAAACATGATACAGAATATCCATATCCAAATCCCTCTTATCAGCAGTTATCAGATGAGTAGGACATGGCTTTAAAAATTCACCAGGCAGACCCAGAAAATGATGCAGATGCTTAGGAAACATAATCTCAGCATACTTAATCGAAATATCATTTGCTTTTAAATATTTATTACCCTTCATCATAATAAATTATAACCTCCTAAAAATTAAATTAAAAAATATTCAACAAATAATAATTGTTAAAACAAATATATAAATCTTTATATATTTATTAAATCAATTTAACCAACTTAAAGCAAAATTTACATAAAATTAGAAAAATTACATGTGCAGGGAAAAAGCAAAAAAAGTACTTAAAATATACTGATTTGTGAGTATATATTTAAATCTCATAATCTCACACTATGAACAACAGGCAAAATATGAATATTATGAATTTATATAAGGAAGAAAATTTGGAAAAATATAATCCTTGTTCCAATGAATCAATAGTTTTTTTGGAAAAGTTTATACCTTATGAAGTTCATATATAATAATTATGAAAGTCGCAAAAATTGAAGAACATTTAACGGATAATGACTTAAATGATCTTATAAAAGAACATAAGGATTCGTACAATATTTATCGGCGAGCATATTTAATTAAAATGGTTAAAAATGGCGATACGATAAAAAAAGCTTCTGAAATTATGAATGTTTCTAGAAAAACAGGTGAACGTTGGGTCAGAGAATATAACGAGAAAGGTATTGATGGATTAATGCCTGATTATAGTAATTGTGGCCTTGAATCAGAATTAGACGATGAAAAACTGCAAATTCTTTATGAAGCCATCACAACTAGCGATAAAGGATTAACAATTGAAGATGTACGAGAAATGATATATACCTTATTC
>NZ_JAFSNZ010000010.1 GCF_017447225.1 Methanobrevibacter sp. | reverse complement strand
TTTAGGTTCTGATAAAGATTATATTCATGTTGATCATAGTACTAAAGAAGATATTGATGTTGACTATTCTGATGACGATAAGGTTGATTTAGGTTCTGATGATGATTACATCTATGTCGATCATAGTAATGATGAGGAAAGCTCAATTGATTATTCTGAGGAGGACGAACCTCCTGTTGTTGAGGTCAATCCTTTAAAAAATATTTTCTTTGGAGACAGCAAACCTAAAAATCCTAACGGATTAAGTGAATCTAAGTTTTCCGATGCGATTAGAGGTACTTCCAGACTTAACTTAACTAAAGATGAGGTTAAAACGGTTCATGGTGAAATTATTGATGAGGATGTAATTGAACACAGGCCGGCTCCTAAAGATGATGATGTTGTTGAAGTTGAAATAATATCTGGAGATATCAGTAAAGTGGATAATGATGATATTTCTTCCAAAAAAGAAGAATTTAATAATAAAAAAGTAGTATTTAATAAGAATATTGGTGGTGTGTCTGAGATGGAAAGAAAAAGGACTGTCAAACAGGAAGAGTTTAGTCATATAATCGATGAAACTTTTGATAATATTCCTGAAGGTACTCTTGAAGATGAAGATATTTCTAATTTGGCTTCTGCTCTTGTAAATAAGGCATTTGATGATGTAATTTCTGAAGCATTAAATAATAAAGGCAGTCAAAATAATCAAAGTTATAATGAAAACTATCAGAATAATCAGGAGGACATTGAATATAATGATGGTAGTGAAGAAATTACCAGAAATGTCAAGCCCGCATCTACACCGGACGGAGTTACTTATTATAAAGGTATTGATGATGTTAACAGTCCATTAAGAAAGAACAATCTCTACTATGACGGAGACAAAAACAAAAACAAATCAGTTAAGGATTCAATTAAAAGCGGAATAAGGGATATCAAATATATCCGTAAATCTTTGAATGAGATTGAAAATCCAACAGAGGTGGGATATGTTTCCGTTGTTGACAGAACTGAAGAATACGATCCGAACGATTATGTTGAACCGATTCATGATTATGAAGGCGAAGAATATGTTCCTCAGGATGAGGGATTAACATTCGCTGAAAAAGAAGAGCTGAGATATGAAAGAGAACTTCAGATGGAAAAGCTCAAAAAAGAATTGGCCAGTGATGACAATACCATCGTAACTGTTCACGAAGAGGAAAGGCGTGAAGATATAAAAGACCAGGCTTTAGAAGATATTATTCAAATTGCAGATGAAGACTACAAGGAAATCGAAAAGGAAAGATTTAAAAGCAACAATACTTTAAAGGCATTTGATGATAATAAGCTTCCTAAAAGAGGAAAAATTGAAGATGAAATAGTTGAATACAAGTTTGCAAGTGATTTTGGCCTAAATTCACAGGACGATTTATTCAACCAGCCAATTGAAAATGTCTCCAGCTCTGTTAATCAGATAATTAAAGTTGAAGGACCTATTCATGTTGATGAAGTAATCAAAAGGGTTAAGGACAGCTGTCAAATCAAAAGGGCAGGCGCAAAAATGAAAAAGCAAGTTTTAAGAGCTATCAAGGAATCTGAAAACTCTGGAAACATCATTAAAATAGGTAATTTCCTATATGACGCTTCAAGCAATGATGTTGTTATAAGAAAAAGGGTAAAACCTAAAATAGATTTGATTTCAGATGAGGAAATAGCTAAAAATATTGAAACTATCCTGTCACACAAACAGAATGTAACCACTGCCAGTTTGACCAGGGAAGTTTCACGCAACTTCGGTTTCAAATCCACTTCCCGAAAAACTTCCATCAAGATTAAAAGCGTCTTGGATTCAATGATTGCAGACAGCACTGTTAAATTAACAAAGGATATTGTTGAACTTAATTAGGTATTCTGATATGTCTTCAAAAATCAAGTCTCCTGAAAATTTGCCTAAAAATCCCGGTGTTTATATAATGAGAAATGCCGAAGGCGAAATTATTTACATTGGAAAGGCCAAAAACCTTCTTAACAGAGTAAGATCTTATTTTAGGGAGAAATTGGACAGGCCAAAAACTCAGATACTGATGAGTCATTTCGACAGTTTGGAATATATCCTGACTAATTCAGAAAAGGAAGCTTTGATTTTAGAGGCCAATCTGATTAAAAAGCATCATCCGAGATATAATGTTCAGCTGAAGGACGATAAAAGGTATCCTTATGTAAAAATCACCGATGAAAAGTTTCCTCGTTTGGTCATAACAAGAAACATTACCAAAAACGGTGTTTATTATGGTCCTTTCACGGATGTGGGGTCAGTTAAAAGAACAGTTAAATTTTTGAAATCACTATTTAAAATCAGAACCTGCCGCAATATGAACGGCCCCTGTCTCAATGCCCAGATTGATTTGTGCTACGCTCCATGTGACGGAAGAATAAGTGAAGATGAATACGCTGAAATCATAAATAAGATCGATTTGTTTTTCCAGGGCAAATATTCTGTAATCGTTCAAAACCTCAAAAAGGAAATGGCCGAAGCAGCCCAAAAAGAGGAATATGAAAAGGCAGCAGTTTTAAGAGACCAGATTAATTCAATTGAAGAGATTATGGAAAAGCAGTTCGTTGATCTGGTTGATGATGATTTGGATCAGGACGTAATAGCTACTGCACAGGGCAAAAATGATATTGTCGTAATAATAATGCCTGTCAGAAACGGTAAAATCACCGGCCGTGATGACTTTTTAATGAGCGGAAGCGAATATGACTCAACTTCAGAGATATTGTCCGCATTCATACAGCAGTATTACGGATATAACAGACATGTTCCCAAACAGATTCTCTTGCCTGAAGAGATTGATGATAAGGAACTCATCGAGGAGTGGCTTTCTGATTTAAGAGGCAATAAGGTTTATGTTAAGGTACCTCAAAAGGGAGTCAAGCTCAGACTTGTTAAGATGGCTGAGAAAAATGCCGAAATCATAATTCATCAAAAGAAAAAGCTTGAAAACTCTTTAATAGAGCTTAAAAAATATCTGAAGCTTGAGAAATTGCCCCGTGTTATTGAAGGATATGACATAAGTAATATTTCCGGAAAGTTTGCTGTCGGTTCAAAAGTATCATTTAAGGATGCAAAACCCAATAAAAAAATGTATAAGCATTTCAGAATGGAAACTCCAGGACCAAACGATTTTGCAATGATGAAGGAATTGCTGATGCGCCGTTTGAAAATGATAGAAACAGATCCCGAACCCGATTTGATAGTTATTGATGGCGGTAAAGGACAGCTGGGCATGGCATGTGATGTTTTAGAAGAGTTGAACTTGACTCATATTCCGATAATTGGTCTTGCAAAGGAGTTTGAGGAGATTTATCTTCCGAATTCAAGTCGTCCCATCATAATCCCAAAAAATAACAGGGCTCTGCATCTGCTTCAGCAAGTCCGTGATGAATCCCACCGTTTCGCTATCACATATCACAGAAAGCTTAGAAGCAAAAATATCAGCCAGTCCAGTCTTGATGATATTAAAGGCATTGGTAAGAAACGTAAAATCAATCTTTTAAAGGAATTTGGCACTATTGAAAACATTAAAAATGCAAGTTTGGATGAGCTTGCAAATGTTGATGGAATGAGCAAAAAATCTGCTCAAAATGTTTATGATTATTACCATTAATTCAACAAAATAGGGCTTTTTTTGCATTAAATTTAAATATAAGTAATTTTAATAATAATTTTTATAGAATTATTAATAGGTATATATTATGGTAAAATGTCCAAGATGTGGATATGATAATTTGTCATCATCCACATATTGTGTGAACTGTTCCTATATATTATCTGGTTCACCTACAGGTCAGAAAAAAAGTGGGTGGAAAATGGGAACAGCAAAAAAAATACTTCTCATTGTTGGGATAATCGTTATTGCGCTTTTATTATTTTCATTAATTTATAATATTTCTCAACCAAGTAATGAAGAATCATTGAATGTTGTCGTAGCTGACAACAATATTCAAGAGGGTTCTGCTCATCCTTATTCTGTTAAAGTCAATTACAATGGTAGCTGGTATTCCAAATCCGGTGATCCTAATTACCCTGTTGAAAAATCCGGTAATGGACCTATGACCTTTTCGCTTGATAGTGCTTCATGGGATAAAGTATCTGTTTATGTTGAAAAAACAGACGGTTCATCAGACCCGTTAACAGTTCAGCTTTTAAGGAATGGTGAAGTGGTGGGTGAAAATTCAACTAGTGATTCTATAAATCAAGTTACAATTTCATATAGAAGCTAGTTTTCAACCTCGTTGGCTTTCTGATTCAACAATTCAATGAGCTCATCGGTCTTGTAAAGCCTGATTTCTTCAGTTTCAGGTTTGAATATTTTCATGAATGTAATTAAATCGTTGCATAACTGATCGTATTGGATATTTAATGTGTTAAAGTTAGATAGCAGTCCAATTAACTGATCTCTTTCTAATTTTTTATTTTCCCTAGTTATCTTATCTATGTTTGCAAAGTGTGTTTCAATAAGTAATTTGTCATTTTCCAAACTGCTTATATATTCTTGAATTTTATTCTCACAACTCATTTTAATCACTGATAAATATTTTTAAATAGTGTCATTAATATAAATTTGTATTATATAATGGGGCATAATTATGATTAAAGTAGAAAACGTAAGTAAATCATATGAATTAGATGACGGAAACTCTGTAGTAGGTCTTAAAAATGTTAGTTTTGAAGTTAAGGAAGGAGAAATTCTAGGGATCATGGGAAAAAGCGGTTCCGGTAAGACTACACTTTTAAGAGCATTAAGAGGAGTTGAACATATTGATGAAGGAAGCATCACAATAGCTGATGTCAGCATAGATGAAAATTCCTCACAATTCTATTACAATGAGCTTAAAAAAGTAACGGCAATTCACCTTCAGAGGTCTTTCGGTTTATGGCCCGAAACCGTGCGTCAAAATGTTTTAAGAAAATTATATGCACGCCGATATCATGATGAGGGAAGCACCGACTTTGGTGTTGCAGAAAGTGAATTCGGTGAAGAAGCTGACAGAATCCTGGAATTGGTTTCACTTACTCATAAAAAAGACCATTATGCAGCAGTGTTAAGTGGTGGGGAAAAACAAAGATTAATCATAGCTCGTCAACTTGCAAAACAGCCAAAAGCTTTGCTTTTAGACGAACCTGCAACCATGGCATGCCCTAAAACAAAACAAGAAATCCTTGATGCAGTCAAAAATATCAATAAGGAACTGAATATTACTGTAGTTGTGGTTTCCCATTTGCCTGAAGTCCAAAAGTACCTTGCAGACAGAGTAATACTGATGGAAGACGGCGAAATCGTAAAAGAAGGAAACCCTGATGAGATTACTGAAGAATTTATGAGCGGAATGGCTCCAATCGTTGACATTGAAAATATTTCAACCGATGAGGATGTCATTGATGTTAAAGACATTTACAAAAGATTCTATCTCTTGTCAGGAGGAGAAGTACTTCAGATTGAAGACATTAATTTCAAGGTTCAAAAGGAAAATATTTTAAGCTTAATAGGTCCTAGCGGAGCAGGTAAAACAGTTCTGCTTCGTATGCTTGCAGGTCTTGACGATTCCGATAATGGGGATGTCTTGTATCAGGTGGACGGTGAATGGCATGACATTGCTATAGCAGGCCTTGGACGTATGAAAATCCGTTCAAAACTCGGATTCATGCACCAGGAATTTGCTTTAGCGCATTATGCAACTGTTCTTGACCAATTAGCTACTCGTTTAGGATATAAAAACCAGAATATTGTTGATGAAGCTCGTCAAAGAGCAGAAAGATTAGGTCTCGGCGATGAACTTTTGGATTCACTATATTTGCTCACTGATTTACAGGAAAGTGAAGCCAGAGCACGTTTGGAACAGGTCGGACTTGAACCGGATATTTTAGGAGACTTATTCCCTAAATTCCCTGAAACCGCTACCCGTGAAGCAGTGGCGGATATTTTTGAAAGTCTTGATTTGGATTTGGACATTTTACAGAGAAAGTCATATGAATTGTCAGGCGGTCAGAAAGTTCGTGTCATGCTTGCTTTAATATTGGTGTCAAAACCTGAATTCCTCTTATTGGATGAACCTTTCGGTGATTTGGACCCAATCACTCTCAGGACAGTTACCAATTCCCTTAAAAAGATATCCAAGAAATATAATATTACTATTGTAATGATTTCACATAACACAGACTTTATTAAGGAGCTATCCAACAGAGCTCTCTTTATGGATGACGGTAAAATAATTGATGATAGTGAAGATATGGACGAAATCGTTAATAATTTCATTGATTTCTGTCATGCAAGTTATTTAAAGGAGAATGACTAGATGTTTGATGTTATTTGTGTTCCTGTAGACGGATCTGAATATGGATACAAGGCAGCTGATGTGGCCATTGAAATAGCCGAGAAATTCTCATCAAAAATAGCTGCCGTTCATGTTCTGGAAGAATTCTCCTTCAGCAGCTATGATTCAGAAGAGGACAGCGGAGATGCAATATTGGCAAAAATTACGCAAAAAGCCAAGGAACATGGTGTCGAAGTTGTTGAACATCTGTTGACTGCAGATGCATTAAGGGATATGAAATTTATTATTAATCAAACTGGAGCAGATTTGGTTGTAATTCATAGATTCGGTTCTGATAATGAGAGATTTGTTTCATTTGAGGAAAATAGTGTCAGTGATCACCAAATTGGTTCTGTTACAGAAAGACTTTTAAGAAATTCTGATGTTCCAGTTTTACTAATTAATTAATTATTTATTTTTTCTTTTTTTTTCTTTTATCTACATTGTACTAGTTTTAACATATATTTAAATATTATAAAAACATTATTATTAATAACTAAACTTTTTAGTTTGTTTTTTAGAAAGGAGATATTATGATAGTTAAAGAATGGTGTTCATTCTGCGGAGAATGCGCAGGTGTTTGCCCAAGAAATTTAATACAAGTAAGAGAGTATGCTTTAGTGTTTGACGAAGGAGACTGTAAAGATTGCGACACATGTATCAAAGCTTGTCCAATCAATGCTTTAGAAAAAGAGGAATGATTTTATGATTGAAACAGATGTAATTGTAGTAGGTTCAGGACCTGCAGGATCATCCGCAGCAAAACACGCTGCATTAGGTGGAGCAAAAGTAATTTTAATGGATAAAAAATCTGAAATAGGAGCACCAAAAAGATGTGCTGAAGGTGTTTCCATTCAAGGGCTTGAAAAATTAGGCATCAAACCATCCCCACGTTGGATTACTCAAAAAATCGAAGGTGTAAGAATACAAACCCCTGACGGAACAGACATATGGCTGACCGAAGACCAGGTTAAATTGCCTGAAGCAGGTTATATCCTTGAAAGAAAAGTCTTCGATAAACATATGGCAATGGATGCTGCAAGAGCAGGTGCAGAAATTAAAATCAAGACTTTAGTTACAGGCATTGAAAAAATCGATAACGGATACATTGTCGAAACCGAATCCATGGGCAAAAAAATAGATTACAAATGTAAAATATTAATCGCCGCTGACGGTCCTGAAGGACACATTGCAAGATGGGCAGGATTAAAACCAGCTGCAAAAGCGAAAGAAATGGAATCAGGTGTACAATACGAAATGTGTAATGTGGAATTCGAAAAACCTGGTGTCATTGAGTTTTACTTAGGTTCATGCGCTCCTGGAGGATATGTATGGATTTTCCCTAAAGGAGAAGACATTGCAAATGTCGGTTTAGCAATATTACCTCATAAGGCTGAAAAAACAGCTATTGAATATTTGGATGATTTTGTAGCCAAATCTCCATACTTAAAAAACGCTCAGGCAGTTGAATTGAATGTTGGTGGAGACCCAGTTGGCGGAATGACCAAAAAACTTTATGATGATAACATTTTAGTCTGTGGAGATGCAGCAGGCCAAGTTAATCCATTAACCGGTGGAGGAATTATCAGTGGTATGACCGGTGGAATGTGCGCAGGAAAAGTTGCTGCACAGGCTATTAAGGAAGACTGCTCCAAAAAATACTTAAAATTATATGATGAAATGGCACATGCAGAGTTAGACCATGAAATCAAAAGGTATAAAAAAGTACAGGAATACCTGCTTACTTTATCCGATGAAAAGCTAGATGAGCTTGGACATGCATTTGAAGGCGAAAGCTTTGATAAGATTTCAACTACCGAAATCGTTAAAAAGTTAATTAAAGTAGATAAAACAGCATTTCTTAAATTAGGTAAATTTATCTAGGTGTTTTCAGTGATTTTAGTTACCGGTGGTGCTGGATATATTGGTTCACACACCAATAAGGCATTAAATCAAGCGGGATATGAAACTGTTGTCGTCGATAACTTATGCAAGGGTTATGAGACTTTCGTAAAATGGGGAAACTTCGAAGATTATGATTTCGGAAGCGGTGATTTACGTGAAGTTTTTGAAAAATATGATATTGATGGAGTAATACATTTTGCAGCCTTTTCATCTGTTGCAGAATCTGTAGAACTTCCACAAAAATATTTTAAAAACAATTATAAAAACACTCTGAACCTCTTAAAGATAATGAGAGAATTCGGTGTTGATAAATTTATCTTATCATCCACCGCAGCAGTTTACGGCAATCCTGAAAAAATCCCAATTACAGAAGATCAAGAATTAAAACCAATCAATCCATACGGTCATTCCAAGTGGATTACTGAAAAGGCCCTGGAACGTGAAGCCGAAAAAGGTGACTTCAATTACGTTTCATTAAGATACTTTAACGCTGCCGGATGTGATTTCGACTGTGAAGTCGGTGAGCTCCACGATCCCGAAACACATCTGATACCTTTGGTTCTGGATGCGGCTATCGGTAAAAGAGACAGCATATCAATATTCGGAACTGACTATGACACTCCCGACGGCACATGCATTCGTGATTATATTCACGTAAATGACTTGGCCAGTGCACATATTGCGGCTTATGAGTATTTATGTGAAAAAGGAGAATCCAACATTTTCAATTTAGGAAATGGTCAGGGTTATTCCGTCCGTGAAATCATTGACATGTGCAAAAAGGTCACAGGACGTGATTTTGATGTTGAAATAGCTGACCGCCGTGAAGGCGATCCGGATATTTTAATTGCCGATGCATCAAAAATCAGAAACGAATTGGGCTGGCAGCCGAAATATGATTTGGAATGCATTGTCTCATCCGCATGGAAATGGCATCAGAAAATAAATAATATCTAAATAAGGTAGTATTATGGAAAATAACAGTTATAACTCTAAAATTGATGTTAGAATAATTGTATCAAACCTTGATATTGCAGGTTTGGTTTCAAAAGCAGTCGACAGCATTCAGCTTGAAAAGGATTATAATATTGTTGTTTCGTCCATAATTCCAACTACTGATTTTGAAATTGCAAAAAAAGTAGCTGAGGGTGCAGATATTATTCTGATTGGTGGTTATGGTCAGGATGACAACTACAATATGTTATTCAATGACTTGAAGACTGATTTTAACCATATCGGATTATTCGATTACAATAATGTTTTGTTTGAAAGCGAAAACGTAAATGCGGAACTTGCCCAAAAGGAAATATTGAACTCTATAATTAAAGCGACTCTTTCATATTCTTTAAATTTAATTAATATTCATACTCTAGAAAACAAGCTATTGAAAGTAACTCACAATTATAACAATCTTCTTGATGACTATAACAAGCTTATTAAGGAAAACGAAGTTCTCTCAATGGAAAACGCCAACCTGCGTGAGGATATGGATACTCTGAAATCAGATTTTTCCAACTTTAAAAATCGCTTTGAAGATATCCACACCAAGGATTTCCTTGAGATATACAGGTTGGATGAACTTTGGGCTGAAGTTTTCAGGCAAGATTTAACCGATGAAAAAAAGATTATCATCGCTACAAACAAGTTCAAACCGGATAATATCCTTGTAGGTCAAGGTTTCATTGCTGCACAATCAAGAAATCAGGCGATTGACTGGTTAAAAATTATCAAAACTGCTCTAATTTTTGTAGAAGATAATGAAGAAGAATTAAAAGAAGAATTAGGATCAAATCAAGAAAAAAAGACTCCTGAAGCTAGGGATGATTATGATTTGCCTAACACTTTTGAGAACTTCTGGGACTGAAAACATTATTATTTTTATACTAGGTTGAAGAAAAATTATATTATAAATATATGGTGTTTGCAAATGCAAGGTGAGATTGAAGATAAGTGTGGAATTGTGGGAATACATTCTGAAGATACTTCAAAGAATGTTTCTTCTTTTGTTTATTATTGTTTGTATGCTTTACAGCACAGAGGTCAGGAATCTGCTGGAATAGCAACCTATGCTGATGATAAAGGATTAACTTATTATTGCGGTATGGGTTTAATTACCGATGTCTTTAAAGATTATGAAATACATAATCTCTCTGGAAATATGGGTATCGGTCATGTAAGATATTCTACAACCGGACAGTCCAAACTTGAAAATTCACAGCCTTTTGTAACTGATTTTGACAATGGTTTCATTGCCATGGCTCATAATGGTGATATCGTTAACTCCGGTGAGTTAAGGGACGAACTTATAAAGGAAGGTTATGAATTCAAATCAGATTCCGATTCCGAAGTAATCTGTTACATGCTTAAAAATGAATACTTTGACAACGATAAAAATATTATAGATTCCATTGAAGCCGTTTCCCGCAAACTTGTTGGATCATATGCATTGGTGATTTTAGTAAACGGTGATTTGTACGCTGTTCGTGATCCTATGGGAATTAAACCTTTGGCTATTGCAAAAAGGGGAGATGACTATATTCTGGCTTCTGAAACCGTTGCCTTTGATGTAATAAATGCCAAATACATCAGGGATATTGTTCCTGGAGAAATAGTGTATTTTGAAAACAATGAAATTCAAAGTCATATGCTGGAAATTGCTGCCGAATCAAGCTTATCTCACTGTATGTTCGAATATGTATACTTTGCAAGACCAGACAGTACCATTGACGGTATTAATGTTTACCAGACAAGACTAAATATCGGTGAACAGTTACATAAGCTATATCCTATTGATGCTGATGTCGTAATTCCGGTTCCGGATTCATCAATTCCCGCAGCTATAGGATACTCAAGAGCTTCCGGAATACCTTATGGTGAAGGTTTAATCAAAAACAGGTATGTCGGAAGAACTTTTATCATGCCAACTCAAGAGGAACGTGAATTGGCAGTAAGACTCAAATTAAACCCTATTAAAGAAGCTATCAAAGGCAAGAAAATTATTTTGATAGATGACAGTATTGTAAGGGGAACTACTTCTAAAAAATTACTTGATTTGGTCAAAGAATCAGAACCTGCTGAAATCCATTTTCTGGTTGGATGTCCTCCTGTAGTCGCTCCATGTTTCTATGGCGTAGCAATGGCTACCAAAAAAGAACTGATTGCAGCTAATTATTCAATTGATGAAATTCAAGAGCAGCTTGACATCGATACTTTAGGCTATATTACTTTAGATGCTCTGATTGATGCTATCGGAATGTCTGGAGAAGACCTATGTCTGGGATGCTTAAATGAATGTTATCCGACTGAACTTCCTGAGGATATCGAAGCTGAAACTTATTACAAACCTTAAAGGATTAACATGGTCGAACTATTAGCTCCAGCAGGAAATTTCATATCACTACGTGCCGTTTTGGAAAATGGTGCTGATGCAGTTTATTTTGGATTAGATGATTATAACATGCGGGCTAATGCCAAAAACTTTTCTTTAGATGACTTAAGTAAAATTTCAGCAATAGCTCAGGATTATGATGCAAAGACTTATCTCTGCACAAACACTATTTTAAAGGAAGATAAGATTTCTGAACTTGACAGTAACTTGGAAAAGATAGCTGAAAGTGAAATTGACGGACTTATCTTATCGGATATTGGGCTTATTGAAAATACTGTTGCCAACGGACTTGAAGCTCATGTAAGCGTTCAGGAAAATGTCACAAATTCCTACTCATTGAAGACGCTGCACAAGTTAGGTGCCAAAAGGGCTATACTTTCACGTGAACTGTCATTGGATGAAATTGCTGAAATCACTAAAAAATCTCCGATTGAAACTGAAATATTCATTCATGGAGCAATGTGCATGGCAATTTCTGGAAGATGCTTTTTAAGCTATGGTTTATATGGAAGAAGCGCCAACTGCGGTGACTGCCTGCAGCCTTGCCGAAAGAATTGGACATTGACATTCGAAGAATCCCAAAATGATGCGGTTTCAAATACCAGTGACGTTTCAGAGGAATCATTTATAATATCAGAGTCTTATGATGGCAGCTATAGGACAAACTTCTTCTCACCAAAGGACATGTGCCTGATAGAGCATATTCCGGAATTAATGAAATCAGGTGTCAGTTCATTTAAAATTGAAGGACGTGCACGAAGTCCTGATTACGGTGCAATGGTTACTGGAATTTACAGACAGGCAATAGATTCATATGTGGATAATCCTGACGGATATGAAGTCAATCCTCAATGGATGGAAGAGCTGAAAAGTGTATTTAACCGTGGATTTGATACAGGATTTTATTTTGACACGCCATTTGAGACAAGTGAAACCAACCAGTCAAAATACATTAAAAAGGACATTGGACAGGTTGTCAATTACTACAATAAGGTAAAAGTTGCAGAACTTAGAGTATGGGATGATTTGAAAATCGGCGATAGGATAATGATTCAGGGTGAAACTACAGGTTCCGTTACCCATACGATTGATTCAATGCAGATTGATGGCGTTGATGTTAAAAATGTTTCTAAAAACTCCAATGTGGGAGTACTGATGCCGACAAAGGTTAGAAAAAACGATTTTGTTTATAAGTTAATTGAGAGGTCACAACAATGATTAAAAAAATTGCTATTTATGGAAAAGGTGGGATTGGAAAAAGTACGACTGTGGCTAATTTATCCGCTACATGGGCCAGTGAAGATTTGAAATGCCTTGTTATCGGTTGTGATCCAAAAGCAGACACCACACGTACATTATACGGCAGGAGAATCCCAACTGTTGTAAACACCTTAAAAAACAACAGAAACCCCGAAAAGGAAGATCTGGTATTTGAAGGTTTTAAAAATACTTTATGTGTTGAAAGCGGAGGTCCCGAACCTGGTGTTGGATGTGCCGGACGTGGTGTCATTGTAGCTATGAAAAGGCTTGAGAAAATGGACATATTCGATGAGGATTTGGATGTTGTTGTCTATGACGTTTTAGGTGATGTTGTATGCGGAGGATTTTCAGTTCCATTAAGGGAAAAGTATGCTGATGAAGTATTAATTGTGACTTCAGGCGAATACATGTCACTTTATGCGGCAAACAATATTGTTCGTGGTGTCAAAAAGCTTAAGGGCAATTTAAGTGGTATCATCTGCAACTGCAGAAATGTTGAAAATGAGGAAGAAATTGTCAATGAATTTGCCAAAAAAATAGGCACACATGTTATTGGTACAATCCATAGAAGCAACTTAATTCAGGATGCTGAATTAGATGCAAAAACCGTTGTAGAAAAATACCCTGAAAGTGATGAAGCATTAGAATACTCAAACCTTGCTTCAAATATTATGAACAATGAAAATGTTTCCATTCCTGAGCCTATGGATGACGAGGAATTTGAGGAATTTTTTAAATCTTTTATCTAGATGGATATGAAAAAACTATACATTTTTGATTTTGACGGAACACTGTTCGACACGGTTCATGATGTTGTCATATACCTGAATGAGGCATTGTCAGTTAACAATTTTCCAACACTGTCTGATAGCGAATATGTTGAAAGGTTGGGTGGAAATATCAATGAAATCGTTTCACTGGTGTTAAAAGATCAAAACACTCCTGAAAACATCGAGCTTATCAAAAATACTTATCAGCCGTTATATGATGATTCTCCTAAAGATAAAAGCGTTCCATTTGAAGGAATCATGCAACTGCTCGTGAAGCTTCAGGATAATGGTGCGTTGCTTGCAATAAACTCAAACAGGACAACGGAATCCATAAAGCATTTCACAGAAAAATTCTTTAAAGACATTGACTTTCTCTTAATTGAAGGTCATAATGAAAATTATCCGTCAAAACCAAGCCCGATTGGAGTTAAAAGGATTATTAATAAAGCTAATGTTAATTTGGATGAGGCAATCTATATTGGAGACTCTATAACTGACATTAAAACTGCTCAAAATGCCGGAGTTGACTGCGTGATTGTAAAATGGGGATATGGCTTCGATGATGCATACCAGCATGACTATCCTGTAGCTATTGTCGATGATGTTTCACAATTATATGACTTGTTGAAACATTAACTATTTTTAATCCAAAAATCAATTAATAATTATGTTATTCGTACACTATCCAAGATGCTCAACTTGTAAAAAAGCTAAAAAATGGTTAGAAGAAAATAACCTTGAATTCGAAGAAAAAGATATTGTTGAAGATAATCCTAATTTTGAAGAGCTGAAAGAATGGTTTGAAAAAAGCGAATTGCCTTTAAAAAGATTTTTCAACACAAGCGGAATGAAATACCGTGAACTTAAATTAAAGGATAAACTTCCGGATATGTCAGAAGAAGAACAGCTGGAATTACTTGCAACTGACGGAATGCTTATAAAAAGACCGATAATCGTTACGGATGATGTGGTTTTAACAGGTTTTAAAGTAAAAGAATGGGAAGAAAAGTTACTATAAAAGAGTTTGTTCAAAAACTTTTTTTAACTCTTTTTTATCATTTTCATCGTAATATCTGTTGTTAATGTCTGTTGTTAATGTAAACATTGCCAGTTCATATAATACTTTGTTTAATGCCAATCCTTTTTCTGTGAGTCTGTATTCGATTCCTTCGTTTGTTTCACGAGAAATTAAACCGTTTTCTTCCATTTCCTTGAGGCAGTTGCTTAAAACTTTGTTGGAAAGATTAGGTTTTCCTTCCTTGAATTCATTGAATCTTTTTTTGCCAAAAAACATATCTCTTATTATTTGAATAACCCATTTTCTGTTAATATGTTCCATAGCTACTTCAATTGGACAAATTAATGCTTTTTCTTCACTTTCCATTTAAATTCCCCTATTCTTAAAATAATTTATATAAATTGATATTAATTAATTTTAAGTTACCTGGGGGTAACTTAACGAAAATGGTTACTTTAAAGTAACTTAATTTTTATATACTCATTTAATTAAAATTTAAATTAAATAAAAGTAAAATTCTTTTATTAAAAATTGAAGGAGAAATTTAAATGTTTAAATTAAACTCATGGAATGAAAATGAAACATATTTTAGTTCTAAAATTGCACAAAATGTAATTTCAACCGCATGCGGATCTGATGTTGTTGCTTCTGCTTGTGGTAGTGATGTGAATACTGCTTGTGGTTCTGATGTTGTTGCTTCTGCTTGTGGTAGTGATGTGAATACTGCTTGTGGTTCTGATGTTGTTGCTTCTGCTTGTGGTTCTGATGTTGTTGCTTCTGCTTGTGGTAGTGATGTGAATACTGCTTGTGGTTCTGATGTTGTTGCTTCTGCTTGTGGTAGTGATATTAACACCGCTTGTGGTTCTGATGTTAAATTCTAAGATTAATTAAATAATCTTTTTTATTTCTTTTTTTTGGAGAGTGTTTCTCATGGCTGATTTTTTTGCTTTTCAATGGCATATACTTGACGATTGTGATCAAAGGTGTAAGCACTGTTATATCTTTTCTGAAGATAATAATAAGGAATTAGTAACGATGAGCTATGACCAAATGGAGCATGTTCTGGACAACTGTATGGAAATGTGTGAAAAAACCAACCGCACACCATATTTTTCCATTACTGGTGGAGACCCTATTTTACATCCGAATTTTTGGGATTTGCTTGAAAAACTTCATGAAAATGAACTTCATTATAATATAATGGGAAATCCGTTTCATTTAACTCCTGAAGTATGCACTAAGCTTAATGAATTGGGATGCAGGCAATACCAACTTTCCTTGGATGGATTAAGAAAAACTCATGATTATTTCAGAAAACCAGGATCTTATGATTCAACACTAAAAGCTGTTAAAACCTTACAGGATGCTGGTGTAAGGGCAAGCATCATGACAACTGTTTCCAAAACGAATATTTCAGAAATTACTGGCATTATTGATGAAGTTGTCAAAAATGATGTTGGGCTTTTCAGCTTTGCAAGATACTGTCCAACAAGCTTTGAAAAAACTGCTCAGATGACTCCTGAAGAGTATAAAAACTTACTGGAAGATATTTGGCAAAAATATCAGGAATATCATGATTCAAATACTTTTTTCACTTTAAAAGACCATTTGTGGACATTATTCTTATATGAAAAAAGCATTTTCAAAATACCTTCAGATTTAAAGGATGATGTAATATACGACGGATGCAATTGCGGAAACAGTCATTTGACGATTCTTCCCACGGGAGATGTTTTTGCATGTCGCAGAATGGACAGTAAAGTAGGAAATGCTTTAAATGAGCGAATTTTCGATATTTTCACTGGAGAAAAGATGAATGAATATCGACGTTTTGAAGACTTTGAAAAATGCAGCAAATGTGAATTGTTGAGATTTTGCAGGGGATGTCCTGCAGTCAGCTATGGATATACTCACAATATGTATTCACCAGACCCGCAATGCTGGAAGGAAGTGTGATGATAATGAAAGCTGTTGTTTTAAAAAATACCTGTAAAGCAGAGGATTTAAAAGTTAGTGAAGTTGATATACCTCAAGTTAAAGATGATTGGGTTTTGGTTAAAGTTATAGGATTCGGAATTAACCGTTCTGAAGTAATCTTAAGAGATTATGAAGCCGATGAAGACTATATCAACCTGCCGGTAATTCCTGGAATCGAATGTGTCGGCGAAATAGTTGATGAGTCCAACACTGATTTTTCAAAAGGAGATAAAATCGTGGCATTAATGGGAGGTATGGGAAGATCATTTGATGGCAGCTATGCAGAGTATGCATTGCTTCCTAAGAAAAATGTTTTCAAAATTCCCGATGAGGCTTTCAATCAATTGACAATTGAAGAGATAATAGCTGTTCCCGAAACATACTTTACATCATACGGTTCAATTTCTACTTTAAATTTAACTAAAGAAGATACACTGCTCATCAGAGGTGCAACCAGTGCAACAGGCCTAACTGTAATGCAATTGGCAAGTGCAATAGGATGCAGAATAATAGCTACTTCAAGAGATGAAAAAAGATTTGAAAAACTTAAAAAATATGGTGCAGATGAATGCGTTGTTGATAATGGAGACCTGTCAAGCCAAATTTCATGTAACAAAGTATTGGAGCTGATTGGACCTAAAACCTTAGCCGATTCATTGAACTTGCTTGAAGAAGATGGAATCTGCTGTGTAACAGGAGTCCTAGGAGGAATCGAATATCTAAATGATTTTGACCCGATTAAATATTTATATAATAAGTATCTGACTTCATTTTTTTCCAATTTCCCGACTCAGAAGATAATTGATGAGATTTTTGATTTCATCATTGAAAATGACATTAAACCGGCAATTGGGAAGGTTTTCACGTCACTGGAAGACATTCCAAAAGCCCATTTGCTGATGGAAAGCAATAACGCACAGGGAAAAATAATATTTCGATTAATATGATAACTAAAGAAGAATGTTTTAAACAATTGAGAGATGTAATAGATGCAGTCTTATCGACTGTTGATGAAAAAGGTAATCCTCAGTCAAGAATCATTGATATAATGCATATTGAGGACGAAAAGATATACTTTTTGACCGGCCGTGGAAAGCATGTATATCAGGAAATCATGAATCATCCTAAAGTTTCCTACCTTTCACTTAAGGATAATAAGTCTATTAGAATTTCCGGTGAAGCCCGTAAACTGGATGACCAGAAATACTGGATTGATTTGATGTTTGATGAAAACAAGTTCCTCAATAATGTCTATCCTGGTCAGGCACGCTATATTCTGGAGCCATTTTGTATTGAAAACTATGAGATGGAATTTTTTGACCTGACACAAAAGCCGATTTTCAGAAAAACATTCACCATTGGAAATGCCAGGAAAACTCCGAAAGGTTTTATTATCGGTGATAATTGTGTTGCCTGCGGAACGTGCAAGGGCGTTTGTCCACAGGGTATTCCTATCGAAGGGGAAAAGTATGAAATTCCACAGGAGCACTGTCTGCACTGCGGCAGATGCTTTGAAAAGTGTCCTGTTAAAAATATTGAGAAAATTAAATAGCTTTTTTTAAATTTTTAAGGGGATTTAATCAAAAATCCCCTTTCACATCAAAACAACCTCTAAAACTATTTTTTGGGAATATTTGATTAGGGAGGGGGGTTGAGACATATATCGGTTGCTTTGATTAAGTGATCCTACATTTGCGTAGTATCAATACAGCAGCTGGTGCTGATTTTTGTAGTGTCGATGCAGCAGCTTGTATTGATGTCGCTTCCGCATGGTCCACTCACTATGTTTTGTGCAATTTTCGAGGATTCAAACTCCTGGTTTTCGTTCCATGAATTCAATTTGTACATGCTTTTCACCTCATTAAGTAATTCGAAAGTCCTAGAATACTAAAACTTTCAATTAAAACTTCTGTATTTATCTTATAAATCATTTTGGTAACCTTTTAGTTACCCTAAAATAACGATAACTTTATATACTATAAAAAAGCCTATATGTATTACTAGGAGGAAAATCGAAAATGAATACTTATAGCAAATGTCCAATCGAGCTTGTAGTGAGATTGATCAAAAAGAAATGGGTAGTGCAAATCCTCAGGGATTTGTTTTTCGGCAAAAGCAGATTTTCAGAATTCAAAAAGGACAAGCCTTCCCTATCCAACAAGGTTTTAAGCAACTGCCTCAAATCAATGGAAAAGGACGGTCTGATTCAGAGAATCTCAGACAGATATGAACGTGACGTAGAATATATTTTAACCAAAAAAGGCCAGGCATTAAACAAAATCATATATGAAATGGCAATGTTTAGTATCGATGAGGATATGGGAGATACTAAATTCAATGACGAGACCAAAGGAAAGATGAAAAGCAGTTTCAAGGACAAACTGCTCTTTAAGAATTAATTTTATTCATAATCTTTTGATTATGAAAACTCTTTTTTTTTCAATAACTTTGATATATGTTAAGGTAGCATAGATAGTAGTATGCATCCACATGAAGTTGACGTAAAAATCAGAAATCTGAATAGAGTAAATACATTTAAAGGTGCCGAATCATTATTGATAGAGCTTAAGAACTATTCCGTTAAATATACGCCGGATCAGATGTCCAGAATATGTTTCGCTGCCATTACCAACGAACAGATTTATAAATGCTATAACTGCAAAGCTCATCTGAAGGTAATCCTGAAGAAAAATGAAAAAAATCTTGATGAGGCCCAATACAGGGAAGTTCTAAGCAAGATTGATGGATAATTTAATTAATATCATTACTCTAAATATATTAGTATGACTAATGATGATTTGGACAGATTGAAATTGGAGTTGGAATGTGAGAAGTTCCGTCTGATGTCATTTCAGCTAGATAATTTGCTTGAGGAATATGATAAGCTAATTGAACTAAGGCAATCCATTCAGCTGAAGTTTTTTACTGCATTGGAAAATGTCAAAAAGAACGGTATTCCAGTTGAACAGGACTATGAACGCTGGGAAAAAATTAGGACCTCTGAAAGGGACGGCTGGAATGAAGAAATCGATTTAATAGCTGATTTGAAATATGATGTGGATGATAATCTGAAATTATTGGACAACACCAAAATGAGAAGAATTCTAATCGATGATGAATTAGATGAAAAAGACTGATTTTAGGATTAACTTTAAAAAATAGGAAATTCATAAGTATATAGTGATAAAATATTTTAAGGGGACAAAAATTGCTAGATATAAAATTGTTCAGAGAAAATCCGGAAATAATCATTGACTCTGAAAAGAAAAGATTCAGAAGCACTGAAAATTTTGAAAAAGTAGTGGAATATGATAACCTGTGGAGAGAAGGCGAAAGAAAATTAAACTCTCTAAGATCTGAAAAAAACAAATTATCCAAATCATTCAAAAAAGCCAAAGAAGAAGGCAATTTGGAAGAAGTAATCAAAAGATCCAAAGAAGTCGCAGCAGAAATCAAGGAATTAAGTTCCAAAAACGAAGAGTATCTCAAGCTCAGGGATGACTACAGATACAAAGTCGGAAACATAATTGACGAGGACGTTCCGATTTCAGACACTGAAGATGACAATGTAGTGGTAAGAACATTCGGTGAAATCCCTGAATACGACTTCGAACTCTTAAATCACGTTGACCTAATCAATAAAATTGACGGAGCAGACCTTGAAACTGCAGCAAGCATTGCAGGAGCTCGTTTTTACTATTTAAAAAGAGATATCCTCCATTTAAACTTGGCATTAATCCAATTTGCCCTTGAAGAGCTTGAAGCTGAAGGATATGTTCCGATGCAGACACCGTTCTTTGTAAAAGGTGAAGTTGCAGCCGAAACATCCGAGCTAGGAGAATTCGAAGAGACATTATACAAAGTCGAAAACGAAGATATGTATTTGATTGCGACTGCAGAGCAGACCCTGGCAGCGCTTCACAGAAACCAGATCATATCTCCTGACGAATTGCCGTTAAGATACTGTGCACTGTCAACATGTTTCAGAAAAGAGGCAGGTTCACACGGAAAAGATACCTTGGGAATATTCAGGGTTCACCAGTTTGAAAAGATTGAACAGTTCATCTATTCCGCTCCAGAAGATTCAAGAAACCAGCATGACCATCTCCTGGAAGTCACAGAAAGAATCTATCAGAAATTGGGCCTCCCATATCAGGTAATAGCTATTGTATCATCTGCTTTAAACGATAATGCGGCTATAAAATATGATTTGGAAGCATGGTTCCCAGGTTCCGGTGCATTCAGGGAACTGGTTTCATGTACCAACTGTAAAGACTATCAGGCAAGAAAAACAAAAACCCGTATCGGAAGAGCAGGTTCCGGAGATGCTCAGATATTACACACCCTAAACAGTACAGCTATTGCAACAGAAAGAACAATGTGCTGTATTTTAGAAAACTATCAGCAGCCTGACGGCAGTGTAAAAGTTCCTGAAGTGTTAGTCCCTTACATGAATGGAAAAACAGTTATTGAAGCTAAAAAATAGCTTTAATAATACTTCTTTTTTTAAAAAAATAGTTAAAAAAGTTTATTTTTAAAATAAACTTTTAAATTAATGTTCATTATTTGTTGGAATAAATGGTATTATTGCTTCAGCCAGTTTGGCTATAGGCATGGTTTGTATCCATACTTTTCCAGGTCCTCTTAATGTAGCCAGGAACAGTCCTTCACCACCAAATAAAAGGTTTTTAGCACCTTTCACCCTTTCAATATCAAAATCAACTGATTCATCCATTGCAGCGATGTGTCCCTGGTCAACAAACAGTTTTTCTCCAGGCTGCAGGTCATATTCAATTACTTCTCCGTCGATTTCCAGAAATGCAATTCCGTTTCCTGAGAATTTCTGAAGAATGAATCCTTCTCCACCGAATATTCCTGCTCCAAGTTTCTTTCTGAAGTGCATGTCAATTTCAACGCCTTCTTCTGCAGCTAAAAATGAGCTTTTCTGACCTATTATTGAATTTGTTCCGTCCAATCTGATAGGGATGATTTTTCCAGGACAGTATGATGCAAATCCTATTTCCGCACCGTCTTCTTCTGCTGTAAAGAAATTTAGGAAAATTGAATCTCCTGCAAGTGCTCTTCCAAGCCCTTTTAAAAGACCTCCGCCAGTATTGGTATCCATCTTGACATCTGATGTCATATAGGCCATTGCTCCGCTTTCATCCTTCATTGTTTCTCCCTTTTGTAGTTTGCAAACTACCATTGGAAATGCTCCGCCTCTAATTTCATATTCCATAGTTTCACCTTAAATTATATTTTTGTTAATATCGCTTAAAAACATTTCATTTTTTTTCTGAATTCCTCAATTCATTATGGATAGATTCTTCAATCTTTTTAGAGTTGATGTTTTTATGTTAAGTTAATTTTTATGATATGCTTTTGTATTGGTGTAATGTTCCTGTTAAAAATGTTTTAAATTAATCTTAATAGATTGAGTCATGACTAAATTTTTGTCTATTGTTGATTTTTCATCGAGTTATTGTATACTTTTTTTTAACTAAATTTTGTTCATTCTGACATTTTATATTGTATAATTTTTTGCGGTGAAATCATTTTCATATGGTCTTTTTCCAATGATTTTTTGATAAATTTTTTCAGTTAGTGATTGGAGTGAAATTAATTTTTTATTCTTATTTTTTCCAGAATTATGATGCTATTTCAGTTTACTGTAGATTTTATTTTTCATCTACAATATATTTTTGGAGGATATTGTTATAAAATATTCTACAAATACTGAATATCGTTCATTATAATATATTATTTTTAAACATTTAGTTTATATAGGATTTTTTAAAAAATTATTTATATTCTTTAATTTATTGATTGGATAAAGAATTTGTACTAAAAAAGTTAATTGAGGTTAAAAATGGAAAATAAACATAAAATAATTATTATATGTCTTGTATTATGTTTTATTCTTTCTATTCAATCTATAAGTGCTGTTAAGATTGATACATCTCAAAATATAGAAAATGAAACTGATATCATATCGGTATCTGAAGAAAGTTTGGACATGATGGAAATTTCAGACAATGATGATAAGCTTGGAGATATCGAAGCTCCGGGTGGATCATTTACTGACTTAAAAAATATTCTTATTTCGGCAAGTGATGGGGATACGATTTATCTGACAGGAGATTATACATTTATTGAAGGTACTGATGATGATTATGGTGATTATTTTGCTCATAATGCTTTTGCCAAGTCAATTACATTAGATGGTCAAGGACATACACTTGACGGGTCAAATAAATCTTCAATATTGATTTTAAGCAATAAGGATACTCATGATAAATATATTACTATAAAGAATACCATATTTAAAAATGCATACAATAGTGATGGTTCCGATTCATTTACTGGCGGAGCATTGAGATTAGTCGGTAACGGAACAGTTGAAAATTGTACTTTTATTCATAATGTTGCTCCACGTGCAGGTGCAATATATTGGGGTTACGCTCACGATGTAACTATTAATAATTGTAAATTTTACGAAAATGAAGCTACCGGTGCTGGTGGTGGAGCTATCAGGATTAGAAATGATATGATGAATGTAGTTGTTTCTAATTCCCTTTTTGTAAATAATACAGCCAATACTTATGCTGGTGCGGTTCATTTTTCAAGTACTCAAGGGTCTAATACTAACTCCATTCATAATTGTACTTTCATAGATAATTTCGCTAAAGAGGGTGGTGGAGCAGCTCAAATTCAAGCTCCGAATTGTGTTGTATCTGATTCAAGATTTATAAATAACACTGCTAATGATACTGATGGCGGAGCAATCTATTGGGATGGTCTAACCGGTGAAGTAAGAAACTCCAATTTCACAAATAACACTGCAAAAAGAAATGGTGGTGCCATATTTGTTGAGAAAAAAGGTCTAACTACCCATATAATAAATTCAAATTTTACATATAACGCTGCTTCACAGGATGGCGGTGCTGTCTATTGGGATGGTTCAGATGGTTCTATAGAACAGTCTAATTTTATAAATAATAAAGCTGCTGATGAAGGAGGAGCAATATTCTGTTCAGGAAATTCATCTACTGTCACAGGCTCCAAATTCATAAATAACAACGCTAGCCATGGTGGTGCTATCAGATGGGAAAACACAATTGATGGAAAAATTTTGGGTTCAAATTTCGTCAATAACCGCGCTAGCGTCAATGCAGGAGCGATATCCTGGATGAACAGTACCCGTGGATTAATCAGTATTGCATATTTTGAAAATAACCATGCTGGTGACCGTGGTGGTGCTATCAGATGGTCAGGTACGAATGGTACTATTCAATGGGCATACTTTGTTGGAAATGATGCCGGAAATTATGGTGGGGCAATTTCCTGGGCGGAAGTTGCTGACAACGGTCAGATTCACAATGTAGATTTCATCGCAAACAGCGTTAAAAATGAAGGCGGATATGGTGGTGCAATCTATTGGGACCACAGTAACAAC
>NZ_JAFSNZ010000117.1 GCF_017447225.1 Methanobrevibacter sp. | reverse complement strand
ATATTAAAGACAATGCGTTATCCAATATCATATTTTTAACGACAAATAGAGATTATATTTCAATTAAGCTAAATTATATCTTATGGCATAATTTCTTTGAAAAGGACGAATCTTTTGCTGAAGTGATTTTTATGATGGCTATATCATCTATAATAAACCGTTTTAACCAAAAATCATATTATCTTTCCGCAGTAGGCAATGAACTATTCAAAGATGTTAATAATGTGATTGCTAATGATATTAATGGTTGTTTAAATCTCTCAGATGTTCAAAAGGAATTGTTTGTGAATTTTTTGAAATTGAATAAAGATATTGATCAAGGTCCGTTCTATACTCTGGCAAGTGATTTGGAACATGAATTGCTTGGTGGTGAATTTCAAGTAAAAATAGATGAAATCAAAGAGGAAATATTGTTTGTAGATGATGAATGCGAAATGGAATTTGAACTAAAATTAACCTCATCTTCTATAAGAGAATTAACTCCACGTATAATTTATTTAAAATATTTCCTGCAAATTGGAGATACATTAATAATTGAAGAACCTGAAAAGCATATTAATCCTAAAAACCAACTGATACTTGTTAAATATTTGGTTAAAGCAATTAATGAAGGTTTAAATATAATTATAACAACACATAGTGATTATATTCTTGAAAAATTCAATAATTTTATGAGATTAGGAAATGCTAATGATGAAATTTTCGAAAAACTAGGATATGAAAAAAATAATATTTTAGACTATGAAAATGTAAGCATCTATAATTTCAAAAAAGAATCGAAATACAGTTATATTGCAGAAAAAATTGAAATAAATGAAACCGGTTTTGATGAAAATAACTTCTATGAAGTGAACAATGAATTATACGATGAATCCGTTGACATTATTGATGCTCAAAAAAATTGATGTTTTATCAGATGATAAAAACTTGATTGTGGCAGCGATTTTTCACAGATTTTTTCATGAATGAACCTATTATCCATCTAATCCAGTTTCCGCAGTCTCAGCATTTCTTTTAAGTCATTATTGTTCATTTCAGTGATGAATGATTCATTTGAATCGATTGCCACTTCTGCAAGTTCTATTTTTTCACTGAGTATCTGATTGATTCTTTCTTCAAAGGTTCCTGTTGTGATGAATCTGTAAACCATGACATTATTTTCCTGTCCAATTCTATATGCCCGGTCAGTTGCCTGGTTTTCAACTGCAGGATTCCACCACAAGTCATAATGAATCACATTTTGAGCGGCAGTTAAGTTCAGTCCTGTTCCGCCGGCTTTAAGAGATAAAACCATGATTTTATTTTCAGGATTGTTCTGGAATTTATCAACCATCTCGTCCCGTTTTTTACGTGAAAGGGCACCGCTGAAGAAAAGTACTTCCTGATTATAATGTTTTTCTATTAGTTTTTTAAGTATTTCACCCATTTTCACATATTGGGTGAATATTATGACTTTTTCATCATTGTCAAGGATATTTTCTAAAATATTGATTAGAACTTCCATTTTTCCGGATTCGTCTACTGACATTTTATCTGATTTTGAAAACTGTGCCGGATGATTGCAGATCTGTTTAAGTGAGGTTATTAACTTTAAAATTAATCCTTTACGGCTGATTCCCTCACTTCCTTCAACATCCCTTATAAGCACGTTCAATGTTTCCTCATACATTGCCGCCTGCTTTAAGGTCAAATTGCAGTAGATATCATTTACAATTTTTTCGGGCAAATCCTGGATGATGTTTTTATCCGTCTTATGTCTTCTGAGGATGAATGGGGAGGTTATCTTTTTAAATGAATTCAAAACAATTTCATTATGCTCATTTTCAATCGGTTTTACATACTTTTCATTGAATATTCTTAGAGAATATAGATATCCTTTATTTATGAAATCGAAAATTGACCAGTATTCGGACAGGCGGTTTTCAATAGGAGTACCTGATAAAGCCATCCTATATTTGGTTTTAAGCAGTTTTATGGCTTTTGTCTGCTGGGAGTTTGGATTTTTAATGTTTTGTGCCTCATCAACAACACATAGAAATATGTTTAAATTTTCATCTATCACTTCAAAGTCCTGTCTGATCATGCCGTATGAAGTTAATATTATATCATATTTCTCATCAGGCAATTTCCTGTTCATTCCATGATAAATAAATGATGATAGGGAGGGAGTGAACTTTTCTATTTCCTTTTGCCAGTTGCTTAAAAGACTTGTCGGTACAATAATTAAAACATCTCCTTCAAGCAAATCATTTTCTTTCAGGTACAGGATTGTCGCAAGCACCTGTATTGTTTTTCCAAGTCCCATATCATCTGCAAGTATGGAACCGAATCCGATTTTCATGTTCTGATATAACCATGAAAATCCTCTCATCTGATAAGGCCTTAACTGGCCGTTGAATGATTTTGGAACTTCAATATCATCAATTTCAAACAGTCCGTCAATCAAATCGGACAGCTTATCATTAACTCCAATGTCAAGTTTTTCAATATCTCCGCTTAATATGAAATGCATCAAATCATTTTGGGTTGGATTTAGAGGTATTAAATCTGTCTGCATACTAATATGGTCCAAATCAACCGGGTTGACTTTCAGATATTTATTATTGATTTTTACAAGTCCTGAGTAGTTTTGGGAGAGATTTTCAAATTCTGTCAATGAAAATGTCTCATCACCTATGGCAATCTTCCAGTCAAACTTGTTCAAATCATCCAAAGTCAGTGAAGTCTTGGATAAAATGTCATTGCCTCCGGTTAACGATAATTTTGCATCATGAGTAATTCTTAGCTCGTCTGGAAGTCTGACTTCAATGCCATTGAATTTGAAAGTGCTTGTTAAAATATTGTTGAAAACATAAAAATCATCAATATTTAACCGGATTTTCTCATTGAGATTAACATCAATATCATATCTAGCAAAAATCTTTGTTATGAGTTTAGAACTTCGAATGACTGCAGGATACTTATTTGATGATAGGATATCCGCCAAATCATGACTTTCTTTATCAATGACGACTTTAGGAGTAATGACAAACTTGGAATATTCCTGATTTACATCCAGAACAAAATGAAAGTTCATGTCCTGTTCAAATAATGGTGATAACCATTTATTTATTGTATTTTCAACACCACTTACCTGGAAAGCCTGGCTTTTAAAGAAAAACAATTGGAAAAATTCATTATTTTTCATAGTCTTCATCAGATTGGATTTTGAATTATATGATGCATAATAGGTAAAGCCGTTGAAAAAAAGAGTGATTGCACATACAACCTGATCATATCGGGATAATTTCCTCCCATTATAAGATATTAGATTATCCGGACACATGCAGGCGAAATTTTCAATTAAATCCTGAACATCCTCATTAAATGACGGAATCCAACGTATGGCATATTCACCATTATGCAGTTTGAAGAATTCCGGAATCAAAGCGCTTTTAGAAATTAGCCGACAAGTCAATTCATAGATTCCATGTAAAAATTTCAAATCCCCATTATAATTATCGATGCCACATCCAGCATATTCCATCTCAGCAAAAAATGCAAAAAATGCATGTTTCAGATTTCTTATTTTGAAATTAAGAGGCAAACCCGTGTCAAATGCATTAATGTCATAATTGCCGTTGATATTTATATGAAATTTCTCCCACTGCTCGGGATGTGACCATTTTCTGTTAAAAATAAACTCCAAATCAGGCGTATTGAGTTTAAATGAATCGCCGAAATTAATGAAATGCTTATATGAATTTTTAATGACAATATTATTGTTTATTCTCTTGATTAAAATTGAAAACTCTTTTAAAATATCAATCAGAATGCTTTTAAATGATATTGTGGAACTTGAGAAAAATCCTGTGCGCCTATCCAGTAAAAATTTTAAATCATTAATCAATAAAGCAATATCATCAACATCAACAAATTCATGCTGTTCGCAATCCTTATTTTTAAACAAATCATCAGTCGATTTGATAGAATCTTCATCGGATTCGAATTCATTGAAAGAATAATCTCTTAAAGTGAAAAGAAGAAATGGATTTTTTGATAACTGACCGGCAAGATAATGGAATGCTGTTGCCTTATGCTTACAGAACAGTCCTTCATTTTTACAGCTGCAGGTCATTTTAAAATCCTTCAGTGAATCGGGAATTATTTTTACATTATCAAAAAACAATTCTTCAGGAATTTTATCATCCAAAATATTAACCTGCAACTGGGAATTTTTTTTAATCAAACGATTTAACCTGTCTTTATCGGATTTTGATAATTTTTTAAATTCTATTTCAACATCATAAAAGTCTCCAGGAGCGCCTTCTATTTTAGATGTGACAATATTGCGGTTAATTTGAAATTCCTTAACGCTGCCGTCTTTGGCATAGATTTCACCATGCTTTAGATGATTTTTATTATCAAGTTTTTTAATATTAGCTAACCAAAGATTCACCAAATCCTTTTCAAAACTCATTAAATTAAGATTTAGTAATAAGAGATTAAAAATGTTTTCTTTATCAGGATTTTTCAAAATAGTTGATAATATAAATTCTCAATCTCATTAACATAATCAGTTCATCTAGATATCTGAAACCTTTAACCATGATAACCAGATTAAAAATGAAATAAATTAATACATAATATAAAAAAGAATATGAAAATGGATTACTGATATGTGTCCAAAATAGATGAAAAAATAAAATCAATATCTGAAATTGATTTTAAATCTTCCCTAAGACTTTCAATTGATTTTTCAGCTAAATTTTTACCCCAATTAATGAAATATTCTTTTGTATACTTAAAATCACTACTAACATCAGTTGATTTGTAACTTTTCAATTTTT
>NZ_JAFSNZ010000116.1 GCF_017447225.1 Methanobrevibacter sp. | reverse complement strand
TTTCCATATATTCATCACTGATAGTTTTATTTAAACTATTAAACGTATTTACAATTAATTAAAAGGAAATGCATATTTATAAGGAGGTTAATGAATGGTAAGACATCACCAGCCAAGAAAAGGGTCTGTTGCTTATAGTCCAAGGAAAAGAGCAGCAAAAGAAACCCCTAGAGTAAAGGCTTGGCCGCAAAATGATGAACCAAAATTACTAGGCCTCGCAGGGTATAAAGTCGGTATGACTCATACTTTAGTCACTGATACCGATAAGAACTCTCCAACTAATGGTATGGAAGTTTTCACTCCAGTTACCGTTTTGGAAGTCCCTCCGGTTGTAGTAATGGGAATTAGAGCATATGAAAAAACTTCTCGTGGATTGAAAGTGATCACCGAAGTACTTGCAGATAATTTGGATGAAGAACTCTCTAGGAAAATTTCACTTCCTAAAGAATACAATAAATCTGAAGCTATTGCAAAAATACAAGGTGTTTTAGATCGCACAGAAGATATCAAAGTCTTAGTACACACCAATCCTAAAGTAACTAGCGTACCTAAGAAAAAACCAGATATATTTGAATGTGGTATCGGAGGCGCAAACGCTGAAGAAAAATTAAATACTGCTTTAGAATTATTAGGTAATGAAGTAAAAGCTAGTGAAATATTTAATGAAGGTCAATTTGTTGATGCAATTGCAACTACAAAAGGAAAAGGATTCCAAGGTGTAGTTAAAAGATGGAATATTAGAATTCAATATGGTAAAGCTACTAGAAGTGGTAAAGGAAGACACGTAGGTTCAATTGGTCCTTGGACTCCAAGAAGAACTATGTGGACTGTAGCACAAGCAGGTCAAATGGGATACCATAAAAGAACTGAATTCAATAAAAGGATTTTAAAAATTGCATCCGCAGATGAAGTTGATCAAATCAACCCAGACGGCGGATTCATTAAATATGGTGTTGTTAAAAATGATTATATCTTAGTAAAAGGTTCCCTTCCAGGACCATCTAAAAGGTTAGTTATTTTAAGACAAGCAATTAGACCTAATAAGAAATCTGAGGATATACCTCAAATCAACTACATAAGTACTAAATCTAAACAAGGGGTATAATCATGAAGGCTAATGTTTATTCTATTAATGGGGAAGTAAAAGAAGAAATTGAACTTCCTGCTATTTTTGATGAAGTATACAGACCAGATTTAATCAAAAGAGCTGTTTTATCAGCACAATCTGCTAGAGTACAGCCATGGGGTAATGACCCAATGGCAGGTAAAAGAACTTCCGCTAAAGGCTGGGGTTCCGGTAGAGGTACTGCTAGAGTTCCTAGGATTAAAAATGGTTCAAGAGCAGCTTTTGTACCAATGGCTATTGGTGGTAGACAAGCTCACCCAACAAGAGCTGAGAAAAATCATCACGAAAAAATCAACATAAAAGAAAGAAGATTCGCAATCAGATCTGCTATCGCAGCAACTACCAACAAAGAACTTGTTGCTAACAGAGGTCACAAAGTTGACGATTTGGAACAAGTACCTATTATTGTTGAAGACGAAATCTGTTCTGTTAAAACTACTAAACAAACTCGTGAAATCTTCCAAAGTTTAGGAGTTTATGATGATATTATTCGTGCAAAAGAAGGTAAAAGAATAAGAGCAGGTAGAGGTAAAACAAGAGGAAGAAAATACAAAAAAGTAAAAGGACCTCTTTTAGTTGTTGGTGAAGATGATGGTATCAGCTTAGGTGCAAGAAACCACGCTGGTGTGGACGTTGTAGTTGTTGACAACTTGAACGCTGAATTATTAGCACCAGGTACTCACCCAGGAAGACTTACTATTTACACTAAATCTGCTGTAGAAAAGTTAGGAGGTTTATTCCAATAATTTGGATAAATTAAGGTGATTATTATGGATTCATACTCAATTATTATTAAACCTCATGTTACTGAAAAAACCATGAACTTAATCGACTTAAATAATGAAATTACTTTTGTCGTACGTCGTACTGCTAACAAAGGCCAAATCAAAAGAGCTTTTGAAGAGTTATACGAAGAAAAAGTAGAAAGAGTTAACACTCACATTACTACTAAAGGTGAAAAAGTAGCATACATCAAACTTGTAGAAGAAGAAATGGCAGAAGAACTTGCTGTCAGAATAGGAGTATTCTAAGGAGGAATTTGAATGGGAAAACGATTAATACATCAAAGAAGAGGTAAAGGAACTCCTACTCATCGTGTTGCTTCTCATCGTTTTAAAGATAAAATTAGATACAGATCTTTCGATGCATTAGAAAAAGAAGGTAGTATTAAAGGTAAAGTCATTGACATTGTACATGACCCAGCAAGAACCGCTCCTATCGCAGAAGTAAAATTCGAAAACGGAGAAAAGAAATTTATCTTAGCACCTGAAAGCATTCAAGTGGATGATGAAATTGAATGTGGTATTTCTGCACCTATTAAATTCGGTAACACATTACCGCTCGCTGAAATTCCTGAAGGTACTCCAATTTACGATATTGAAAATACTCCTGGAGACGGTGGTCGTTTCGTAAGATCTTCTGGAACTTATGCTTCTTTAATTACTCACGATGCTAATCAAACTGTTGTTGAATTACCATCAGGTGAATTAAAATATTTAAACCCTAATTGTCGTGCAAGTATCGGTGTTGTAGCTGGTGGAGGTAGAAAAGATAAACCTTATCTCAAAGCTGGTAAAAGATGGCACGCCCTTAAAGCTAAAGGTAAGAAATGTATGACTGTTAGAGGAGTAGCAATGAACGCAGTAGATCACCCTCACGGGGGAGGTAACAGACAACATCCTGGTCGTCCTACTACTATTTCAAGACATGCACCACCAGGAAGAAAAGTTGGTTCAATTGCAGCTAGAAGAACTGGATTAAAAAGATAGATAGAGGGTGTTTCATTGGCAAGAAAAGTATTTAAATATAAAGGTTATACTCTTGAAGAATTACAAGACATGTCTTTAGAGGAAGTAATGGAATTATTCCCTGCAAGACAAAGAAGATCTTTAAAGAGAGGATTCTTACCAAGACAACAAATTGTTTTGGATAAAATGAGAAAATTGAATAAAGAAGGAACTAAAGATGGTCGTCCTGTTGTCGTAAGGACCCATTGTAGAGATATGATTGTTATACCTGAAATGGTTGGAACCACTTTCGGTATTTACGATGGTCGTAACTTTGTTGAAGTAAAAATTACTCCAGAAATGCTCGGTCATTACTTTGGTGAATATGCACCGACCAGACAAAGAGTTCAACATGGGGACCCGGGTATGGGAGCTACAAGATCATCTATGTTTGTACCACTTAAATAAGGAGATTAGATCATGGCTAAAAATGGATACGCTTATAATAAAGAAGTTGACGAAGCAAAAACTGCACGTGCTATGGCAAAATCTCTCAAGATTTCCCCTAAACACTGTGTTGAAATTTGTAACGCAATAAGAGGAATGGAAGTAGCTAAAGCTAAAACTTATTTAGAAGATGTTATTGAAATGAAAAAATCAGTTCCTTTCAAAAGACACAACAAAGGTGTCGGTCACAGAAAAGGACAAGAAGGATGGGCTAGTGGTAGATACCCTGTAAAAGCAGCAGAACAAGTATTAAAAGTTCTGGAAAATGCTGAAGCAAACGCTGAATACAAAGGTATGGACACTGAAAAATTATTCATTGAACATATCTCAAGCCACAGAGGTATTGTCATCAGAGGTTACATCCCTAGAGCATTCGGTAGAATGACTCCGTTCAATACACCTACAACTCACATTCAAATAGTTTTACAGGAGGCTAACTAATGATAGAAAAAGATTTTGTCACAGAGGGCCTTAGAAGAACCAGAATTGATGAATATTTAGAAAAAGAACTTGAAAGAGCAGGATACGGTGGTATGGATGTTCAAATCACACCTTTAGGTACCATGGTTGTTGTTTACGCTGAAAGACCTGGTATGGTAATTGGTAGAGGTGGAAAAAATGTCAGATCTATTACCAACACTCTTAAAAATGAATTTGGATTAGATAATCCTCAAATTGAAGTTAAAGAAGTTGCTGTTCCTGAACTTAACCCTAAAATCATGGCTTATAAAATAGCTAACATGTTACAAAGAGGTATGCACTTCAGAAGAGTTGCTTACTCCACTATTCGTAGAATTATGGGAGCAGGAGCTCAAGGTGTAGAAGTAACTATTTCTGGTAAAATCAGAGGTTCAAGATCTGCTGTTGCTAAATTCGTCGAAGGATACATTAAAAAATGTGGTGAACCTTCAATCAGATTAGTTGAAGAAGGTTTTGCAACTGTTCAATTAAAACCTGGTGTATTAGGTATTTATGTAAGAATTATGCCTCCAGAAACTGTATTACCTGATTCCGTTGAAATTCTTCCTCCAAAAATGATCATCGAAGAAGATGATGGTGAAGTTATTGAAGAAGAAATCGATGTTGAAACTGAAGAAATCATCGAAGAAGAAGTCATCGAGGAAATTGAAGACTTAGAGGAATTAGAAGAAGTTGTTGAAGAAGAAGCTACTGAAGAAGTAGAAGAAGACGATAGTTAAATACTAAATTTAATTATCTTAAAAGAGTTGGAACAATGGCGATTTTAAGAAGTAAAGAAATTTGGGACATGGAAGTTGATGAGATTCAAGAAAAATTAATTGAACTCAGAGCTGAATTATCCAAAAATGTTTCTAAAAGTGCAGCTGCTGGGGTTAACGAAAACCCTGGAAAAATTAGAGAATTAAAAAGAACAATTGCTCGTGTTCTTACAATATTGAATGAAAAACAGAAGGAGAATTAAATGTCAAAAATCTGTGATGTATGTGGGCTTCCTGAAGAACTTTGTGTATGTGAAGAAATTGCACGTGA
>NZ_JAFSNZ010000115.1 GCF_017447225.1 Methanobrevibacter sp. | reverse complement strand
CTCCAAAAGAGGATTAACTATCATTGAATCCAGAATCAGAAAATTAGCTTCTTACTATGTAAGTGAAGGCGAATTACCAGAAGGTTGGAGATATAATCCACAACAAGCAGCACTCCTTGTTAAATAGGGCTACTGAAGCTACTAATATGCTCAAAGAGCATATTGAAAATGATGAAATTATTCGTATAATTTCACATAATGATGCTGACGGATTGTCAGCAGTAGCTGTGATAGCGAATGCTTTGAAAGAGGAAAATGTTCAGTTTCATACTACTATAGTCCCTCGTCTTAAGGAAGATGTTATAAATCAGCTCCGTCATGAGCAACATGATTTATTCATCTTTTCAGATATGGGAAGTGCTTTTGTAAATGAATTGAATACGTTTAAAAGCGATGTTATTATAGCTGATCACCATCAAGTTGATGGAACAGAGCCAGACAGTAATCTGGTTCATGTCAATCCTCATTTGTTTGAAATTGATGGCAGTAAGGATTTATCTGGTGCGGGTTCTGCATATTTGTGTGTCCGTGACCTGGATAAAAAACATTTGGCTTATTTTGCACTTGTAGGTGCTTTCGGTGATATGCAATGTCAAGATGGATTTAATGGTGTCAACAAGCTAATTTTGGATGATGCGAAAGAAACGAATCTTGAAATCAATGAAGATTTAAAAATTGTTTCAAAAGCATCCGAACCATTATTTAAATCTCTTGCTTATACTTTCACTCCACCTTTACCTGGTATTAGTGGGGATTTGGAAGGTGCTACTGCATTTTTAGAAAAAATAGGATTGTCATATGGTATTAAATTCATTGATTTGGCTGATGAGGAGAAAGATGTTCTTGCTGCTGAATTGATTAAGATTAATCCTGATATCTTTAGTGACTGTTATTTAATTCCTAAAGAAATTCCTATGCTTAGGGATTTGGAGGAATATGCTTATATTCTTGATGCATGTGGTAAAAATAAAAAATATGGTTTAGGTTTAAGCATTGCACTTGGTGAGAGAGAAAAGGCTCTATCGACTGCTACAGAGTTTCAACGTAAATATCGTGACCAAATTGTAAAAGGTCTCGAATGGATTAAGCGTGAAGGTGCTGTTCAATTGCAATCATCACAATATTTATACAGTGAAGATAAAGTTTTAAAGTCTGTAATGGGGACTATTGCAAGTATTGGATTATCTGTTGGTTTAATTGATGATTCAAAACCTGTACTTGGTTTATCAAGACTCCATAAGGATATTAAGATTTCTGGAAGAACTACACGAGAAATGGTTAGTCGTGGAGTTGACCTTGGAAAGGCTTTGCGTGATAGCTCAAACAATTTCGGTGGACAGGGAGGAGGCCACGATATTGCTGCAGGAGCTATGATACCTTATGAAAGCAAAGACAATTTCCTGCATATATTCGATGAAATGATTGAATATCAATTAAATAATGATTAATATGTATTTAACAAAAAAAGAAGAGCAAATGTGTGACGGGGAGTTTGGAGAAACTGTCCGTAAAAGTATGGATATTTTAGTGGCTTTAGGCGATATTTATGGAGCTTCTAAATTAGTTGATATTACTTCTGCACAGGTATCTGGAGTTTCCTATAAAACAATAGGTCAGGCAGGTTTGGAATATCTTGAAGATTTGGCCAGTGAAGAATTCATATATTCCGGAATTAATGCTTCACTAAATCCTCCAGGAACTGATTTGGATAATTGGAAGGAATTGGGATTTCCGGAAGAGTTTTCAATCAAGCAAAATCAGATTGTTGATGCTTATGGAAAGCTTGGTATTTCTAAAACATGTACATGCACTCCCTATCTTGTAGGAAATGTGCCTAGGTTTAGAGATCATGTTTCATGGTCAGAATCTTCTGCAGTGGCTTATGTCAATTCAGTTATCGGTGCACGTACTAACCGTGAAGGAGGACCGGCAGCCCTTGCAGCGGCCATTGTAGGTAAAACTCCTCTTTACGGATTCCACTTGGATGAGAATCGTAAGGCTAATTTAATTGTAAATGTCAGCGATGAATTGTCCGGTGCCGATTGGGGCGCCTTAGGTTATATTGTTGGAAAAGTCGTTGGCGGAGGAGTACCTTATTTCAATGTTAAAAATACTCCTACAAACAATGATTTAAAAACTTTAGGTGCGGCTCTTGCTTCTTCAGGTTCTGTAGCATTATATCATATGGAAAATGTAACTCCTGAATGGGATAGTGCCGGAAAAGATGATGTTGAAGATTATATGTTCGTTGGCGATAAGGAAATTTTAGAAACACGCCAAAAGTTAACCACAACAGACCGTGAACCTGATTTGATCTGTCTGGGTTGTCCTCATGCTTCACTTGAAGAAATAAAAAATGTTGCAAATATTGTTGAAGGTAAAAGCATTAAAAACAAATTATGGATTTGTACTTCAGTATCTGTCAAGGCAACGGCCGACAGGATGGGTTACACTCAAATAATTGAATCTGCAGGCGGAAATGTTGTATGTGACACATGTATGGTAGTTGCTCCTATCGAAGATATGGGCTTTGAAGTGATTGGTGTCAATTCAGCAAAGGCAGCTAATTATGTTCCTTCAATGTGCGGACTTGATGTAGTTTATAATGATGTGGAAAATCTCATCCGTTTTGAGTGATGATTTCATTTTCTACAATAGATTTTTCATTTTTCTACTAAAAAAATTTTAATCTGATTATTGTTTATTTTTTTTAATTATTTTTTTAATTTTTTTTAAATAACTTATTTTTTATTATTTTTAAATGTTAATTATCATTTTTATCATTGTTTTGATTATTTTACCCATTATTTTTTCTTTTCTAATTTAATAATTTTGATTTGTTTATAAATATATTGTATAATGAATGTTTTATTTATATGTTTTGGCATTTTTTTATTCATTTTTTTATTTTTTACATTATTTTATGGATATTGTTTAATCAATAAATATTTTTTGATGTTTTGTTTAACTTATTATACTATTTTCTGAAATAATTTTAATTGTCCTTATTTTTTTAAAAGAAAAACATTTATATTTGCTTAACATAAATTAACATCAATAGAGTAGTTTTTTCATTTAATGCACATAGTATACAATAGACTAAAAAGGTTATAGCATATGAAAAAAAGAATAATTATTATTATTTGCTTGTTCATGGTGCTCATATCTACAATAGCATTTGCATGTGCTGCTGAAGATGTTGAAAGTGAACCTATTTCAACATCTATCGATGATGACTCACCAAGTTTACAAGCATCGGATACTCAAAACGACATTTTAACAGCCGATTCAGATTCATTTACACAATTAAATTCTTTGATCCAGAACACATCGGTAAATGATTCTTTTGAATTGGATAAAAATTATACATATTCTGATAGTGATGTTGTATTTAAAGAAGGTATTATAATTAATAAGAACATTACTATTAATGGGAATGGGCATGCTATTGATGGTGCAAATGTAGCATCAATATTCAAAATTACAAATAATGCGCATGTAATACTGAAAAATATCGTATTTAAAAATGCTTGTGGCACTAATGGTGCTGCAGTCAGTTTAACTTCCAGTGAAAGTGTTGAAATCATAGATTCAACATTTATTAACAACTCCGCTTCTTTAAATGGTGGTGCGGTATTCATCGCTTCTGCTTATACTTCTGCTATAACCTCAAGTTCAAGTATTATAGGTTCAACTTTTATTAATAATAGTGCTTTAAATGGTGGAGCTATTTATCTAAATTCTAATTCAGTAAATATTCTATTGTCTACTTTTAATTTCAACAATGCTTCACTTGATGGTGGGGTGATTTATGTTGATGGTGATCATGTTAATCTAATAGATTCTTCTTTTACCAATAACACTGCTGGTGATGATGGTGGTGCTTTATATTGGAGCGGTAATAATGGTATAATTAATAATATAACTTGTACAAACAATAAAGGTATTAGTGCTGATAAGTCTGATGGTGATACTTCCAGTACTCGTGGTGGAACTATCTGTCTTACTGGATCTAATGTAATTCTATCTAATTCCACATTTACCTTATCATCCGCATATATGGATGATGGTAAAGATTCTTCAAAGGTTGATGGTGGTGCAGTGTTTGTAACGGGTAATGGTGTTACTATAACTGATACTATATTTAATTCTTGTACTGCTACAAATAATGGTGGTGCATTGTATGTAATCGGTAACAATACTCAGATTGGTAACTGTGATTTTGATAATTGTGGTGCTTCTGATGGTGCTGCTTTATATGTCGATGGAGTAGGCTGTAAATTATATAATTCTTCTTTTGAAAACAATATTGCTCGTGATGATGGTGGAGCAATCTTCTGGCAGGGTAATAACGGTATAATCAACAACATCACCTGCATAAACAATAAAGGAATAAGTGCAAATAAATCTGAAGGGGGTACTTCCAGTACTCGTGGTGGTACAATCTGTCTTACAGGGTCAAATGTAACAATTTCCGAATCAACATTCTCATTAGGTCAGGCCTATATGGATGATGGTAAAGATTCT
>NZ_JAFSNZ010000114.1 GCF_017447225.1 Methanobrevibacter sp. | reverse complement strand
GGTACTTTCACTAATGTTGCTTTGGTCAATTGTACTGAAGAGCCAACTACTCAGGACGATAATGACACAGTTGAAGCTAAATACGATGTTGTATTAGACATTACAAAAGTTGTCGATAATGATAGTGTTATTGTTGGTGATGAGGTTGTTTTCACTATTACTGTGACTAATAATGGTAAATCTAATGCTACTAATGTTACTATTAAGGATGTTTTACCTGAAGGTTTAACTTTAGTTAATGGTGACTTAAATCAGGTTATTCCATTATTAATTGCTGGTGAGTCATACAACTTCACTGTTAAGGCCAGAGCTGATGCAGAAGGTAACTTTACCAATAATGTTTCAGTTTACTGTTATGAAAATGACACTGTTAAAGAGGCTAATGCAAGTGTTGAGGCTAAAATCATTGTTGTTTTAGATATTTCTAAAGTTGTTGACTTTGATGATGCTATTGTTGGTGATGAGGTTACATTTACTATTGTTGTGACTAATAACGGTCCTTCTAATGCTACTAATGTTACAATCAAGGATGCTTTCCCTACTGATGGTTTAACTATTATCAGCGGTGATTTGGATCATGTTGTACCATTCTTGGCTGCTGGAGAATCTTACAACTTCACTATCGTTGCTAAAACAACTAAAGTGGGTAATTTCACAAACGAAGTAAGCGTTTCATGCATTGAAAACAGTACTGTCAAAGAGGATAATGCTACTGTTAGAGTATTTGTGACTGATATTAAGATTAATAAGACTGCTGATGTTCATTCAGTTTTAGTTAATGATTTGGTTAACTTTACTATTGTCATTAGGAACCACGGTTCTGCTAGAGCTACTAATGTGAATATTAGTGATGTCTTGGATGATGGTCTTGATTTCGTTGATGCTAATGGTACTTTTACTAGAAACGGTCAGAATATTGTTTGGAATGTTGGTAATTTGGCCAGTGAGCAAAGTTATTCTGTTTGGGTGCTTGTTAAAGTTTTAACTAATGGTACTTTCACTAATGTTGCTTTGGTCAATTGTACTGAAGAGCCAACTACTCAAGACGATAATGACGCCGTCGAAGCTAAATATGATGTTATCCTGGATGTAAGCAAAGTCGCTGATATCAATAGAGTTCTTGCAGGTGATGAGGTTGTTTTCACTATTACTGTGACCAATAATGGTAAATCCAATGCTACTAATGTTACTGTTAGGGATGTTTTACCTGACGGTTTGACTTTAGTCGACGGTCAATTGGATCAGGTTATTCCATTCTTGGCTGCTGGTGAGTCATATAACTTCACTGTTAAAGCAAGAACCGCAGTTGAAGGCAATTTCACAAATGTCGTTTCAGTTTACTGTTATGAAAATACTACAGAAAAAACAGCAAATGACACTGTAGAAGCATATTACATAGTTAATTTAGATGTTATTAAAGTTGCAGATTCAGATGACTACGGAATTGGTGATATTGTTACTTTCACTATTACTGTAATCAATAACGGTCCTTCCAATGCTACTAATGTTACTGTTAGGGATGTTTTACCTGACGGTTTGACTTTAGTTGATGGTCAATTGGACCAGGTTATTCCATTCTTGGCTGCTGGTGAGTCTTATAACTTCACTGTTAAAGCAAGAACCACAGATGTTGGTAACTACACTAATGTCGTATCTGTATACTGTAACGAAAATACAACTGAAGTTATGGATAACGCTACAATTCCGGTTTATAGGGTAGATTTAAAAATCGTTAAATCAACTAATGTAACTTCTACTACCGTAGGTAATCTTATTAACTTCACAATTGAAGTTAACAACCATGGAGTAGCGGATGCTACAGGCGTTGTGATTAAGGATATTTTGGATACTACCGCATTTGAAGTAGTGGAATCTAGCGAAGACTACACTGCAGATGGAAACACTTTAGTATGGACTGTTGACCGTTTAACTATGAACGGAACTTACACAGTTTGGATTGTTGTAAAAGCTTTAACTAATGGTACTTTTGTAAATACAGCTACAGTTAACTGTAGTGAAGAAGGTACTGTCAAGCATAGTGATGTTGATGTTCGTGTATATCATCCGGATATCTCCGTAATCAAAGTTGCACTCGAAGAGGTTGTATACTCAGGTAATCAGACTACTTTCAGAATAGTTATTACCAATACTGGAGATATTGAACTTACAGGATTGTTCCTTGATGAAGTTATTCCTGAAGGATTAGTTTACGACCACTTTATCGGCACTAATTGGACTAATGATGGAACCATGTTCTATTATAACGGTTCTTTAGCTGTTGGTGAGGATGTTGAATTATTCGTTGTTGTAAACACTACCGTATCAGGCAATTTCACAAATGAAGTAATTGCTGGTTCTGATAATACTGACAATCGCACTGCTAACGCTTCAGTCAAAGTTTATACTCCGGACTTGATCGTTCGTGAAATATCCAATAATCCGAGAGTCATCGTTGGCGAACCTGTGAGCTTCACAGTAATCGTTACAAATGATGGTGATTGCGTACTCGGTTCAGTTTATGTTTCAAACGAATTCCCAGATGAATTGATATACGCTGGATTTACAGGTCCTAACTGGAGTAAAGTAGGTAACAGATTTGTTTACGACGGTGTTTTAAACCCTGGAGAATCAATCAGTTACATATTGTACTTCAATACGACTAAAGCTGGAGAATTTGTGCCGGAAGTTATTGCTGGTTCTAACTTAACTAGCAACGCTACCAATAAAGCTTACTCCAACAACACTACTGTTGTTGTAACTCCGGGAATTGCCGTAATCAAAGTTTCTGATAAAACTTCAGTAAAAGTAGGTGAATTAGTCACATTTACTATTACTGTAAGAAACACTGGCGATTGCACACTTGGTGATGTATTTGTCATTGATGAAATCCCAGATGGATTAGAATTTGTCAGTTTCAACGGCGCTGATTGGACTAAAGTAGGTGATAAATACACTTACTCCGGTATTTTAGCTCCAAATAACAGTATAAGCTTCACAATTGTATGTAATGCCACTAAAGTTGCTAATGTTACAAACGTTGCTATTGCTGGATCAAACATGACTGGTAATGTGAGTGCTGACGTGGATGTTAGCATTGTTCTAACTCCAACTCCTACTCCAGTAACTCCAGAGGATGAAAAACCGGTTTATGTTCCAATGGATAGCAAAGCTACCGGTAACCCTATAATCATGTTATTATTGATTATATTTGCATTAATACCATTAAGAAGACGTAAAGAATAAAATTTAACACTCAATAAGAGGGTTTTTCATCCCCTCTTTTTTCTTATTTTTTTCTAATATCAAGTTGATTAAAGAACTTTTTTCAAAATTCACCACAAGATGTAGATGCCACACATTTTTTTTAATAATTTGAATCTATTGTAGTTTTAAATTAACAGTTCCTTGTTTAATTCAAATAGTATAATTTTTTATTTCAATATAATTAATCACCAATTCAATTTAAAGTATAGTTAATTCTATTCAATAAATTGTACGATATGAAATATAGAATTAATATATAAATTAGAAAAAACATAATATTTTACAATAATTTTTAATAGATATGGGGTAATTAAATTGAAAGCAATAATTTTAAGCGCTGGTGAAGGGTCAAGAATGAGGCCATTAACACTTACTAAGCCTAAGACCATGTTGCCAGTCGCAGGCAAACCAATTATTCAATATAATATCGAAGCTTTAAAAGATAATGGCATTAAGGATATTTTGCTAATTGTCAGATATAAAGAAGAAATCGTAAGGGACTATTTCGGTGACGGTTCCGAATTTGGAGTAAACATTACTTACAAAACCCAAAAGGACTTCCTTGGAACAGCTAATGCGATTTCCTATGGTGAAGACTTCATCGAGGATAGCTTGATTGTTTTGAATGGAGACATTATTCTTGATGATGAGATAATTCATGAAATCATCAAAAAATACAATTACATGAAGCCGGATACATTGATGGTTTTAACTGAAGTGGCTGATCCGTCAGCTTTTGGTGTTGTCGAAATTGAAGACGGAAATATTAAAAGCATTGTTGAAAAGCCTAAAAAAGAAGAGGCTCCAAGCAACCTGGTCAACACAGGAATTTACGTATTCAACAAGGACATTTTCAGCAAAATCGAAAAAACTGAAATATCCGAAAGGGGAGAATACGAAATTACAGATTCAGTAAGCATGCAAATAGAAGAGGGCAAAAAGGTCATCGGCCATAAAACGGACAAGGATTGGATTGATGTCGGTAGGCCATGGGAACTTATTGAAGTTAATGAAGAGTTGATCGGTAACCTGAAAACCCAAATCAAAGGTAAAGTTGAAAACGGAGCCCATATTCATGGGGAAGTTTATTTGGGTGAAGGAAGTGTAATTAAGGCAGGAGTTTACATCGAAGGTAATGTGTACATTGGTAAGAACTGCGATGTAGGTCCTAACTGTTATATCCGTGGCAATACATACTTTGGTGATAATGTTCATGTTGGTAATGCTGTTGAAATTAAAAACTCAATTATTATGGAAAACACCAACGTTAGCCATTTAAGTTACGTTGGGGACTCTGTAATAGGTTCTAACTGTAATATTGCAGCAGGAACTAACATTGCTAACTTACGTTTTGACAATGCGAATATTAAAACAAAAATTAAAGACTCAATGGAAGACAGCGGAAGGCGCAAGCTCGGAGCTATCATCGGAGACTCCGTAAAAACAGGTATCAATTCAAGTTTCTCACCTGGTGTTAAAGTGGGTTCCAACTCCACAATCGGTTCCAATGTTTTATTATATGAAGATTTGCCTTCCGATACAAGAGTGTTATTAAAACAGAATCATATTCTTCAAGATAAAAATAAAGAGAAAAAATAAATTATAAAAACTAGTGATATTATGGAAAATAATAAAGACTCTATTGTAATATGCCCTGGTGCTCAAGTAATTGGTGATGTTGAACTCGGTGAAAACGTGTCCATATGGCACGGTGCCGTCCTGAGGGGAGACGTATCCTCAATAAAAATAGGAAATAATTCCAATGTTCAGGATAACTGTGTCGTACACTGTTCCAAAGACTTTCCGGTTGTAATTAAAGACAATGTTTCTGTCGGTCATGGGGCAGTCATCCACGGATGCACACTTGATGATAATGTGCTCATTGGAATGAATGCGACAGTTTTAAATGGTGCTAAAATCGGTAAGAATTCAATTGTAGGTGCCGGAGCTGTTGTAAGTGAAGGAAAGGAATTTCCTGAAAACAGTCTACTTTTAGGAGTTCCCGCCAAACTGGTTAAGCAAGTCACGCCTGAACAGATTCAACATATACAGGATAATGCTGATAACTATGTAAAACTTTCTAAACAGTATAAGGAAGATTAGATTATGAAACCAAGACAAATTGTTAGTGATATGGACTCATATGTCCCTGGAAGATCACAAGATGAAATTGCTGCTGAATTCGGATTAAAAAAAGAGGATATTATTAAGTTAGGTTCAAATGAAAATCCCTGGGGTCCTTCTCCAAAAGCAATTGAAGCCATTGCAGAGGAATCCAAATCAATCAACAGATATCCTGAATCCCAACTTAAGGAATTGGTTCATCTCGCAGCACAATATTCTGATGTTAAAGATTCTCAAGTGATTATTGGTGGGGATGGAGCAGATGAAATCATTGATGTTTTAGCTAAAACATTCATAGAACCCGATGATGAATTCATTGTGCCTTTACCCTCTTATATGTATTATGAATACCTGTTGAAGCAGTATGGTGCTCATCCTGTTTATGCCAGATGGAATCTGGATAATAATGTTTTGGATGTGGACTCAATTTTTGATAAAATTACTCCCAAAACAAAAATGATATTCCTATGCAGTCCTAACAACCCGACCGGAACTTTAATAGACAGAAAAGATTTGATAAAAATTGCAGGCGAAAATCCGGAAATATTAATTGTTATTGATGAGGCTTATTTCGAATATTCCGAAGTCACAAACAAGGACTTAATCGAGGAATATGATAACATTTTCATTATCCGAACGATGTCCAAAGTTTTAGGTCTTGCGGGAATGAGGATTGGTTATGGTCTTGCATGTGAAGAGATTATAGAATTCATGCACAGAATCAAACCTGTATTTTCCCTAACGAGACTTTCTTATGCTGCTGCTGTAAACACTTTCAAAGATACAGAATATATTGAAAGATCTATAAAAGACGGAATCGAAAGCAGGGACTTTTTAATCGATGAATTGTCTAAAATAGAATGTCTCAATGTTTTTCCATCCAAATCCAATTTTATTCTGATTGGAGTTAAAGATACTGGATATACTGCAGCTGAAATTACTCGTGAATTCATGAAAAGAGGTATCATCGTACGTGACTGTACTTCATTTAAGGGACTGGATGAATATTGGATAAGAATTAGTATTTGTACAATGGAAGAAAACAAAAAGTTCATTGAAATTGTTCATGAGGTAGTGGATTAATGTATGTGGGCGGAACTTTAATATCATCTGTCGAATTCCATGGAAACATGTCCTTGGTTATTTTCATGTCACAATGTCCTTTGGCATGCAGATACTGTCATAATGTGGAATTGCTGGAAGATAAAACTCAAAAAAGCTTTGAAGAAGTCAAATCAGAAATAGATAATGCCGCAGACTTTATAGATGCAGTAGTTCTGTCTGGAGGTGAACCTCTGATGCAATTGGATGCGTTAATAGAGTTGTTCACTTATATCAAAAGTATAGGTCTTAAAACAAAGCTGGATACGAGCGGAATTTATCCGGATAAAATTGAAAAGTTATTGGAAATGGGGCTATTGGATTTCGTATCTTTGGATGTTAAGGCGCCATTTGAAAAATATAGGAAAGTCACAGGCGCAAATGTGGGTGCCAATGTGAAAAAATCAATGAAACTTATAAATAATGATTCTAATGTTCATTTGGAGATTAGAACAACTTATGTTCCTACATTACACACTAAAAAGGACATATTTAATTTGGTAAACGATATTGAAGGGGATATCTATACACTTCAGCAATTCAGAAACAAAAATGTTCTTGATCCTGCATTGGAAAAAGTTGATGTGCCGAATCCACATGATTTGCGTAAACTGGCTGAATATGTAAAACCAGTATTTGAAGGTGTTGTTAAAGTAAAAACCGCAGAATTTGGAGAACAGATTATCGAATAGAATTTAAGGAATGTTTAAAATGCCAATTTTATCATTTTCCAGTAACGACATTGATGTCATCACAGGTAAAAAAAGAAGGACTATCCGTAAGCTTTGGAAAAATCCTTTAAAAGAAGGTGACAGATTATACTGTTATTGGAACCTGGTTTCAAAAGAAAAAATGAAGATTTTCGAAGCTATTGTCACGGGTGTTGAAGATATAGCTTTTGAAGATATCATAGACAATGATGAAATTGCTCGGGAAGAGGGTTTTAAAGATTCCAAGGATATGTTAAGAGAATTCAAAAAGATGTATGGTGGTCGTGTCGACCCATCAGATAAGTTCCAAATAATCTATTTCGAAAAACTTGATATTGACGATTGGAAAGGGGATAAGATTGATGAGAAGTCAATGATTACCAAACGTGCAGACATTCTTTTTGACAGCGGTAAGTTCGATAAATCCACAATGTGCTATGATGCGGCTTTAAGAATTGACCCTCATGATGTTTATCTTTTAAACAAGCAGGGTGATAATCTTTCAAGGCTTGGCCAATTCGATGAAGCTATCGAATGTTATGATAAGGCGTTGTCAGTTGAACCGGATAATGAATATATCTTAAACAATAAGGCAATTGCTCTTTTAAATGCCGGTGATTTGGAAGGTGCCCTAAAAGCAAGCACTATTGCCTATAACTATTCTCCAAGCAGTCCTATCGTATTATATTGGAGAGGTTTCATTCTAGAGGTTTTAGGTGAATATGATAAGGCTTTAAGAGTTTATGATAAGCTTATAGTCATAGATAGTGAAAATCCGGAAGTATGGAACTCACGCGGAAACCTGCTGACTGATATGGGCAGGCTGGAAGAAGCTATAGAATCCTTTGATAAGGCTGTGGAAGTCTGTCTGGATGATTCTGAAATGGATGCCGATGCTATCAACAGGATGGGAAATGCCTATATTGATTTAGGTAAACTTGATGAGGCCTTGGAATGTTTTAATAGGGCTATTTCCTTAGAAAAGTATAATATTGACTTTTTGTTAAATAAAGGCGTAGTTTTAATGGAACTTGGTAAATTTGAAGAGGCTGTTGACAGTTTCAATATGGTTCTGCTTAGAAATCCTGATAATGAAGATGCATTTTTCCTAAAAGAAGAGTGTCTTGATAACTTATAATCTACATATTGGTGTTGGATTAGCTATTTTTATATTATTGGTTCTTTTATCTTAAAAAAAGAGTTTATTATTTTATGGTTAATTAATTAATTTATATTTTAATCAGTTGAAAAATTAAGAATATTGAAGTAGTAATTACTTCAATTTATTTTTTGTATTTTTTAATTAAGCTGAGACCCCATTCAGTCATTTCATCTGCTTTGTCCTGTGAATCACTTTCAGCGAAACATCTGAATATTGGTTCAGTTCCTGATGGTCTTATAATTACCCAACCATCTTCTTTTAGGATTTTAACGCCGTCTGTTAAATCCAATTCAAAATCGGTTGTGGTTTTGATTTCTTCAGCGATGCTGGACATCACATTCTGTTTTTGATCGTCCGGACACTCGATTTTGGTTTTGCTTGCATAGTATACTGGAAGTTCGCCAACTAACTCAGATAATGATTTTTTCTCCAAAGCCAAAATTTCCAAAATTTTAGCAACAGTCATTACAGCATCTCTTCCGTAAACGAAATCTGGGAAAATCAAACCTCCGTTTTCTTCTCCACCGAATAAACCGTCCTTTTCATGTAATTTACGTGCAACAAGCAAGTCTCCAACTGCAGTAGCTATTACTTCACCATTGTACTCTTCTGCAATGTCATATATTGCCTGGGAAGTTGCAACGGTCGTTACGATGATTCCTCCGTCGTTTTCTTTAAGCATTTGCCTTTCGACAAGAGTGAATGTTTTGTCTCCTAAAACAAAGTTTCCTTTCTCATCAATACAGATTGTTCTATCTGCGTCCCCGTCATGTGCAAGGCCGATATCAGCACCCAATTCTTTCACGACACTAATTAATTCCTGCAGGTTCTCTTCAATAGGTTCCGGGTCACGTCCAGGGAAAAATCCGTCAGCCTGACAGTTAAGTGTAGTCACGTCACAGCCTAATTTACGGATTAAGTAAGGGGCGGTGTAAGCTCCTGCACCTGAACCGCAGTCAACAACCACTTTCAGATTAGCTTCGCGAATAGCTTCGGCATCAACTTTTGAGATTGCCTCATCAACATATTCGTCTATGATTTTGTCATTATGATAAATTTGGCCGATTTCATGCCATTCTGCTCTTTTAGGTTCACTGTCAAAATATAACTCTTCAATAGCCAATTCCATATCGTCAGGAATTCCAATACCGTATTCATCTAAAAACTTAATTCCATTGTATTTTGGAGGATTGTGTGAAGCAGTAATCATAACTCCGCCATCGTAATACTTGCGAACTGCATACTGAACACCCGGTGTAGGTAGGATTCCCAAATCCACAACGTCACAGCCGGATGATAAGAGGCCTGCCTTTACAGCTTCTATTAACATTGGACTTGAAGTTCTTGTATCTCCACCAACTGCAACAGTTCCTTGTATTTGAGTTCCGTAACAAGCTGCAAGTCTTGTAGCAAATTCCGGAGTCAACACATCATTTGCAGTTCTTCTAACTCCAAATGTTCCAAATAATCTTTTTTCATTTGCCATTTTAATAATTCCTATAAAATTAATTATACTAATTTTTGATTTTTAATAAATAAATAGCTATTTATTATTCTATTATTTTCAAACTATCTCCGCTCGATAAAACTATTTCCATTTCACCGTTATACTCCGTAACTGTTCCAACAACATTTACTTTTTTGTCCTTGAAGTCTTCAATTTCAAGATTGTTCGTCTGCATCTGTGCAACCTGACTTTCAAATATAATCAGCGTTATCTGTCCTGTTCCGTCATTTATCGTTAAAAAGTAGCTGCTTCCGCTTCGTGACGATTTGACTTCGCTGACTACACAGTCAATGCTGACTTCCTCATCAATCATGGAACGTGTCACATCTTCAATTTTCACTTCCTTAACTTCAATTGATGGAGTGAATAAAATCAGCCCAATCAAACCTATTAAAGAAGTTACCAAAGCTATTTTTAGTAATTTGTCATCTGTAATATCCATGAATTTAGTTTAATTTAGGGGTTAATAAGTTAGATAGGATTTAATCGGGTAATATTGTATGGTGAGGTTATATTGTCTGAACTTGGAATTTTTAATTGTTTGTGATAAGACCACATATTTTTTTCATCATTGTGCATCATACATTGAAAGCAGTCTTTCGACAGTATCGACGTCCATTGGTCCCTTATCCTTTCTGATGTTTTTAACAACAGGGAATCTCAGTGAATAGCCTGTTTCGTATTCCGGAGATTCTACAATTTCTGAAAATGCAATCTCCAAAACGATTTTAGGTTCAACAACAATTTCACGGCCTTTTGTTGAGATTTCCAGTTCTTTCATTTTACCGGTCAGATATTCTAATGTGGCATCGTCAAGTCCTGTTGCAGCATATGCAACTGTTTTGAACTCGTCATTTTCATCTCTTAGGGCTACAAGGTATGATCCGACGAAATCTCCTCTTTTACCGATACCATAAGTCCCGCCAACAATAATCATATCCAAGGTTTCAGGTTCTGCTTTGTATTTAAGCATTTTTTTGCCTCTGATTCCCGGAATGTATGGTTCTGATGCGTCTTTAATCATGATTCCTTCATGGTGAGCTGCAATGGATGAGTTGAAAAGCTCTTCAATTTCATCGATATTATCTGGAGTTCCGACAATCATTGTACTTAAGTTCATTGCATCAACTGTTGTATCCACAATGCTTTCCAGAGTTTCTCTTCTTTTCATCAGAGGTTCATCAATCATCGGTTCTTTATAATACAAAACATCAAAGAGGTATAATTTCAAAGGAACATTTTCCATAGCTTCTTCAACATTGTATTTGCGCCTTACTCTGTGCAAAATGTTCTGGAAAGGCAGAGGTTTACCGTCTCTTGTAGCTATTACTTCACCCTCAACAATGTAATCGTCATGTGGCAGGTGTTCGTCAAAGAGTTCAACGATTTCCGGGAGTGCATGGGTAATGTTTTCCAGTCTTCTGGTGAATATCTTGATTTCATCGCCGTTTCTGTGAACCTGCAGTCGGATACCGTCATATTTGGTCTCACAGATTGCCGTTCCCATTTCGGGGATGATTTCTGCAACTGGCGGTGAGAGCTGTGCAAGCATTGGTTTTACAGGAGTTCCGGGAGTCAAGTTAAGTTTGCTCAATCCTTCAGCTCCTTCAAGAAGTGCGGTGGTTGCAACAACTGAAAAGTCATTTGTAAGCATCTGTGCTCTTTCCACTATTTTTTTGTCGATGTCAAATGCCTGTGCTATTGCATCGCGAACTATGCCGTCGCCAACACCGATTCTCAGTTCTTCCGTGATTGTTCTGGTTAAGTATTTGGCCTCTGTAGCTGAAGCCTGTGATAATAATTCTAGAATAATTGAAATCTTACGATTAGTAGACCTGGAGCCACTTATCTTTGATAGTTTCTGCAGGCTGTCAAATACAAAGTTAATAGTCAATGGCTGTGAGAAAAATGTCATCTGTGACTTTTTAGAGTATAAATCAATACATGCAAGACCAATGTCCCCTTCGTCACGAACAGCATCTTCAACTTTTGCCTGTGTGGTACCTACAGCTTCTGCAACTGCTCTTTCAACCAGTTTTGCACCAATACCTATTTCTTCTGAACTCCATGCAGGGAAAACTCCTCCCAAAAGCAGTAATCCAACTTTACCGATGGTGTCCGCATCTAATTTTTTTAGGTATTCTGCAATGATATCTGTTTTTTCCAGACGTTTGGTTGTTGCTTCCAAAGCGGAATAAACGTCTACTAATTCCTGATATTTCATTAGAAATCGCCTTTTGCTATTTTTACTGCACAATATTCTCCGCACATTGCGCACATTTCATCATCATCGAGTTCACATTTATCGCGATATTGTCTAGGTTTTGATTTGTCGAATGCCAAGTCGAATTGTCTTTCCCAATCAAATTCCTTTCTTGCCTTTGCCATTTGGCGCTCTCTGATCCATGATTGTGGAAGTCCTCTTGCAACATCAGCAGCTTCTGCAGCTATTTTTGATGCAATAACTCCTTCTTTAACGTCTTCCAGTGAAGGAAGTGACAGGTGCTCTGCAGGCGTTACATAACATAAAAAGTTTGCTCCGCTGCTTGCAGCTATTGCTCCGCCGATTGCTGAAGTAATATGGTCATAACCTGGAGCCAAATCAGTAACTAAAGGTCCGAGCACATAAAACGGTGCTCCATGACATATTGTCTTTTGAATTTCCATATTCGCTTTAATCTGGTTTAATGGCATGTGTCCGGGTCCTTCAACCATGACTTGGACATTCGCATCCTGTGCTCTTTTAACAAGACCGCCTAAGTTTACTAATTCCTGGATTTGAGGGATATCGCTCGCATCAGCTAAACAGCCCGGTCTAAGTCCGTCGCCTAGGGATAATGTAATGTCATATTCATAAGATAGCTCTAAAAGGTAATCGTAGTTTTCATATAACGGGTTTTCCATTTCATTGTGCTTAATCCATGAAGCCATAAATGTACCTCCACGGCTTACAATACCCATCATACGTTTTTGTTTTTCCAATTTTGAGACCAAATCCTTTGTAATTCCGCAGTGAAGTGTCATGAAATCAACTCCTTCACGAGCCTGATTTTCAATGGCCTTGAAAATATCGTCAGGATCCATATCGACAATTTCCCTTCCTTTTGCAAGAGTTACAACTCCCGCTTCATAAATAGGCACAGTTCCAATGATAACATCAACAGCATCCATTATCTTTTGCCTGAACAGTTTCAAATCAGAGCCTGTTGATAAGTCCATTATTGCGTCTGCACCATATTCAACAGCCAATTTGGCTTTGTTTATTTCAAGGTCCAAGTCGTCAATTTTTGAAGAAGAACCAATGTTAGCATTGATTTTAGTTGAAAGCTCCTCACCAATACCACAGGCTTTTGCATGGCTATTGACATTTTTTGGAATGACGACTTTTCCATCAGCTATCAGTCTAGCCAGTTTATCAACTTCAATATTTTCGTTTTTTGCAACATCTTTCATTTCTGGTGTGACATTGCCTTTTATAGCTTCGCTTTTTTGAGTCAATATTTTCCCTCATTAATAGTAAATTTAATATAGATAATTTTGTTTATTAAAGTATTTATTATTTTATTGCATATTTTTTAAACTAAAGGATTTGGGTGAGTTTCTCTATTCAAAGGATAATCTTTAACTGTTAATGCTTTACCTATTTTTTCAAGCCTGTTATCTAAGAATTCACGGCCTTTTTCAGTGACTGCAAAAATTGGAACTTTTGAACCGGAGTAATAAACTTCTTCTTTTTCAGCATAATCTCTGATTTTTTCGCTGGCACAAGCGGTTACAACATCCCCGTATTCAAATACTATTTTTGCTTCTTCATCACTGGCATTTGTTGTATGCGCCACAAAAATGTAGATGTTAACATCTTCGGGAAGAGGATATTGGCGAAGTTCAACTATTGTTTTTGAAGGCAATATTGTAATTGCAATATTCTTATAACCTTTTTCAATAGCCATTTCCAATCCTTTAACAGGATCTAAATCAGCAGTTTCCGGATTCACTACATTTTCAATGCCAACCTTTTCAATGACCTCAGGTATTGGTGTTGTGCTGACCAATGCAGAAACTCTTCCTCCGACGCCCTGGATGATTTCAGGGTCTGTAATAAGTAATGTTCCAACACCTTCACAAACGCCGACAACACAGTCAATGAGACCTAATTCCCTGTTGGTTTTTAGGATTTCAGAAATGCCGAATGACATCATGTCAGGCATTTTAACAACTCTGTGGGGTGTACACATTCCAAACTCACGGATTCTTTTTTCCATATTCCATTTAATAAACTCTTTATCAAGATGCTTCGCATCATCAATTTTATCGAAAATTGGACAGTAATCAATCAACGGGTCTCCAACAGAGATTACTTCTCCATTTTCTATCACTACTTCTGTTTTTCCAAGTGCTTCTATAACATGATGATCTTTTACCATACTCTCACCTTATCTATTCTTTTTCATTTTTTGATAATATAATTAATGCTAAAATCGTCAGAACAACACCAATGAATGTTAGAGCTGTCGGAATCTCACTGTAGATTATCATTCCAAAGCACAGTGCCGCCAAAGGTTCGGCTCCTGAAGTGAATATTGAGGCACTTCCCGAATCAATATGATTCAGGGAAACTGTCAGCAGTATATATGGCAGGGCGAATGAGAATGTTGAATGCAGTATTAGGAATAGTATGTTGAATGCAATGTTTGAATTGACGAATGATGTAATCTGGCCAAAATTGGTAAACGGCAACAAGATTAACGTTAAAATGATTAATGAATAGAATAATATTGTATATGTATGTATTTCCTCTTCAAGAGCCTTTTTGGATGCAACTGTATACATTGCCCAAAATATTGCCGCTACAACACCTCCAAATATTCCTATTGCTGAAACGTTGGCATAGTTTCCTTCAAGCAGTCCTGTTGTCAGAATGCATCCGATAATCACTAAGATTATTGAAATTACTTTTGTTAATGTAATTTTTTCTCTAAAGAGGATATATGCAAATATGATTACAAATACTGGCGCTGAACTTAACAATACTGCTGCCAAAGATAATGGAACAGTATTCATTGATGTATTGTAAAAGAGATTTAGTCCGACAATGCATAATGCGGTTATTATAAAAAGTTTCAGGTCATTTATTTTGATTCTAATCAGATTTCTGTTCGTTGCTAAAATTGCTATCAATAATATTATGATTGCAATAGAGAATCTGAGAAACAGCAATGTGGTGGCATCAATCCCGTTTTGGGTTAATGTCCTTACAAATATTCCGCTTGATCCAAATAATATTCCGGATAATATAGGTAAAATCAAATAAAGTTTTTTCATTACTCTTAATTTGTTTTAGTTTCTAATTAATTTTTAGTTTTCATAACTTCCTTGATGAAATATTCATGGATTAATGTGTCCTGTGTCAATTCCGGATGAAATGATGTGGCTATATTGTGTCCTTGCTTGATAGCTATTATTTCCCCATCATATTCTGATAGAACTTCAATGTCTGCTTTGCTTTTGTAATAGGACTTAATTGCCGGTGCCCTTATGAACACTCCCAAATATTTCTGACCCAATATTTCTATCTGTGCTTCAAATGAATCTTTTTGTCTTCCATAGGTATTTCGTTTAACTTCAATATCCATCAATCCCATTAATGGCTGGTCAAAGTCTGTTTTTTTACTTAAGAGTACCATTCCTGCACATGTTCCGAATACTGGAATTTCATTTTCTTTGATTACTTTATCTATTCCTCTTTCATGGAGAAGTTTGCCGATAACTGTACTTTCCCCGCCGGAAATTATCACGCCGTCACATGTCGCAACATCTTTTGCATATCTCACGGATTCTACTTTAATATCAGCTTTTAAGTTTTCAACGGCTTTTTTTGCCATATCATAATGCTCTGAAACGGCACCCTGTAAATTTAGTATACCTATTTTTAGCATTTTAACACTTTTTTAAAAAAGATAAAAGGATTCAGATTCCTCTATCCTGCATCCTGTCTGCTTCCGTCAATGTTGACATTTCCAGACCTTTCATTGCTTCTCCAAGTCCTTTTGATACTTCAGCCAATACTTCTGGCTTGTTATAGTTAGCTGTTGCTTCAACTATTGCTTTTGCAAAGGCTTCGGGATTGTTTGATTTGAATATTCCTGATCCTACAAAAATACCGTCAGAACCTAATTGCATCATTAATGAAGCGTCAGCTGGTGTTGCAATACCTCCTGCTGCAAAGTTTACAACAGGTAATTTTCCAAGCTCAGCAGTTTGTTTTACAAGTTCAATCGGTGCTTCAATATTTCTTGCATATTTCCAAAGTTCCTCTTCTTCAAGTCCTTGGATGGTTCTGATTTCGCCCATCACCATTCTCATATGGCGGACAGCTTCCACAATATTTCCTGTTCCTGGTTCTCCTTTGGTACGTATCATTGCCGCTCCTTCATCAATTCTTCTCAATGCTTCTCCGAGATTACGTGCTCCGCATACGAATGGTATTGTGAATTCTTTCTTGTTAATGTGATACTCTTCATCTGCTGGTGTTAGCACTTCACTTTCATCAATCATGTCAACACCGAGTGTTTCCAGTATCTGTGCTTCTGCAATGTGGCCTATTCTTGCTTTTGCCATTACCGGAATGGATACTGCATCAACCACTTCTTCAACAATTGTTGGATCAGCCATTCTGGCTACTCCTCCTGCTGCACGAATGTCTGCAGGCACTTTTTCAAGAGCCATTACAGCTACTGCACCAGCATCTTCTGCGATTCTTGCCTGCTCAGCATTAACTACATCCATAATGACTCCGCCTTTTGTCATTTTGGCGAATCCTTCTTTTAATACATTTGTTCCTCTTTTTACCATGAACTGTTCTCCATCAAAATTATAACAATTGTTATTATTAGTTTTTATTCTTTATATAAATTAATACAAAATATTTCATGGCTTTATAGTATTGTATGTGAAATTGGCATTGATGAAAAATTAGTTCATTTTAAATTATATCAATCCAAATATAATATTAGTAATATTTTTCGGAGGCATTCAAATTAAAATTATATTTTTCGACACGGAAACTACCGGGCTTGATTGTAAAAATGAAAGGATTATTGAACTTGCAATGTTTACTTTGGAAGATGGTGTAATTACAGAAGAATACGATAAATTCATTAAAATCAACGAAGCTCTTCCACCTAAAATAACTCAAATTACAGGTATCACTGATGATATGCTTAACGATGAGGGAGTTTCTGAAGACATTATCGCTCAAGATTTAAAAGAACGGTTAACCAAGGACACATTGATGATTGCCCATAATACTCATTTTGATTTGTCATTCATTTACTACTTGTTAAAAAGGCATTTTCCCGGCGAAGCCGATGAAATCGTATCAAATCTTAACTGGTTAGACACTGTCACTGTTTTTAAGGACCGCAAAGGCTATCCTCACAAGTTAATTGATGCTGTTCATCATTATGGTATTGAGGAGGTTAATTTCCACAGGGCAATTGATGATACAAAGGCATTATATGAAGTTACCAAGGCATTGAAAAGTGAACGTGATGATTTATCAGAATACATTAATATATTTGGCTATAATCCGAAATATGGTGTCAATGGCATGAAATTTTCATTCATCGAGTATAAGGCACAGTATTATTCTAATTATTTAAGGCCTAGTGATGATATTTTGCCTAGAAAATAAGAGGAGGGAAGGAAGAATGGTGAGTTCTTCCTTACATATATTGGACTAACTGTTCTTCTGCGTTATTCGCAGGTTTTACTTTTTCAATAGCTTCTTTGAAATATTTGTTTGGAATTTCAGAAGCTTCCATGTTGTTTCTTAATGTGAGCATTGCTGCTTCACGACATACGGCTTCGATATCTGCTCCGACGTATCCGTCGGTACTTTTAGCTAATTTTTTGAGGTTTACATCTTTAGCTAATGGCATATTTTTAGTATGAACTTCAAAGATTGCAATTCTTGCTTCTTCTGATGGAGTGTCGACTTTAATGTGTCTGTCGAATCTTCCAGGCCTCATTAAACCAGGATCAATAATGTCTGGTCTGTTTGTTGCCGCAATGATTGCTACATCTTCAAGTTCTTCCAAACCGTCCATTTCGGTTAATAGCTGATTAACAACTCTTTTTGTCACACCACTGTCTGTATCGTTTCCGCTTCTTGTACTTGCAATGGAGTCGATTTCATCGAAAAAGATTACAGTTGGGGCGGTTTGTTTTGCTTTTCTAAATACTTCCCTTACTCCTTTTTCGGATTCACCTACCCATTTTGATAGTAGTTCAGGTCCTTTGATGGAAATGAAGTTTGCTTCACTTTCACTTGCCACTGCTTTTGCAAGTAATGTTTTACCGGTACCCGGAATTCCGTAGAGCAAGATTCCTTTTGGAGGTTTCACGCCTAATTTTTGGAAGTTTTCAGGATATTTTAAAGGCCATTCAACAGCTTCTTTTAATTCTTGTTTTGCTTCATCAAGTCCTCCGACATCATCCCATTTGATATCAGGCACCTGCACAAGAACTTCCCTAAGTGCTGAAGGTTGAATTTCTTTTAAGGCGGATTTGAAGTCATCTTTTGTTACAATGATTTTTTTGAGGACTTCTTCTGGGATTTCTTCATCACTTTTTATTTCAGGCAATATCCTTCTAACTACTCTCATTGCTGCTTCTTTACATAATGATTCTAAATCAGCTCCTACAAACCCGTGGGTTGTGCTGGCTAATTTTTTCAAATCAACGTCATCTTCTATCGGCATGTTCCTTGTGTGGATTTCAAGAACTTCCTGTCTTTCGTCAGCATCAGGAACGCCGATTTCTATTTCACGGTCAAACCTTCCAGGTCTTCTAAGAGCAGGATCAAGTGAATCCGGTCTGTTTGTAGCACCGATTACAACGACTTGGCCTCTTGATTTAAGACCATCCATTAAAGTCAACAATTGTGCTACGGTTCTTCTTTCAGTTTCACCATTGGTTTCTTCTCTTTTAGGAGCAATCGCATCTAGCTCATCAATAAATATGATTGATGGGGAGTTTGCTTCAGCTTCTTCGAAGTATTCTCTTAGGTTTTCTTCGGATCCTCCAACATATTTGCTCATGATTTCAGGCCCATTGATTAATATGAAGTGGGCATCACTTTCACTGGCTACAGCTTTAGCCAGTAATGTTTTACCGGTTCCTGGTGGACCGTGCATTAATACTCCTTTAGGTGGAGCAATTCCTAATTTTTCGAATAATTCTGGTCTTTTAAGAGGAATTTCAATCATTTCTCTTACTTTTTTAACTTCTTCTTTAAGACCGCCAATATCCTCATAGCTTACATCTACGAGATTGGTTACACCTTCGAGTTTGCTTACGTCAACCGGGGATTCATGGAGTTCCACTTCGGTGTTCTGTCCGACTACAGTGATTCCTCCAGGTTGGGTGGATAATACTGCAAATCTTATTTCTTTCATTGCAGGGGTAAAGTCCATTAAATCTTCAAATATGCTGTTAAATCCCATATTTGGTCTTGGAGCTCTGATTTGAGATCCAATAATATCTCCTTTCATCATTACTTTACCCATGAATAAACCGCGCACATCTCCCTGTACCCGGATGTTATCTTCAGTAGGTGCTAAAACCACTTTTTTAGCTTCAACAGCTTTCGCTTTTTTAATTATTACTTCACCGCCGATGGTAGCTCCTGAATTCTTACGGACTAATCCGTCAATTCTTATAACTCCAAGACCTATGTCGGTTTGTGAAGGAAGCACGATTGCGGCAGTTTTTTTAGCGCCGTTAATTTCAATAATGTCTCTTTCGTTTAATCCTAATTCGGCCATTACGTTTGGATCAACTCTTGCAATACCTTGACCAATTTCCCTTTGTGAGAGGGCTTCTGCAACTTTTAAAGTTTTTTCATTTTGAGTCATAGATATCATCTCCGTATAATTTGATTAGTATGATAAGAAATTTGGGTTACATTTTTCTGTAACCTTGTCATTTTAAGTTTGACAAATATACTGTATAAGTCTTACTATATAAAGGTTTCGGTTAAAAAAATTTTTTAAAACAATTTATAATTACTTTAATTTTGTTAATTTTTAATTAAAATAATGTTTTAATAATATAAATTTTTTTTATTTCTTTAATATTTAAATAATTAATTTATACTTTGTTATATTAGATTTTAAATTTTAATTACTTTTGATTACTTTAATATTTGTTCGATTAAAAACGAACATTATTTTAGGATTAATAAAAAAATAAGAAATCGGATTGATTATCTTATGACTCCACCAAATCCGGTCAAAACCTTTTTAACATTATTAATGGCCTCTTTTGACAATCCTTTAACGTCAAAAGTTAAGCTTTCGTATCCTTCGCTAATTTGTGGGCCTTTGTAAATGTCTGTTAATATTACTTCAGTAATGTCGGCCATATTCTCGATGGTTTCAACAATGATATTTGGCGTCACAGTATCCGGAAAGAGGCAACTGATTGATTCATGTTTCTGCTTGATGTTATCCAATTTCCATTGATAAAGCTCTTCTTCGTTTAAAACTTTAATATTGGCTATTCTTAATCGGGTTCCATTATCCAAAACAGCATATTTACCATCGACTTTTTCCAAAACGCCTATATGAACTTTACCGGAATAAATATGTTCAAGAGCTATTTCATGGCCGATCGATTCCGTCAATAAATTGAATTCATGGTTCAATGCATTGATTGCCTTGTCACTTCTACCCAAAGCATTCTGAATATCACCCATATTTTTCGTAGCTTCAATGGCCAGTTCAACGAACTTCTCGTCATCTTCAGCTTCAATGGCATCCCTAAGTTCAATGACCGCATCAGTAAAAGCGTTTCTGATTTTTGACCCGTTATTGTTCATTGACTGGATGTAGTATGTCAGATACGGGGTTTGTGAAACAATACGTGCAATCATATCAATCATCAGATTGTAAATAGGACTTTCATAATCTTCGGTTTCTGTAATGTCAACTTTAAGTTTCTCCATTGCTGAAGCAGTTGAAATAAATGAGAAATGGGTTAGAACCTGCACTACACTCATCATATAATCATGATGCTGCGCTGTAGTTTCAATTATCCGCATATTCTTTCCAGATAGATAATCATAAACCTTTTTATACCATTTGCCTTTTTTAGGGGCGGTCAGTACAATAACCTGATTGTCAAGTTCCGTTGTTCTCGGACCGAAAACCGGATGGGTCGGAATGTATTCGACATTGTCCGGCAGACATTCCTCCATTGTTTTTAGAGGCTCTTCTTTTACTGATGTGACATCAATCATCACGGAACCTTTTTTCATAAACGGTGCAACTTCACGAATAACTGACTGGGTGTGATGGATAGGAACTGAAATTATCAAAATATTGCTTATTGCTGCTAACTGTTTGTTTGATTCTATATAATTTACATTCAATTCTTCTGCAACTTTATATCCTTTTTCATGGTCTCTTGCACTAATGCTCACATCAAATTCGTCCCTAAAATAATAGACCAGGGTTTTTCCCAATCCGTCAGTTCCACCGATTATTCCAATTTTCATATTAATAACTTTAATAAACATTACATATAAAAATAATTAATACAATGAAAGTCATTAAACAAGATACAAAAGAAGGAATTGTCGAAGTCATTCCTGAAACATTGGATGATTTGTGGCATCTGTCACATATTGCAGAAGTGGGAGACAATGTTTCATCCAAAACGACCCGTCGTATTCAAGACAATACTGGAGATAAATTAAGAAGTGACAGGGGAGTTAAAAAGACATTTTACTTGGGAATTGATGTTGAAAGCATCAGTTTTCATTTATTCACCGGCAAATTAAGATTAACTGGCGTCATTACAAGAAGTCCTGAAGATCTGATTCCCCTAGGGTCTCATCACACTCTTGAAGTCAAGCTGAATACTCCGTTAACGATTAAAAAAGTTAAATGGCCAAAATGGGCATTGAAAAGACTGAAACAGGCCATTGATGCTTCTAAAAAATTATCCGCAATCATTGTTGTCATTGAGGATGACACTGCTACATTAGGCTTGATGAGACAATTCGGCATTGAATATTATGGTCCTATTAAAGGAAATATTTCTGGAAAACGTATTCTTGATAAAAATAGAAACAAAAATATCGTCAAGTTCTATGAAACAATCGTTGAATCCCTAAATAAATTCGATTCAATTCAGAATATTATAGTTGCAGGACCTGGATTCTATAAAAATGATTTCTATGATTACCTTAAGGATAAACATAAGGATTTGGCTTCAAAATCCATCATTGAAAACACCGGAACCGGAGGAAGAGTTGGAATTCATGAAGTTCTAAAAAAAGGCACAGTTGAAAAATTAACGGTAGAAAATAGGGTTGCCAGTGAAATGGTTGCTGTTGAAAACCTTTTGGAAGAGATTGCTAAGAACTCTTCAAAAGTTGCTTATGGTATAAAAGAAACAACCGAAGCCATTAATTTAGGTGCTGTTGATAAACTCCTGATATTGGATAAGATGGTAGCAACAAATAATTTAGGTCAACAAATGGACATGGTTGAGAATATGAAAGGTGATGTGATGGTTATTAGTTGTGAACATGATGGAGGAAAACAATTGGAAAGTTTAGGTGGCATTGCAGCTATTTTAAGATATGCCATATCATAGATTTTATATAGGATTATTATTATAACTTATAAGTGATAAATAAAATAGGTTAGTATTATGTACATGTCGATGGTTTTTGCATTTATCTATGTTTTCATCATTTGTCTTTTGGGAACAGCAGTTGTAGATGCATTATTTAGATTCTTGGGTAAAAGAGGATTGTTAGGTAACTTGTTTCCCAATGTAAGGGGAGGCATTCCTCGTGGTGTTGGAATTATTCCGTTTATCATCTTATCTTTTTATATGCTCCCGGGATATAATGATCTGGTTTTAATCATCGGTATTTTCGCATTCATTGATGACATATTCGGTAGAAGAAAATTCAGCTTTATGAATATTGAAATCGGCCAATTCTCCAGAGGAATTGGAATGCTTCTGGTCATGCTTGTAGGATTTATTCATGGATTCGGGCTGTCATCAATTGTCATAGCTTTCTTAATACAGCCATTGAATATTTCAGATATGCAGCCGGGATCATGCGCAATGGTAACTATGGTAATGTCAATTGTCACTGTAATATGTATGTTATTGGTTGGAACACTCCCAGTTGAAGAGCTTCCTGCAGTTTACACTCCTTTATTGATATTTGTAGTATGTTTGGCATACTGCCCATTGGATTTCGCAGGAAAAATCATGTTAGGGGAAGTTGGAAACCATACTTTTGCAGTAGCTTTGGGAATTGCATTCTATCTGACCGGCGGATTCTGGTGGACAATACTACTTACTATTTTCACAGTTTGTTTCACAGCATTTGTCAGAAGAAGCACACTAAAAGTCTTTTTCAGACAACGCCTAAGATTACTTGACCCAACATTCGGAGACTTCATTATGGACGTTTTAACCGGTGGAGGATTAGGTGACTTGCTGCGTAAATGGATTCTTAAAGACAAACAATATGAAGTTAAAAATGAACTTTTAATAGCATTAGGTTTTAGAAGATTGCTTTTTAATCCTCATGCAATTCACACTGATGCTATTATTCCTAAAGAACCTTCATCCCTTCGTCGTGGTGATTAGATGAAAGCATTGGTCGTCATCACAGGAAGAGGATTGGGTGGTGATGCAGTTATAGCATATAATGTCATTTCTGCTCTGGAAGAAAAAGGAATTCAATGTGAACTGGCTCTGGATGAATCCGCACCTGGAATTCTGTTTAAAAAGAAAGGATATTCCTGGCACAAAATTTCAATACCTCAGGCGGGAGGTCATGCGGCAACAAAACTGACTTCCATTAAAGCCGCTTTTAGAATGCTGACAGCTACTTTTAAAGTCAGAAAATTAATCAATAAACTCGATGTTGATTTTGTCGTCGGAATAATTGGTGGGGGAGCTATTGTAGCTAGTGTTGGAGCTAAACTATCAAGAAAGCCATGTGCCTGCTTATGCTGCACTCCATTGGATATGAAAGTGTCTCCTAGACTAAATCACTGTATCATTCTGCCCGAATACTATTTATTCAGAGAGAATAATCTTCCGGACAATTTATCTAAGGCATATTATCCATTAAGTGATGATGTTAATTCTGGAAATGGGGCTATTGCTCTTGAAAATCTTAAAAAAATCTCATTATTCGATGAAAATAAAAAGACAATTCTCTTTTCTTCAGGTTCATCTCTTTTTAAAGGTATGATTGAAACGGCAACAAATTTCTCCAATTTCACAGACGATTATAATCTGCTTTTGGTTGGCCATCCTATGCATGATGAATATATGGATTTGATTGATCAAAATAAAATAATTTATCTGGGCTTTATTGATTGGCTAAAACATCTTTATGACTTTATTGACTTGGCAGTTCTTACTGATGATGGAGTTATGGTTGAAGAGGTTACTGCATGTGAAATCCCTATTGTAACCGTAACCAAGATTAAATGGGGAAGATATCACAATATTGCAGGCATTTTTGAAGGAGCTATTCTGGAATCAAGCATTGAAGATGCAAATGAAACTATTTTAAAAGCATTTGAAAATTATGATTCACTTAAATCTAATTCTAATAAATATTCAAAAGAACTTTTAGCCACCAGGGATGAATTGGCTGAAAAAATAATAGATATTTGTGGTAAATAGATTATAACCACAAATTTTTAATGATTTTATAGTTTGTATCTGTAGACGGATGCACTTCAAGGAAATTTGAATATTCATCTAACGGAGAGTCTATTCTCATCAGATAAGATAAATACGCTACATCACTTGTTGATGATGGTGATATTGTGTTAATCTTTTTTATTCTGTTGTTTTCACTGTCAAATTCGATTTTTGCATATCCTGTATCTCCGGTCAGTATTTTCCAGAATGCACCAGGTCCTGCAATTCCCGGAATGGAAATTGTTTCAGTTTCCACATCGCCAATTTTTTCATTTTCCACGAAACTGACTTCGGTGTTTAAGCTTATGGTTTGAGGAACGCAGTCATAGCTTACCTTATTCAAGTAGCCGGCCATATTTCTTGCAGCACAAATGCCCTCCATTCTTGCTACTGGAGTCAGCTGCCAACCCCCTGTCACATCTCCTGCAGCATATACATTATCGCGTGAAGTTTTCATAAATTCATTGACTTTTATTGTGTTGTCGGCATTAAGGTCAACAAATCCTTCAGCAATTTCAGAATTCGGAACTCTTCCTGTTGCGAAAAATGGAATTCCTTCAAGTTCATCACCATCAGAGGTAATGATTCTGTTTTTTCCGCATTCTTCAATGCCTGTATTTTCTAGAATGTTAACATCAGGCATGATATGTTTCAACACATACTCTTTCGTGTCGCTGTCTATTTCTTTTAAAAATTTGCTTCTGACAATAACGTTAACTTCACTGCCTAATGTTGAGAAGATATTAGCTATTTCACAGGCAATGATTCCTCCTCCGATAATATTTAATTTATCCGGTATTTCATCAAGCTTTAGGATGTCCTTATTTGTCAGGCCGTATTCGCTTCCTTTCACATCAGGAATATGTGGTCTTGCGCCTGTAGCTATTAACAGATTATCGTATTCGAAGCTTTCGCCGTTAACTTTTACAATGTTGTCATTAATTTCAGCTTCTCCATAGATAACATTATTTCCAACACTTTCATTTTCTATCTGATTCAATTTACGAAGTTTTTCCTGAGTTTCTATTATTTTTTCAGTTATCTTTTCGTAACTGATATCAATTTGGCTTTTAATGAAACCGTAGCTGTTAAATCTTTTGTTTGAATCGATAAATTTTGAAATGTCGCTTAATGCGCAAATGACCATACAGCCTTCGTTTAAACAAGTTCCTGCAATATGGTTCTTTTCAATTAAAATTACGTCTTGCCCTAGTTTTCCAAGTTCATAAGAGCCTAATCTGCCTGCCGGGCCGGATCCTATTACAATATTTGTCATCTCATCACCATTTTAGATAATTTTATATAATGATTAATAATATATTTTAAGTATTAATTAATTTAATTATTGGAGATGAAAAATATGTGTATTGCAGCACCAGCACAAATTGTTAAAATTGACAGAGAAGCTAATGTACTATACGCTGATTTTGGTGGAGCAAGACAACAGGCTAAAATGGATTTGCTTCCTGATGTTGAAATTGGTGAATATGTTTTAATCCATGCAGGTTATGCTATTGAAAAATTAAGTGAAGAAGCTGCTAAAGAATCTTTAGAAGCTTGGGAAGAATTATTGGAAGTTCTTGAAGAAGAAGATAGAGAAATGGAAAAAGCTAGAATGGAAGCAGGATTAGATTAGTATATTGATACTCTATTTATTCCTTCTATTTTCATAAGCTCATTAATCAGTTCACCATCAATAGGATTTTCAGTTATTAATGTAAGAAGAGGATATTCCTGCATAGTGCTGTCTTCTGCATAAGCTTGTCTTATGTTTATTCCTTTTTTTGAAATAATATGTGTTATTGTAGCAAGCATTCCTTCGTTTTCGGAGTTTACCTCTATTTCAATAACTCCAAGATTGATTTTTTTTGCAATATTTTTAAGTAATGTTCCCGCAGGGATAATGTTGCTGAATAAGTCAAATAATTCGGGATCATTTTGAATTACTTCAATCGTTGATTTTATGGCTCTTCTGTCAACATCTGCAGCTGTAGCAAGTGCTTTATCACTTATTTTTAAATTACCGCAGTATATTTTTCCATCTTCATGTAAAGATAAGCCTAGTTCAATCATTTTCTCTGCAACGCGTATTCTAGCAGGATATTTTTTAAATTTTTCATGAATTTTTTCCCACATTTTATCCCTCATTACACTTTTTTGTACATTTAAGTTATGTTATGTTGAATATAGTATTTAAAAATTTGGAAAATGACTGTTCAAAATTGAACCTAATAAAATTTTGATAAAATAATCATGTAAGAAAAAATCATTAAAAAAGAGTTTAGTAAAAGTAGGCTAGATGGGATTCGAACCCATGACCTCCCGGTTATCAGCCGAGCGCGCTAACCAAGCTGTGCCACTAGCCTATATACAACAAATATATTTTTAGTTATCATCACTATATAAGTGTTTTGGTTTTAAGGCATTTTTGCCTGAAAAATTAAAAATTAAAAGTTAATTGTTTTAATTAACTTAATTAGTAATGGTATTGGGTGTGGTGTTATGAATTGGATTTATCTGTTAATCATTTCATTGATGGATTCTGCCATAGCATGTCCTTCAACGACAATGATTGCTTTAGATACTCCTTCAACTTTTTCAGCTTGAGTTTTAGCATCTGCAGCGATACGAGCAACACTCATACAACCTGGGTTGGTTGGTTTAATAATAATTTTTGCTTCATCACCGTCAACACTAATATCTTGGACAATTCCCATTTCAACGATACTTACGCCCATGTGAGGGTCATTAATTACAGAAACTGCATCTCTTATTGAATTAACTAATTCTTCTGACATTTAATAGTCACCTCATAAATCATTATAAATTTGTATAACACTTATTATATTTCTATAACATATTTAAAGATTATTGTTTTTCAAAAATTATTTTACACGGTGCTTGATTTTAACACCAATTCCATTTGAACATTCTTCCATTTCACGACCAGTTAAAATAGCTTTTCCAACTCCAACAACCTCATCGTCCTTTACAACAACAACCTCGTCGTTAGGGATGATATTGTGGCTAGCTTTGTTAATGCCTGGTGCGAAAACAGTATTGGTTTCCAGATTGAAATCGATATTCACCACATTAATACCCAAATCCTTCAATATTTCTCCACCAGCAAGATTCAAACGGTAAAGTCCATAATCTTTATTTAAAAGAGCAATTTGGGTTCCATCAACAATAATCTGTTTATGGTATCTTCCTTTTGTTTTCACATTATCCGGAATGAAGTCTTTTGCTTTCGGACCAAACTGATAAATGGCAATTGATCTAAGTTCATTTAAAACCTTATCCCGTCTGTTTATTTTTTTATGGTTTTTAAGTTCCATTCGTAAGTTATAGATTGAATCCGGTGAAGTGGGTTTACCGTTTTTGCAGGTTAATGTAAAATCATCCAAAAATGCTTCACATGATTCCAAATATCCTCCGGCAAGATGTGCAATAACATTTTTGCCTTCACAATACTTTTCGATTAGCCTGCCGGTTTCCCTAATTTCATCCTGTGACCATGTTCCTGTTGTGCTGACATCGTAAGATTGTATCGGGAAAGTATTTTCAAGTTCTCTTGGACAGATTCCGAATGGTGAAGTCACAATAAGTTCCTGAAATGATCTGGTAACTTTTCTGAATGCCTGGTGGGATTTGGAATTTGAATAAGGTTTTTTCATACTGCACGGAAGCAGAACAACACTGTCTCCAACAGGTTTCATCCACTCCATTCTCTGTCTCCATCTAACCGCTTCAGGCCTATACAAAGACTCTTCACTTGAACATATTACTTTCATAACTAATCATCCTTAAAAGCTTGTATCAATTCTTCATCAAGTTTAATTAAACGTTTAATATTATCTTGAGGGTTTTCCATTCGGGATTCCCATTTTTTTATAACATAATCAACATCAACTTCTTTTGTTCCGCTAATCAGATTATCTGCATGAGCAACAATTTTCTCTTCCAGACTTTGTGGAACATAAGATTTTTCAAAAAGACCTAATGCACGAGATTCCTCTTTGGTAATTCCCGCACCGATATGTCTTTCAATGATATTTAAAACATCCTGGGAATAGCCATAATCACGTGCAATCTCACACCCAACAACTGCATGTGTGATATCATGCGTTTTTGATCTTCCGATATCATGCAATAAAGCACCAGTCTTAATCAGCTCTTTGTCAGCTTTAGGGAAATTTTCAGCTATTTTTGATGCCTTTTTGCAAACTGCTATTGAGTGGTCAATAACATTTTGTGGTGTTTTTTCTTTTTTAAGAATTTCAATTTCTTCCATCTGTATCATTGCTTGTTGATTGCATCTTCAAATTTCTTGAAATTCTTTTTGTCGATGGTTATTCTTCTTTTCAATAGGCTTTTCTCTTTTTTAGCATCATATGGTTCCAACTCATAATCACATACCGGACAGTAGAATTCATATTCGGAAGACTCAGTATAATCTCCTTTGAAGTGTTCCTGGTCCATACAGCAAACAAAGTAAAGATTATTTTCTAAATTATTTAATGCTTCCTGTCTTTCGTTTAATCTGTTTGTATAAAAATCAGTAATCTTTTCGACATATTCTTCTTTGTCAAATTTCCAGGTATATGTGAACCATTGAGTTTCAGGGTCTTTATTTCTTTTGTAGGTAGCTATTGAAGCATCATGCAATTTGTATAATAATTTTCTGACAGTATTTAGTTTAATGTCTGTTTTTTCATGAATTGCTTCATCAGTTTCAATTCCATCAATTAATGCTTGGATGATTGCTTTAACATTTTTTAAATCATCCGTATCTACAATTCCTTCTAAAAAATCGTTAACAATTGGATTATTTATCATCTAATTACCCCTAAAACTATAATATAAGTAATTTGTTTTTTCTATTATAAAAAGTTAGTTGATTTTTCTGATGATTACTGCAGGGGTATGGGTTATGCTGTCGAGAGCCTCAATTGTCACTTCGCTTTCAGAAGTTCCTAAAACCTTTTTCACACTGTGAATGGTTTTCATTTCAGTTGACAGGGACTTCTGATAATCTTCTGCAATGTTTGCTATTTTCAGGCCTTCCTCAACACTTATCTTTTCGCTGCATCCGAGCGGTGTTGATCCCATATTTTCGCTCAACTGGCCTTTAACATAACCGAAAAATCCCATGTCCGCCTTGATTCCGTCAATGGCTATTGGAAGTCCTGTGAAATATTTTCCGTTTTTCATATATGTCGCATCGGTATCAATTATCATGACACAGACATCCTTTCCGATATCTTCTTTAATTTCACATGCAACCTTTTCAGGGTCTTCAGGCAAAAGTGAAACGCATGTTCCTGGAGCATTACTTAAATCAATTCCTGCTTCTGATGCAGGTTTAAGTGCATGTTTTAGACCATATAACTGCAGAACCACTTCTTTATGCGCTTTAGTTTCTTCGGGTAATCTTCTTAAATTTTTTATGGTTCTTTTTTTGATTTTAAGTAAAGGTCCCAATATGTATCCCCAAAGGTATTTGCTCCAAACGGTTGTCAGGAATTTGGCTGTAAGTGATGGGGTGTATTCTGCCTCATCAACCAGTCTTCCCTGTGAAACGGATATTGGAGTTTCCGCTATCACCAGATAATCTCCATTTTCCATCAGTTCACGTGCAGGATTTATTATGGAGCTTAAATCTTCATTCGGTTTTATGTATCCTGTTTCAATTGGAATTACAATGTAATCTCCATTGATTACATGTTTTATATTTTCATCAATCATGCTATCTTAAATATTATATATTGCATAATGTTATTTAAAAGGTGAGTTGAATGAAAATAACATACTTTGAAAAACAGGGCGAAGATTACACAGACGAATTGATAGCTGCCGTAAAAGAAAGGCTGGATGAATCTGATGATATTGATACTATTGTCATTGCTTCTTCAACCGGTAAATCCGCATTGAAATTATATGATGCAGTCAACGGGGATGCAGAAATAGTTAATGTAACCCATCATTCAGGATTCAAGGAAGAAAATACATTAGACATCAGCGATGAAATGCTGGATGCTCTTGAGGAAAAAGGCATTTCCACATTTATTGGTTCCCATGCGTTCAGCGGTGCAAACCGTGGCGTAACAAATAAATATGGGGGGTATGCTCCACTGGACATTGTTGCAGATACGCTTCGTATGATTTCCCATGGTGTTAAGGTTGCATGTGAAATATCAATAATGGCTGCTGATGCAGGGTTAATACCTGTAGGTGAAGAAATCATAGCTATTGGTGGCAGAGGTTCTGGAGTGGATACTGCAGTAATATTAACGCCAGTCAATGCAAAAGACCTGTTCGATTTAAAAATACATGAAATAATTGCAATGCCAAGAGATTAAATTCTCAAATATTTCATTTTTTTAACACTATTTTTTAATTTTTTTCAATAATATAGTTGCATTTAAATATTAGTTTAAACAGAAATATTTAACAATTATTTTTAAGAACGTATGTGGGGTTAGTTCGTGAAATTTATAGATGATGCAATCAAAGAATCTGAAGAAAGAATGGAAAAAGTAGATTCCAAAAAAACTATTACATCCGATATTGACGATGATTTAATCGGGTTTATCCAAAAAACTAATATTTTTGTTGTTGGTGCCGGTGGTGCCGGAAACAACACAATTTCAAGATTATCTGAAATTGGTATTGAAGGTGCAGACACAATCACAGTCAATACTGATGCTCAAGACTTATATTACAGTCAATCCGATAAAAAAATTCTCTTAGGTAGAAAAACTTCCGGCGGTTTAGGTGCAGGAGGAGATCCAAGCATTGGTGAAGAATGTGCTGAAGAAACCGAAGATGAAATAAGAGAATCTCTTGAAGGCGCAGATATGGTATTTGTTACCTGCGGTCTTGGTGGAGGAACCGGTACTGGTTCTGCCCCTATTGTAGCAAAAATCGCTAAAAAATTAGGTGCATTGACTGTGGCTGTTGTTACAATGCCATTCTCAGCTGAAGGCATTAGAAGAAGAAATAATGCTGATGAAGGTTTAGAAAAACTCAAAGAAGCAGCTGATACCGTGATTATTATTCCTAATGACAAATTATTGGAAGTTGCTCCAAATCTCCCATTGACTAAAGCATTTTTAGTTTCTGATGAAATTTTAGGAAGAGCTGTCAAAGGAATCACTGAATTAATTACAAAACCAGGTATTGTAAGTTTGGACTTCGCAGATATTAAAAGTATCATGGAATGCTCTGGTATGGCAATGATTGGTATGGGTGAATCCGACTCTGGAGACAGAGCATTGGAATCTGTACATGAAGCTTTAAGCAGTCCTTTACTTGATATTGATATTTCAAATGCTACTGGTGCTTTAATTAACATTTCCAGTGGTGAAGATTTAACATTACATGAATCTGAAAAAATCGTGCAAGTTGTTGCTGACAAATTAGATCCTGAAGCTAATATTATTTGGGGTGCTCAACTTGATCCTTCATTACAAAGCACTGTCAGAACAACCATTGTTGTTTCAGGCATTGAATCCGGTGATGGAGTATCTAATGCTGATTTCGACGATGCTGATGATGAATCTGCTGGCGAAGCTCAAAGCACTACTGATCAGTTAGATGATTTTATTGATGGTATTTTCTAAATCCATCATATAAATTTTTTATATTTTTTGGATTTATAGAAAACTTTATTAATTAATAAATTCAAAATAATTACATTATTATTTTGTTATAATTTACTAAATTTTTTATTTTGGGTATTTAAATGAATGTACAAGAACGTTTTGATAGATTTGTTAAAGACAGTAAAAGGGTATTAAAAGTTTCAAGAAAACCAGATAGAAATGAATACTTTGATTTAGCTAAAATTACCGCATTAGGTGTTTTAATCATCGGTGTTATTGGTTTTGTTATAGTTTTAGTTGGTCAATTGATTGGTTTATAAAACCTTTTTTTATTTTTTTCAATCTTGATCCCAAATTAATTATGATAAAATTTTAATTTTATTTTCAAAATATCGTTTTTTTGAAAACTATATATACTATAATATATAGATATATTCATATTATAGAAATCTATTTTACAAGATTATTTTATCTTGTTACATTGTTTTTATAATAACTTTTAACTTAATATATGATTTTATTAACAATAAGAATATTGAAATAGGTGAATTTTTCATGGAAGATACTAATAGTTCCATATATGCTCTAAAAACCTCTGTAGGTCAGGAAAGAAATGTTGCTAGACTTTTAGCACGTAAAGCTAAAATGCCTGGTGTAGGTATTTCTTCAATTCTTGTCCCGGAATCTTTAAAAGGGTATATTTTAGTTGAATCTGATACAAAAATAGATTTAAGAAATCCTAACTTAAAAGTACAACATTTAAGAGGTGTTGTTGAAGGTAAGGGTGGAATTACCTTTGAAGAAGCAAAAAGATTCTTGAAACCAGAACCTATTATTTCCTCAATTCAAAAAGGAAGTATTGTCGAACTTATTTCTGGTCCATTTAAAGGTGAAAGAGCTAAAGTGGTTCGTATTGATGAATCACGTGAAGAAGTTGTTCTTGAGTTAATAGAAGCAGCAGTTCCGATTCCGGTAACTGTTAAAGCTGATCAAATAAGAATAATTCAAAAGGAGGCTGACTGATGGCTAAAGATACAGTCGAAGTTCTTATCGAAGGTGGAAGCGCTACTCCTGGACCTCCATTAGGCCCAGCTTTAGGACCTTTCGGTATTAACATGATGCAAGTAGTTGACGAAATTAATAAAAAAAGTGCTGACTTTGCAGGTATGAAAGTACCTATTAAAGTTACCATTGATAGGGATACAAAAGATTTCGAAATTGAAATCGGTACTCCACCAACTACAGCTTTAATCATGCAAGAATTAGGCATCGAAAAAGCTTCTCACGAACCAGGTTTAGATATTATCAATGACTTACCAATTGAAACCGCTTTAAAAATCGCTAGAATGAAATTCGATTCATTACTCTCTAACGATTACAAAGCAGGTGTGAAAGAAGTTATGGGAACCTGTGTAAGTATGGGATTATCTGTAGATGGTAAAGACCCAAGAGAAGCACAAAAAGATGTAGATGCTGGTAAATATGATGATATCTTATTAGAATAGATATCAGTTAATAAAATTTAAGTTAATATGTAAACAGTGTATATGATGTTATGATTTACGAATTATAATTGATATACTGTTTTTAATTCATGCAATCGTGAAGAATTTTTTCTTGTAATCGATTCTCATGAAACCAAAATAGCCAATGAACAGAAAATGTTCATGGGGGACGAATATGACACAAGATATAGTTAATGCGGTGAAGGAGGCAAAAGAACAATCAAAGCCGAGAAACTTCACAGAGTCAGTAGATATTATTATTAATATCCGTGACTTAGATGTCAAAAGGCCAGAAAATAGGTTTAATGAGGAAGTTACTCTTCCTAACGGCCGTGGCAAAGAGGTAAAAATCGGAGTCATAGCTGATGGGGAACTCATTGTTCAAGCTAAAGATGCAGGCCTCGATCTTGTAATCAACAAAACAGATTTAGAAGAGTTAGGAAAAGATAGGAAAGCAGCTAAAAAAGCAGCAAACTCTGTCGATTTCTTCATAGCTCAAGCTGATATGATGCCACTTGTTGGTAGGTTCCTAGGTCCAATTCTTGGTCCTCGTAACAAAATGCCAAAACCTGTGCCAGCTAGTATCAAACTTGACCCTCTTTTAGAAAGATTACAAAGTACTGTCAAAGTTGGTGTAAAACAACAACCAAGTATTCAAATTGTTGTCGGAAGCCAAGACATGTCCGAGGAAGACATAGCTGAAAATGTGGAAACTGTTCTTACAGTCTTAGACCGCAATTTAGAAAAAGGAAGAAGTCAAATAAAATCCATGTTTATTAAAACAACTATGGGTCCAACTGTGAGGGTGATCTAATGGCTCATGTTGCTGAATGGAAAAAAGAAGAAGTTATTGAGCTCAAAGGTATCATAGACCAATATGATGTTGTTGGTATTGTCGATTTATTAAACATTCCAGCAAAACAGCTCCAAGAAATGAGAAAAAACCTCAAAGGTAAAGCTGTTATCAGAATGTCTAAGAAAAACCTTATTGATTTAGCTCTTGAAGATTGTAATGCTAGTAAAAACAACATTGTTGATTTGTCTGGACATATGGATGGTCAAATTGCACTTATTGCTACTGAAATGAATCCTTTCAAATTGTACAAAATATTGGAAGACAGCAAAACTTCTGCTCCTGCTAAACCGGGAACCATTGCTCCTGAAGATATTGTTGTACCGGCTGGTGATACAGGATTTGAACCAGGTCCTTTCTTAGGTGAATTACAGCAAGTTGGAATTCCTGCAAAAATCGAAAAAGGTAAAATTGTAGTTCAAAAAGATACTGTTGTTGTCGAAGCAGGCGAAGAAGTATCTAAAAGTGTTGCAGCTACCTTATCAAGAATGGATATTAATCCAATGGAAGTAGGAATTGATTTAAAAGCAGTATACGAAGATGAAGCAATTTATACTTCAGAAGTACTTGCAATCGATGAGGAACAAACTTTAGCAGATGTTCAAAGTGCTTTCGCTAAAGCGTTTAATTTATCTGTTAATGCAGCTATACCTACTGATGAAACTATTTCCACAATCATTACTCTCGCATACACCAGAGCAATTAATGTTGGTGTAGAAGCAGCAATATTAACTTCAGAAACTTCAGAACCAATTATCGGACTCGCACAAGCTAAAATGTTAGCTATTGCATCAGCTGTCGCTGATAAAGAAGGTGCAATCGATGACGAATTGGCTGAAAAATTATCTAGTGTTGCTGTAGCAGCAGCTCCAGTAGCAGAAGAAGCTGAAGAAGAGGAAGTAGAAGAAGAGGAAGAAGAGGAAGAAGCATCCGAAGAAACAGCAATGGCTGGATTAGGAGCTCTCTTTGGTTAAAATTTAATTTAAAATTTTTTAAGATACAAACAATTATTTAAATAAACTAATGGTGATAACATGGAATATATATATGCGGCAATGATTTTGCACAGTGCAGAAAAAGATATTAACGAAGAAAATGTTAAAAGTATTATTGAAGCAGCAGGAATTGAAGCTGACGATGCTAGAATCAAAGCTTTAATCGCAGCTTTAGAAGATGTTGACATCGACGAAGCTATGGAAACTACTGCTATGGCAGCAGCAGCTCCTGCAGCAGCTGCACCAGCAGCAGCTGAAGCTGAAGAAGAAGAGGAAG
>NZ_JAFSNZ010000113.1 GCF_017447225.1 Methanobrevibacter sp. | reverse complement strand
ATTTTAATAATTTTAAATAAATAATTTTTATAAAAATATATTATTTTAATTATTTAAAAGTATTATAAAATAAATTAACAAAAAAATAATTATTATTTTTATTCATTTTTATATTAATAAAAAATGAGTAATAATTATATTATATAATATTTATTATTAAATACAAAAAAATGTTATCAAAGAAATTTTATCTCCAAATATTAACATTAATAATTATTGCCATTTATTATCAAATCAAATGCCAAGATGAGTATAAAGTTGTTGATTGTCCAGGAGGCTTCAAAGCAATAATAAGTGATTTGAATTGTCCAACACCAATGTATTGTACAAATGGCTTAATGAAAATCAACTCATATTCTTGTGCACATGAAAATATTTTTGCAACTCCCTCAAAATGTAGAACTGGGAAAGAATGCTGGGATGGTGAATGTGTAAATAGTCCAGATGAAATATATGTTAATTGTCCTTCTCATATTTCTTGTCCAGATAATGCATCAACAAAATGCCCAGATAATACTTGTGTCGATGAAAAAGATGATTGTCCAGATTATGTTGAATGCCCATCATTTAATCCTATTAGATGTGGAAATGGAGATTGTAGAAAAAGTTTAATAGATTGCCCAAGTTTTGTCCATTGCCCTAATAAAACAACTGTTCTTTGTAATGATGGTTCTTGTCGTAAAACAAAGGATGAATGTGATTTACCTTCTAAAGAAACTAATTGTGGTGATAAAACAATGACAAGATGCTCTGATGGTACTTGTACAAGTTCTAAATTTTTATGTCCTACATTAGTCACTTGTCCAGTTGGATATGAAAAATGTTGGAATGGAAATTGTAAGCCAAAAGGTACTTGCTTTAATAATAAAAATGAAAAATATGAGCTAATATGTGATAAAACCCAAATATTATGTCAATTTGATTTTTCATGTGCTACATCAATAGATTCATGCCCAACAGGTATAATATGCCCAATAGATAAGCCTGTAAAATGTTGGGATAATTCATGCAGAGATTCAGTAGAAAATTGTCCAGCATATCAAAATTGTCCATCGGGGTTACATGAATGTCCAGATGGAAGTTGTGCTTTAGGACAATGCGGTACTCATATTACATGTTCTGTAGATGCTCCATATAGATGTTTTGATAATACATGCAGAAGAAATCCAGAAGATTGTCCTACACAACCTTCATGCCCAAGTGAAACACCTATTTTATGTTGGGACGGAAGATGCTTAGCTGAAAGAGGAGAATGCTTATCACCATCATTATGTGATAGAATAATAAATCCTGTAAAATGTCCTAATGGTTTATGTGCTAAATCATCAATGAATTGTAAAGAAGAGAAAGATTGTCCAAGTGAATTTGTTAAATGTAAAGATGGTACGTGCAGAAAAAAATTAGCATTCTGTCCTGAAGAAGCTTGCCCTGTAAATTTACCTGTTAAATGTTTAAATGGATTATGTGTTTCTGATGAAAAATACTGTGATAAAGAAAATGGTTGCCCTTTTTATTTACCAATAAGATGCGAAGATGGAAGTTGTGCTTCAGATAAAGAATCTTGTCCAGAAAAACCAATATGTGGTGATAAAAAATTATGCCCTGATGGTAGTTGTTTACCAAATAATGTAGTATGTCCTTCTCAAATGGGTTGCCCTATTGATACTCCTTATAAGTGTGCAAATGGTGAATGCATTAATTTGAAAAAAAATTCATGCTCCATTCCTCTATGTGATGCATCAATACCAATAAAATGCTTTGATGGTACTTGTGTATTAACGGTTAATTATTGTCCAGTAGAAAGAAAAACAGCTCTTTCTGGAAATGTAATTTGTGCAGATGGGACAGAAGCACATTCATATGATGAATGTAAACCTTTAGTTATTTGTCCTGAAGGTGAATTTAGATGTCAAGATGGCTCATGTAGAGATGAAATAGAGAAATGTCCATTAGGCAATACATGTCCAGGAAATGAAACAAGATGTGGAAATGGTGCATGTGCAAGTGAATCTAACTTATGCCCTAATGATAATGGATGTCCTTTAAAGAGTAAATATAAATGTCCTGGAAATGGTTTTTGTGTTGCTGATTTAGATGAGTGTGAAAGTCATGAAAATGAATTTAATGAGGCAAATGGATGTCCCCAAGAAAGGCCTATAAAATGTCCAACAACTAATATGTGTGTAGCTGAAAGTAACGATTGTGATAACGTTGATACAGCATGTTCTTTTGGAGAAATTATGTGTCCTGATGGATTTTGCACAACATCTTTAAGACAATGCCAAAAGCATAGTGATGAATGTCAAGAAGGTGGAAGAACTGTAACATGTTTGAATGATGAGCCAGATCCTTGTGCAAAATCTCTTGGTGAATGTTTTAATTCAATAAATTGTAAAGTAGATACTCCTTTCCGTTGTGGAAATGGTGATTGTAAAAGATATCCTTTTGGTGGAACACAAGGGTGTGAATTAGGAATTGCTTGTCCAAATTATAAACCATATTTATGTGCTGATGGTTCTTGTGCAGAAAAACCATCATTTTGTAAAAGTTATAGTGGATGTGGGGAAAAACAAACTTTATGTGAAGATAAAACATGTGCAAGCTCAATGGAAGAATGTCAAATGTATCATAAAAAATGCCCTGCAAAGAATCCTGTTTTATGTCCCAATGGAAATTGTGGTGCAGGAGTATATGATTGTGATGAAAGTAAATGCCCAAGTTGGGCCCAATATTATTGTGTCATGGGAATGTGTCGACAAAATCCAAGAGATTGCCAAAAAATAGATTATGATGAAGAAAATGGAGCTAAAATTGGAACAATATGCAAGAATGATGAATATATTTGTTTAGATGGAACATGTAGAGCATCGGTAGAGGAATGCCCAATTTATCCAGGCTGTGTAAAAAGTGATGCTCCTTTTAAATGTTATGATGGGGGATGTGCAACTGGAAAAGAATTATGTACTGATAAAAATGATTTAGAGAAATTTGAATGCCAAGAAGGTTTATCTTTATGCGAAGATGGAGTTTGCAGAAAGACTTGTAGTTTTGTTGAATATAATGGATGTCCTAATGATCATCCTTTATTATGCTCTAATGGAAGATGTGCTAATCAAATAATTGAATGTGTTGGTGAAAGTGCCTGTGATTCAACAGAAAAGCCTTTTAGATGTATTGATGGAACATGCGGTGCATCTTTAGCTGATTGTAAAATACCTTTTAGAGAGGTTGGAGATACCAATGTTTTAATTTCAATTTATCCAAAAATGGAAGTGACTGCTGATTTAATTATTGGTCCTAACAATATTTTAGCTGGAAAAGTTGAAATTCCAGCTGGTACTATTACTAAAATAAAAGACGGAGAAGCTGCTGAAACTCAAATTAAATTTAGGTCTGTAACTCGAAATCGTATTGTTGATACTAATACAACATATGACAAAACAAGAGTTGATGATCTTAAATCAGTTTATCCTTATGCTGATCCAGGTAATAATTATTCTTTAAGTTACCAATATACTGTTTTATCAAGTGCAATTGAAGTTACATTAAAAGAGCCAAAAGAAACTGAAATTTCTGGAAAAGTATTACTAACACTTTTATTTGATTTTCCTTATAAACATGAAAAATTAGAAAAAAGTCATTTAGTAATAGAAGAAGATGAAGCAGAATATACTAAAACATATAGATATACTACATTCCCATTAAATTATAATAAAGATGTATGCTTAGCAAAATTAAATGTTACAACAAGAAAATGGGAATGCAATAAATTGAACTTTAATGTTGAGGCAAAAAATGAATTGCAATTAACTGGAGAAGTGAATGAAGAAGGTATTTATGCCGTTGTCATGGAATTAAAAATGAACGATAATAAATTATATATAGCTGAAAATTGGTTTATAGCTCATTTAAAACTATTAACATTCATATTTTTGGGAATTCTTTTATTAATTGGTATTGCAATTTATATTTTCTCACGTATTTATAGATATAGACTTAAATATAAAGGAACAAAAGAAATATATAAAGGTTTTGAATTAGAAATAAATGATCTTCAAGATAAAAGCGTTACAGGTAGACAAGGTCAAACATATGGAGATGTAAAAGAAGGTATAATTTATACTGATAATATTGCATTTAAGAGTCAAATTGATAGCGAAGCTAGAAAAAAAAATACTCAACTTGAAAAAATATTTGATGCTTATACTAAAAAATTACGTCTTTTAGAAAGAAATAATGCTTTATTAAAAGGACAATATGACTCAATTAAAAATGAATATAATAGGCTTAATAATTATAAGGATACTTTAAAAGAAGGAGATAAAGTTGAATTAAAAGTCAATATTCATGATGTTAATGAAAATCAAGATGTAGGAGCTATAAATGATGAAGACGATGAATAAATTTAATT
>NZ_JAFSNZ010000112.1 GCF_017447225.1 Methanobrevibacter sp. | reverse complement strand
TAGAAAATTACTTTGGAAATACATTAGATAGGCACACTAAAAGAATTTATAGAACTCCTGAAGGAATATTTGATTATATTATGGCTAGAAAAAATGGATGGGTAGAAAATCAAAAAAAAGTCCTAACAAAATGACAGTCCCTGACTTAATTTTATACTTAACTTTTTATTGTTTGAAAATCATATTAAACCATGTATATAAATTTTGGTGATATTATGATTATAAGTGGTTCAGCTTCTCAAGATTTAGCAGCTCATGTTGCAAAGGAATTAGGGGAAGAATTATGTTATGTTGAATGTAAGAAGTTTCCTGACGGAGAAAGATATTTGCGTGTCACTGAGGCAGTTGATGAAGAAGTAACTATCATCCAGTCCACAGGCTATCCTCAAGATGAAAACCTGATGGAATTACTGTTTTTAATTTCAAATGTCAAAGACTTGGGTGCAAAATACGTTCGTGTTGTAGTTCCTTATATGGGATATGCAAGACAGGAAAAACGTTTCAATGACGGTGAAGCAGTATCTGCAAAAATCATCGCTAACCTGATTGAATCAGCAGGTGCTGACGAATTCATAACATTCAATATTCATGAAGAATGTGTTTTAGACTTCTTTTCAATTAAAACCCAAAACGTTTCTGCAATGCCTGCAATAGCAGATTACATCAATAAGAAATATATCAAAAAGGAAAAGGATAATCCGATTATCATTGCTCCGGATAAAGGTGCATATGGATTTGCCCGTGAAATGGCTGAAATTATTGGCTGTGACTGCACTTATTTATCCAAAGTACGTTTAGGACCTGATAAGGTAGAAACAAGAATTGTTGATGTCAGATGTGACGGCGCTGATGAAAGTACAGTTAATGTGGATGCAGTAAAAGGCAAAAATGCTTTTATTATAGATGATATTATTGCTACTGGTGGAACCATAGTAAACGCAATTAAAATCCTGAAACAGTATGGTGCTGAAAGCGTTGATGTATGCTGCGTTCACCCAATACTGGTAAACGGCGGTGCTGTAAGAATTTACTCAGCAGGTGCAGACAAAATTATTTCAACAAACAGCCTATCTTCAGACACCTCCCGTGTTTCACTTGCCCAAAGCATAGCTGATGTATTGAGGAAATAAAAATGCCAATAGATAAAGAAAAAATCAAACAGGAATTAATTAACGAGTCAAACAGTATACTTTCTGATTGGAACGAGCCATATGAAGTGGATGGCATTTCTGTAATGAACATGCAGGGTAAAATCACTTTTTTAGGTTCTTTAAGAGTGTTTGATGAAAGAAATGCTCCAGCCATTATGAGGGAAGTTGAATCCAAATTAGCTAAATACGGCAAGTTAAGCGTAAGGGATGAAAGGGTAGTTCCATGCTGTTCTGCCAGATATACTCACATTAGCTTTAATATTACTGTAGATAACTCATGAAAGAATTTAAACTCAATTCACCATATAAACCACTTGGTGATCAGCCAAAAGCTATTAATTCATTGGCTAAAGGTATTAAGGATAATCTTCGTGAACAGACATTGCTTGGTGTAACCGGTTCAGGAAAGACTTTCACAATGGCAAATGTCATTGAAAAGGTTCAAAAGCCAACCCTTGTCATTTCACATAACAAGACTTTGGCTGCACAGCTATATGAGGAATTCAAGGAATTCTTCCCGGACAATGCAGTCGAGTACTTTGTCAGCTATTACGATTATTATCAGCCTGAAGCTTATGTTCCAAGAACAGACACCTTCATTGATAAGGAAGCATCCATCAATGAAGAGATAGATATGATGCGACACTCCGCAACACAATCACTTCTTTCAAGAGATGATGTTATTGTCGTAAGCAGTGTTAGCTGTATTTATGGTATCGGTTCTCCTGAAGATTATGGGGAATTTGCATTTGGAATAGCTGTTGGAGACATTTATGACAGATCTGAAATCATCAAAAAACTAGTTTTCATGCAATATGAACGAAATGACATTGAATTTGACAGAGGACACTTCAGAGTCAGAGGAGATGTTATTGAAATCAATCCCGTTCATGGAACACCACCAGTCAGAATTGAACTTTTCGGCGAGGAGATTGATGCGATAAGCATCATTGACAAAGTAACAGGTAAAAAACTGGAAAGCCTGCCAAGATACATGATTTTCCCTGCAAAACACTTTGTTGTAGGTCAGGACAAGATGGATGTGGCCATTTCCAAAATCAAAAATGAACTTGAAGAGCGATTGAATGAACTGAATGCAATGAACAAACTTCTTGAAGCTCAAAGACTTGAGCAGAGAACCCGTTTTGACATTGAAATGCTTCAGGAAATGGGATACTGTCCTGGTGTAGAAAACTATTCCATGCATCTTTCAGGACGTGAATGGGGAGAAAAACCATACTCATTATTAAAATATTTCCCCGATGACTTTTTAACCATTATTGATGAATCTCACGTTACTGTTCCTCAAATCAGGGGAATGTACAATGGAGACCGTGCCCGTAAGGAGACTCTGGTTGAATACGGATTCAGATTACCTTCCGCAAAGGAAAACAGGCCTTTAAGGTTTGACGAGTTCGAGTCAAGCGTCAATCAGGTAATATATGTTTCAGCAACTCCGGGACCATATGAACTTGCAAAATCAAGAAATGTCGTAGAGCAGATTATCCGTCCTACAGGTTTGGTTGACCCTGAAGTAATAATAAGGCCTGTTGAAGGCCAGGTTGAAGATCTGCTTGGAGAAGTTAAAAAACGGGCCGAAAAAAATGAAAGAGTACTTGTTACAACTTTAACCAAAAGAATGGCAGAGGATCTGACAGACTATTATGCTAAAATAGGAGTCAAGGTAAGATACATGCACTCTGAAATCGATACCCTTGAGAGAATTGACATTGTTGATGATTTAAGAAGGGGAACATTTGACGTTCTCGTTGGAGTTAATTTATTAAGAGAAGGTCTTGATTTGCCTGAAGTTTCACTTGTGGCCATTTTGGATGCGGACAAGGAAGGATTTTTAAGAAATGAAACCTCACTGATACAGACTATAGGACGTGCTGCAAGAAACGTCAACGGTCAGGTAATAATGTATGTGGATGAAATGACTCAATCAGTTAGAAATGCAACTGAAATTACTAAAAAACGCCGTTTCCTACAGATGAAATATAATGAGGAACATGGCATCGTTCCTAAGTCAACTACACGTACATTAAAAGAGAAAACCGAAACTGAAGAAAAAATTGCATCAGGTGCAGATATCGCTAAAATGCCTAAAGATGAGCTCAGATTACTCATTAAGGATATTGAAAGTGACATGAAGGAAGCTGCATCAAGACTTGACTTTGAGCGTGCAGCTGAACTTAGAAACAAATTATATGCGCTTAAGGCATTTGACAAAAACTGAAAAATATTTCTGTTCAAATGCTCTCTCTAATAGTTTATATAGAATAGAACAATAATATTATATTACTTAAATTTTTAGGAGATTATTATGACAGATGAGTCTAAAAAACAGATTATCATTAAAGGAGCTAGGGAACATAATTTGCAAAATATTGATGTCAGTGTTCCCCGTGATGAATTCATAGTTATCACTGGACTTAGTGGTTCCGGAAAGTCTTCATTGGCTTTTGATACAATTTATGCTGAAGGACAGCGTAGATATGTTGAATCTTTATCTGCCTACGCAAGACAGTTCCTGGGTCAAATGAAAAAACCGGAAATGGAGTACATTGAAGGACTGTCTCCAGCTATTTCCATTGACCAAAAAACAACCAGGGAAAACCCAAGGTCAACTGTAGGTACCATTACGGAAATTTATGATTATTTAAGATTATTATTCGCAAGAATTGGTATTCCCCACTGTCCGAACTGTGGACGTGAAGTGTCTCATCAGACCATCGGACAGATTGGAGACAGTATAATCGAAGAGGGAGAAGGCCTTAAAATCCAAATACTGTCTCCAGTTGTTCGTGACAGAAAAGGTCAGCACAAGGATGTCCTGGAAGATTTGAGAAACAAGGGTTTTGTCCGTGTAAGGGTTGACGGTGAAATCCGTGAACTTGAAGAAGATATTGAACTTGCAAAGACCTTCAGGCACAGCATTGACGTTGTTGTTGACCGTTTAAAAATCAGAAAGGATGTTGACTTTAAAAGAAGGTTGGTGGATTCACTGGAAACTGCAGCTGAATTTGCTGAAGGTCTCATTAATGTCCTGTTTGATGACGGTGAAGAGGAATACGAAAAGAAATACTCAGAACACTTTGCATGTGTCGATTGTGGAATAAACTTTGAAGAGCTGACTCCCCGTATGTTTTCTTTCAACGCTCCTCAGGGGGCATGTCCTGAATGTAACGGTATCGGTTCCAAAATGGAAATCGATCCTGATTTAATAGTTCCAAACAAGAACTTGACATTAAATGAAGGGGCAATTGTGCCGTGGGCATCATCCGCAAAAAGGGAAAATTATTATTATCAGATGCTTGAAGCGGTTTCAAATCATTTTAATTTCAGTATGGATGTTCCGTTCAATGAACTGCCTCATGAATATCAGGACACTATTCTTTATGGGTGCAGGGATAAAATCGCATTCACATTCAAAAGAAGAAACAAGTCCTACATGGTAAACCGTAAATTTGAAGGTGTCATTCCAAGAATGGAGAGATTATATCTTGAAACCAAGTCAAACTATTCAAGAAAATATCTTTCAAAATTCATGAGCGACAGAAAATGTCATGTATGTGACGGAAAAAGACTGCGCCCTGAAGTGCTTGCGGTAACTGTCGGTGGAAAATCCATTGCAGATGTAGTGGAAATGTCCATTAAAGATTCATATCAGTTTTTCCTGGATTTGGAACTCACAGACAGGGAACAGTTCATCGCTAAAGAAGTTCTAAAAGAAATCAGAGAAAGACTGAAATTCCTTGTTGATGTAGGTCTTGACTATCTTTCAATGGAAAGGTCATCAGGAACATTATCCGGTGGAGAAGCTCAAAGAATCAGGCTTGCAACCCAAATAGGTTCAGGACTGGTCGGTGTATTATATATTCTAGACGAACCAAGTATCGGTCTTCACCAAAGGGATAACGTAAAGCTGATAGGAACACTCAAAAGACTTAAAAATCTAGGAAATACTGTCGTTGTCGTAGAGCACGATGAGGAAACAATATTGTCAGCAGACCATGTTGTTGACATAGGTCCCGGTGCCGGAGAGCACGGAGGAAAAGTAATAGCTCAGGGAACACCTCAGGAAATCATGATGTGTGAAGATTCAATCACAGGAAGATATCTCTCCAGAAAAGAAGTAATTGATGTTCCTGAAAAACGCCGTGAAGGAAACGGCAAGTTCATTACAATCAAAGGAGCACAACAAAACAACTTGAAGGATATTGAAGTTGATATTCCTTTAGGTAAATTCACATGTGTCACTGGTGTAAGCGGTTCCGGAAAAAGTAGTTTAATCAATGAGATTCTCTATAAGGGAACTAAAGGTGAACTGTCACATAAATTCACTTTTGCAGGAAAATATGATAAGATTGAAGGTCTTAAAAATATTGATAAGGTCATTGCTATCGACCAAAAGCCTATTGGACGTACACCAAGGTCAAATCCTGCAACATATACTGGAGTATTTACAGATATCAGGGATTTATTCGCTAATACTCCCGAATCCAAAGCACGTGGATATAAACCTGGCAGATTCAGTTTCAACGTAAAGGGCGGAAGATGTGAAGCATGTTCCGGTGACGGTATAGTTCAAATTGAAATGCATTTCCTGGCTGATGTTTATGTTCCATGTGAAGTCTGCGGCGGTAAAAGATACAACGACGAAACATTAGATGTTCGCTATAAAGGTAAGAATATCTATGAAGTCTTGGAAATGACTGTGGAAGAGGCATTGGAATTCTTTGAACATATTCCTAAAATCCATAAAAAACTTAAAACATTGGATGATGTCGGATTGGGCTATATGAAAATAGGTCAGCCCGCAACCACATTGTCCGGTGGTGAAGCTCAAAGAATTAAACTGGCTAAAGAATTGTCCAGAACAAGTACTGGCAATACATTATATATTTTGGATGAACCTACTACAGGACTTCATTTTGCAGATATTAAACGTTTGCTTGATGTATTGGCCAGATTGACTGATGCGGGAAATTCCATTGTCGTTATTGAGCATAACCTGGATGTAATTAAAACCGCTGATCATATTATTGATTTGGGTCCTGAAGGTGGAGACGGCGGAGGTCGTGTTATTGCTACTGGAACTCCTGAAGAAGTATCTAAAAGTGGAACCTATACTGGTGAATTTTTAGATAAAATGCTCAATGAAAACATAACGCCTTTTGCAAAAGAATTAATGGATGCTAAATAATTATTTTAGCATTTATTTTATTTTTTAATAATATTTAATGTAAAAAATAGTTTTTTTAATAACCAATGTTATTGTGAAGAGTTTCTTCACAATCCCAAAAAAACATTGATTATTTTACTGATTCAAAGTTTGAATTTTTTTAAATTCAAAGGAGATAAATATCTTTAATATTACATTACTTTTTTAATTATTTAAATTTTATGTAAATATGTGGATATAGTTGTTAAACTTAGTTTTCAAGTAATTACCTACTTCTAAACTAATTTTTTTGGGAATTAGCAAAATCCTATCATTAAACATAATATTAACAATTTATCCACTAAAAGAGGATTATGGATTTATGATAACATTATTATTTTCAATAATGTTATGCACAACATAGTTAATGATTTTAAAGATTCTTCATTAACATTTACCGTAATATTTACGGATATTGTGTAATCCATTGTAATCCTCCTTAATGTTGGTGAAAATTATTAGCAAAACTTGAATTCAATTTTTATTAAAAATATTTGTTTCATAAAAATCCCTTTAAATTCCATTTAATAATTTTTTTTGGAGTAGGATGAAGTTATATATTGGATTTAAAACTATTTAAAGCTTTTTAATATCATTTAGGGTCAATATTGCTCTCAAGAGGTAATTTTGTATGATATTAGAATTTTTGCTCCATCAAAAAGTTACCAAAAATATATTAATCAAAAGGGTTATTATAAAGATAGAATAAAACTACTGTTGAGGAGATAATGTGAATTTTAATTTTTATGAAGCATTTTTAATTTTTATCCGTGGATTATTAATGGGTTCGGCAGATATTGTTCCTGGAGTTAGTGGAGGAACAATCGCATTAATTACGGGAATTTACGAACATCTGATTGGTTCAATCAGTAAAATTAATTTTAAATTTATAAAACCATTAGTTAAATTGGATTTTAAAGGATTCTGGACTGCATTTTTGGATGAAATTGATTTTGCATTTTTCATTCCTTTAATTTTGGGTATTGGAATTGCAATGCTTACAATAGCTAAAGTTGTGACTTATTGTATGGACGTCCACACAGCACTGACCTATGCATTTTTCTTAGGTCTGATTTTAGCATCAGCTTATGTGCTGCTTAAAAAGATTCCTAAATTGGAAATAAAGCATGTTGCTTTTGCAATTTTAGGCAGTATATTAGCTTATATCTTTGTCAGCTTAAATCCTATTGCTGCAAATCATTCTCTACCGGTCATATTCATTTCAGGATTGATTGCAATTTGTGCAATGATTTTGCCTGGAATTTCCGGATCATTTCTTTTGCTGTTGCTCGGACAATATGAATACATGTTAACCGCTCTTCACGAGCTTCATTTAACTGAAATCATAGTATTCATTGTAGGAGCTGTAATAGGTATTTTAGGATTTTCTAAAATCCTGAATTATCTGCTTAAAAATCATGAAGAAGTAACCATGGCATTTCTCATTGGTGTAATGGTAGGTACATTAAAACTGCCTGCTATGGAAGTTTTATCCAATGTAACTTTAGATATTGCAGGTTTGCTTCCGTGCGTTATTGTTGCAATAATAGCATTTGTATTAATCATTATTTTGGAAACAAGATTCACTCAAGAATAATTGTTTTCACTTTCTTCTTTTTTTGTTAATAGTATTTTTATAATATAAAAAATAAACTTTATTTTAATGTTAGTGATAAAAAAGGTAAAAAAGCAGTGGAAATTATTCCCTATAGGTTCTCCGAAAGGAGCCTTAAACAATAAAAGGGAAGCCGAATTCGTCGGTACAATAAAATTTCAGCAGACTGCTCAGGGGCTTGCAATAAACAGATTCGTTGCAGATTATTCCTATAAAGATAATTCCAGCCTGTCAGAAAAACTCTTGCCTCCGCAGGAAGTCAATAAGCTTTTAAGAAGCCAGGCAGTTTTTCTAGCCACTAAAGATGATGATGTTGAGGATTTCTTAAAAAGACTGAATGTTAAGGTTCGCCACACTCAGGTCTGTTCTTTCTGTGCTTTTGATGGAAATATCACTATCATAAATTCAAATTTTTCATATAAATACAATAATCAGTTAATTTGTAAAAACTGTGCTCATGACACAATTAAAAATGAAATAAAGCTTAGAGGATTTGACAAAAAGATTTTCAGAAATCTTAAAAGGACTTTGGAGAAAAGCGGAAATCTGGAAAAGACACTGTCAGTTTTAAGTCCTGATTTCAACCCTTTAAAGAATAGAAATCTTACATTGTATGATAAGACTTCAACCAAGTCAAGACTGAAGATTCCTTCAGCTGAAATGAAACGTTTAAAGATTAACCATGAGTTCAGAGATATTCTAATCAAAAACGGTAATGACAAGCTTCTGCCTGTTCAGTATCTGGCTATCCATGAAGGACTGCTTAAGGGAGAGGATCTGCTTGTTGTAAGTGCTACCGGAAGTGGAAAAACTCTGGTCGGTGAACTTGCAGGTATCACACAGGCTCTTGAAGGCAAAAAATTCATTTTCCTAACTCCTCTGGTTGCTCTTGCAAATCAGAAATATCGTGATTTTAAGAAAAAATATAAGAAACTGGGCTTAAATGTAGCCATTAAAGTCGGGCGTAACCGTGTTAAGGCAAAAGGTGAGTTGAAATTACCTGACAGTGACGTGTCTGGGGCTGACATTGTTGTTGCAACCTATGAGGGAATTGATTTTCTTTTAAGGAATGGGAATTCAAATGCTTTAAGTAATTTGGGTGTGGTTTTAATTGATGAAATCCATATGATTGATGATGAGGACCGTGGAACCCGACTCAATGGATTAATTAAACGTATTAAACATTTATATCCTAAAACCCAAATCATCGGTTTGTCAGCGACTGTAAAAAATCCTCAGTTTTTAGCTAAGGAATTCAACATGAAACTGGTTGAATATCCTGACCGTCCAGTTCCTTTGGAAAGGCATCTTGTTTACATGCGAAACGAATCGTCCAAACGCCATTTAATGGCCAAATTGGTGAAAAAGGAATTCAACAGCAAATCCAGAAAAGGTTATCGTGGACAGACTATCATATTTACTAACTCAAGGCGCAAAACCCATAAAATCGCTAATTTCTTACAGGAAAAGCATATCAATGCGGCCGCTTATCATGCGGGTCTTTCATATTATAAAAAGGAAAAGATTGAAAAGGATTTTGATAAGGCCAGATTATCTGTTGTTGTAACGACAGCCGCTTTGGCTGCAGGTGTTGATTTTCCGGCATCACAGGTAATATTCGATTCGCTGATTATGGGTAATAAATGGATTAATCCCAATGAATTTTCACAGATGCTCGGCCGTGCAGGAAGACCAAGCTATCATGACCGTGGAATTGTATATCTGCTTCCTGAAGTTAACAACGACTTTCAGGGAGAATCTGAAGAGGCCAAAGCCTTGGAATTGCTTGAAAGCAATAGTGAGGATGTATTCATTGAATATGATGAGGAAAGCTCTTATGAACAGATTCTGGCAGACATTTCCTCAACTTCAATAAAAAGCTTTGATGAACTTGTCGAATTTTACAGAAATATTGATGTTCCAGTCAGTCTGCAAATAGCAACAGATGAAATGAAAGCATTAGGATTAATAAGTGATGACTTTAAGATAACTAAATATGGAAGGGCAACTTCAGTTTCATTTCTAACTCTGGACGATGCCGAGTTTATAAGAACCGCTTTGGATGACTGGGATTATCTGACTGAGTATGTCAGGCTTTCTCCAATGTATAAAAATAAGCAGGAATATGACAAGCTGAAAGTAAAGATAATAGCTATGGCATTGGATTTGGAACTGTTTGAAAATGCATATTTGTCCCCAGTTGTCCACAATCAGATATCAAATGCACTAAAGGTTAAGTTTTCAACCAGATTGTTTGCAGAGTCCACTTTGGATATCATATCTTCCGGAGAAGCTTTGGACAAGCTGGATTCCAAATTCCAGGATGCAATGATACGTCTTCAAAGTGACTTCATGAAATGCAACTGCCAGGACAGGCCATTCTGCAGATGCCTGCAGCTTGGAATATCAGAAGTCATTATCCATGAACGTCTTAAAGGCAAAGACCCTATGGATATCTCAAATAAGTTATTCAGAAAATATCAGATTCAGGTTTATCCCGGCGACATATTCTCATGGCTGGATAATTTTGTTAAAAACTTGGATGCTATTAAAAGAATTTCAATAGCTTTTAATCGCAGGAGTATTGTACGTAAAACTTCTTATTTAATTAAAAAAATTGAAAATGGTTAGAAAAATGTTTGTAGAAGATAAAGTTTTAATTGGTGGTGATGTTTATTTACTACCGAAAATGGCAAATAGGCACGGTTTGATTGCAGGAGCAACAGGAACCGGTAAAACAATAACACTCAAAACACTTGCAGAATCATTCAGTGATATGGGAGTACCTGTATTTCTGGCAGACATGAAAGGAGATATTTCAGGTCTTGCAAAGATTGGTGAAATGAATGATAATGTCGCTAAAAGAGTTGAAGGAATCGATTCCTTTAAGCTCAAGTCTTATCCTGTTGAGTTCTGGGATCTCTTCGGTGAAAAAGGTTTACCAGTTCGCGTAACCTTATCCGAAATGGGTCCGGTATTGCTTTCCAAAATATTGAACCTTACTGAAGCGCAAAGCGGAGTTTTAAACATTGTATTCAGGGTTGCAGATGAGGAATCTTTACTTATCATAGACATTAAGGACTTGAAATCAATGATCAATCATGTCGTTGAAAACAAGGATGTCTATGAACCTAAATATGGTGCAATTGCGGCAAAATCCGCCAATACCATATTGAGAAATCTCATCACCTTGGAAGACCAGGGCGGAAACGATTTCTTCGGCGAACCTGCACTTGAGTTAAATGACTTTATAAAGGTCGATGAATCAGGATGTGGAGTAATCAACATTTTGGACGCTCAAAAATTATCACTGTCTCCTGAAATATATTCATCATTCCTGCTTTGGATGCTTTCATCATTATATGAACAGTTGCCTGAAGTGGGAGACGCAGATAAACCTAAATTTGTATTCTTCTTTGATGAAGCTCATCTGATATTTGACGGTATGGGAGCAGAATTCCTGAAAAAAATCGAACAGATTACACGTCTGATCCGTTCAAAAGGCGTTGGATTATATTTCATTTCACAGTCTCCTGCAGATATTCCTGATGAAATTCTGGGCCAATTGGGTAACAGAATTCAGCATGCCCTAAGGGCTTACACTCCAAAAGACCAAAAGGCGGTTAAAGTGGCTGCTGAAACATTCCGTGCAAATCCTGACTTTGACACTGCTGATGTCATTTCCAATCTTGGTATTGGTGAAGCATTGGTTTCTGTTTTGGACGAACAGGGTGTTCCGGGAATTGTCCAGCAGGTTAACATTGTAGCTCCACAGTCATATATCGGACCTATTGATGATGCTATGAGGACTGATCTGATTAATTTATCTGAATTTAAGGATAAATATCTTGAAGCTGTTGACAATGAGTCCGCTTATGAAATCCTTGCAAATAAAATCAATCAGAATGCTAACATTGAAAGCGAAGTGCCTCCTGCACCGCCACAAGCCCAAGAGCCTCAAGCTGAAGTTCCACAAGCTCAGCAAGCTCCTGAAAGCCAACCTGAATCCTTGTCTTTAGGCGGTTTTGATTTAGGAACAATTTTAGGTGGAGGTCAGGCTGCAGGCAAGAAAACCAAAAAGACCGCTCAGCAGAAAGCTATTGAAAAAGCGGCAACCACTGCAGCAAATACTATGGCACGTGAGGTTACAAAAGGTATTATGAGAGGATTATTCGGTCAGATGAAGTGATTGTCATGCCTCATCCACATGTAAAAGCGATTTCAGAAATGGAAGATGCTTCAAAGTTAGTAGATATAATTGCTGAATCAAAAAGCTGCTATGTCCGTGATAATCTGAGCATTCATTTGCATGAAAGCCAAATCAGATTAATCAAAAACATTGTAAAGCATTCAAAGTCTCATCACAGAAAGGTCAGGGTAAGGCAATATGCTAAAATAAGTGATGACAGGCATTTTGATTTGCATTTGAAATTATATCTGAAAAAATATAAGAAACTTGAACGTATGGAATTGGCTGAAATTATTGAAGTCGATGATTTGCCTTATGATGTTGTTTTAACACAAAAAGGTCTGGAAATTCTTTCTGAAATTGAATCTTTGGAAAATGAATGGGCAGGCAAAGTATCATGCGATATGGATGCTTTGCGTGAAATGGCATTGAATTCATTTGAATACTCATATAAATTCAAGAAAAATCAGAAATACCAATTCTGAATTCACAGTCTATTGAGTTGTAAGCTTTAATTACTTTCTCAATAGCCTCTTTTTTATTTTTAAAGTAATATAAGTGACTTTCGCATCCACAATCGCTACAACCGAAGTCCTGAACATATTCGTTATTCATCATCAGTTCTCTTGACAAATTGCATTCCACTTTTTTGTCCAAATTATATATCACTTCTGTGATTTGTGAATACTTCAACAGGTAATCTATGTGCCAATGGAGCTTCTTTTTGCTGGACAGGTGTCTTTTCACTCTTGATTCCAGGTTATTCATGGCTGAACCTATATAAACATAATATCCTTTTTTAAAATCGATTTCAAGCCTTGAGCCTATTTTTAAGTTCTTGTCTTCATCAAGTTCAATCACTAAGCAGTAGCATCCTTTCATTACTTATAGTTGTTTTTCCCGATTATTATAATTTTTACAAGTTGAGGTAAATATTGCTATGAACTTGTTTTTTTAATATGAGGAAGTAATATTGTCTAAACTTATAATAGATAAATTTAATAACTACATTTTACAAAATAACTTCATTGAATTAATATTTGGTGATATACTATGAATT
>NZ_JAFSNZ010000111.1 GCF_017447225.1 Methanobrevibacter sp. | reverse complement strand
TTTTATCAATATATGATATAATATAACAATGTTAATATTTTAAAAAAGGAAAAAAGAGGCCGATAAAAATGAACGAAAACAAAAAAGAAGCATTAAAAATGTTTCTAGAATACATATTCCAAGAAAACGAAAATAACACTGAAATCAACAACATCGTTGAAAACTATGTCAATAAAAAATTACAAGATTATTTTGATATAGTTGCTAACAAAATAGATGAAATCAATAACGAAACTACCCAATTAAAAAAAGATTTCCAGGAATTATCTACAATAGATGACAAAATCTTAATAAAATTAGATGAAATTAAAAAATCTGTTAAGACCAAACCAATCACAAATGATTTTAATGGAATGCCTTCTCTTGAAGTAAAACACACTACAAACACTTCAAACGGATCCAAAAGTAAAAAGTCAACTGAGGAAATTGTACTAAATAAAAATGATGAAAACGTATTAAAATGTCTTCCTGAAATGACTGAAAGTGAATGTGAGGAATACTTTAAAAGAATTCGATCTAAATTCGAGGGTATTACTGGTAGAAATTTAACTAAAAAGTTAATTGATGAACCAACTGTTCGAAATATTTCTAAAAAACTAGGATTAACTTCATCTACCGTGAATAATACGTTTAAGAAAACTAGAACGATGAAAAATATTCGTTTCATGTCTGTCAATGATATACATAATGCTCCTATTATTTATGTTAAAATTATTCCTGATGCTGTAGATGAAGGCTATAAAGGGGATGGTGTGTATCAGTTTAAGCAAAGATATAATAATATTGGTTTTGAGTTGATTAATAATTTGTATATTAAATCAAAACGTGGTAAAACTTTTGATATTAATGCTAAGCAGTTGAAAAAGTTAGCTAAGATGGTTGATGGTAAAGTTTTAACTAATGGTTTGTTTGATGAGTGTTGTACTTATCTGGCAACTTGTGGTGTTCATAGTTCTTCTTTTGAATGTATTATTTATCATTTGGTTAAAGGGCATTTTAGTATGATTTTGTCTAAGTATGATAAATATTTGCGTCAGGTTAATAATCCTCATTTTGAAGTGTATAATGGTACTTTGAGGGTTAATGGTCAGGAGACTAAGTTGAATGTTGATGAAGTTAAAAAGATGTTGGATGGTATTCCTTATGGTTATTCTGATGATGTGCTTGAGGAATATGTTCGTGAATTGATTGATAAGAATCCTTTTTGTCCTTCTGAGTGTATTCGTTTGATTGTGGATAATTATGATGATTATCAGTTGAAGGTGCTTTTGAAAAAGGAGGATAAGTTTGTTGAGAATAATCCTCAAAAGAGGCGTGAAAAAGGGTTTATTTAAAAAATCCTTTTTCAATTATTATTTCTAGGAGTTAAGGTAAAATGATATGTCCTGATTGTGGAGCTAAAATTATTTTAAAATGCACCAGTAATTTTCATGGTGTTTTATCCAAGTATTGGAAGTGTCCTGTTTGTGGCCATGAACATGAAGAAACACAAAATAATATTCTCGGTGAGGTGCTTTTGAAATGAAAGTTAAAGATTTGAAAAAATTTGATGAGGAGAAGTATGTTTTAATTGATGCTGGTGATGAAGTCTTTGAAGTTAAAGTGGATCATGAATCTGATGTTGCTGTTTGGTTACGGGTGATTGCTGATGAGTGAAAGAATAACTCTTCCTGGTGGAGATTATGATAAAGTTAAGTCAGGTCAAAAAACGATGATTGTCCGAACTCCATCTTCCAGGTTGAATGTCCGGGTTAATGATTGGGTTCCTATGAGATTCAGTGGCAGGGATGATCATGTTGTTGTTGAGATTTCCGGTATTGAGTGGGTCAGGTTTTCAGAGTTATCTGATAAAATTGCATGCAAATGTGGTTTTAATAATTTGAGGGATTTGAAGAGGTGTCTGTTGGATAAGTTTGTTACTTTGGATAATGGTAGCATGTTGTATTTGTATGGTTTTGAAGTGATGGGTGTTTGTGAGAAGGTGAAATAATTATGGTTGATGATAAGGTTCGTGTTACTCTTCGTGTTCCGGAGAGTGTTTTATGTGAGTTTAGGAGTGTTGCTAGTAGTAGGACTTTTAGACCTAATTGGTTGAGTTTAGCTGCTGAAGAGGCTATGAAGGATTATGTTCTGAAGTATGGTGGTTGTTTATGACTAGTCAGGCGGATTTGGATATGAGGTTTAATAATATGGCTCCTGTTTCCAGGAGGGTTTGTTCCCGTGCGGATATTAAAAATTTGATTAAGAAAATTGATAGTTCAAAGCAGGTTTCATTGAATGGTTGGATGTTTTGTAAATTTTATAATGATGAGCAGGTGGATTGGATTATTGATGCCATTACAGATACATTAAATAATAGTAATGGGTCTTATTTTGCATTATTGGATTTGAAAAACTCATTGAAAGGAGGCAATATTGAAATTCTAAGAAGTAAATACGCTACTCCAAAACTGTTAAAATATTCCTCTACAATGAATGTTAACAGTATTTATGATGCAAATAATGGTAAATGTTTCATTCCTGTTACAGCATCTGAGATACTGGATCTGATTCTGGATATTAAGAAAGGGCGTAATGTTGATTATATTCTGAATAGTTATGAATTTTATCATAAGGATATGAATCGTGAGTATCTGGAACGTTTCATTGACGCTTACAAGCATAAAGAGTTGCATAAATTGATTAAATTTATTTGCAAGAAAAGTAACTTGGAAGGTGGTTTTGTAGACCATGGAATAGGTGTAATAAGAAATCGTAGAGTGGAGGATTATCTTTAATGATTGATAGAAGATTTGTGTTTAAGGTGGCTGATTATATGCTGCCTAAACCTACTCCTAAAAAAGAGTATGGTCCTTTTGATGATGAGCGTGCTGAAAGTTTAAAAGAATTAAAGATTATTGTTGAGGGTTTTCGATGTTGTTAAGTGAATTTGTTCTAGGTTTTGCCGAAAATTTTAGTGTGAAACATATCAGTGATGTGGATCATGGTGTGTTTGTCGAATGCATAAAAGATGATATTTATCTAGTTAAAAATGATGATGTGATAGGATGAGTTATGTTGTACATGAATCTCAAAGTGAAATTAAATTCAATAAGGAATATTATCCTGTAATCCGTGATGGTGTTAAAACTCAAACATTAAGGATAGCACGTAAAAGATTAGATGTTCAGGAAGGAGATATTGTAACTGCAGTTTTTCCAGGTCTTGAAGATACTTTAAATATTAAAATTTTGAAGATTGGTTATAAGCAATTCAAATCTCTTAACTTGGATGATGCTGTGCGTGAAGGTTATGATTCATTGGCTGATTTGAAGAATGATTTGATTAAAATTTATCCGTTAATAACTCGTTTTGATAGGTTATATTATTATCAGTTTATGGTGGTTTAAAATTATGAATCGTTTGGAAGATGAATTAGCAGGTTTGGATTCAACAATAACTGTTGTTAAATCATTTTTATTATTCAAGAAAAACATGGATTATGAAACATGGTGCAGTCTTCATGAGTATCTTGATGAATTAAGTGCTCGTAGGAGTAAATTGTTGGATAAAATTGGGGTGATTGTGTGATGAGTGTAGATGATTTCCATAGATACTTGTCTATGATGTGTTATAATTATGGATGTTGGGATAAAGATCAAGTCACAAAAATCATCAAAGACGAACTTCAGCATGCATCAGATTATAAGGATGAGGACCATTTGAAATGGGCAATCAAAAGAAGATGCCAGGCAGAATGCTAAACATATAATGGTTGGGTTTATTGATGAGTAGGAATATTCATAAAAACAGGAATTACTATGATTTCTGCCATACAGTGGATAAGTTAAGAAAAGAAGATAATTCCTGTTTTATTTGTGGTTCAAAAGTGGAGATTGAACCACATCATATAAGAAAAGTCAAGCAGTCACGTGAAAGCTACAGTAATGAAGAAAACATTGTACTCTTATGCAGGGATTGTCATTTGAAATATCATCGTAAGCATAAGACTGTGGATACGAAATCGTTTATTGATTTTGTGTTGGAGATGCGGTTGGGTACTAAGGATAGGTATAAGCAGTCTTTGTTTGATTTGAAATGTGAGCGTGAAAAGTTACGTGCTGAGAATAGAAAATTACGTCAGAATTTAAGTTATTTGAGTGGAGGTTGTTTTTAATATGTATTGTGAAGCAACTATTAAAGTTAAACTTAATTGTTGTAATCAAGATTCTGCTGAAACCATTGTTGAAGGAGTGATTAATCATTTGAAAGAATTTGAGGATTCAGCAATTGTGTTTGTCGAGAAACCTGTGTTATTATCAATTGAGGAAGTGGGTATTGATTGCTGCTCTTGTAAATATTATTCTGCTGAAGAGCAGATTCTTGGTGATCGAGGCTTTGGAGTAGAAACAATGATTAAACATTTCTGTGATAAAAAAGGAGCTGAAATAATTCATCCGTTGGATGTTGATTTTTGTGATGATTATGAAGATGGTGATTCTGTATGAGTGAAAAAGAACGATATTTCCGTATTGATTATGATGAAGAGTATTATATATTTGATTCAAATAAGCTAACGAAAAAAGAAGTTGAAGAGAAAGCAGAGTATAGTTATGATGTTTTTAGCAATTCATTAACAAGCGAAGAGATTATTGATTTGTTAAATGAAAACGATGAGTTAAAAAAATCAATGTTTGAATTAGGCACTATTCATGCAGATGAGATGAATAAAATAGATGATAAGATTGTAGAATTAGAATGTGAGAATGAGCAGTTAAAAAAAGAATTATTTGAAACAAAAAGAGATTATTTGATTGAAACTGCCGATATTAGTGATAAACCATATTTAGAAAAAGAATTAGAAGAATTACAAAAGGAGATATTTGGATGAGTCAAAATAATAATGATATAATGACAGAATGTCGAATGAATTATGAAGCATTATCAAAAAGCTTTTATGAACAACAAGGTGAATTAAGACAAGCAAAAGAAGAAATAAAATTCTTAGACCATCAAATTCAGATGCTTGAAAGAAGAAACACTCGACAAGCAAGACACCTAGAAAAAATTTACAAATTAATCAGAAATAAAGAATGGGATAAATTAACCGCACTATACATGGACACAAAACAAGACTATGAGGAGATAATATGAGCCTAGAATCAACAACCAAACTACTGAAAAAATACAATAATTATGTGCCTGGAGAAAAAAGAACACACAGACAAGAAAAAATCCACAAACAAAAACAAAGACTACAAGAAAAACACCTAATAGCAGATGAACTACTAAACGAAACCAAATTCCTAATATTCACTGAATATCAAAAACAACACATACATTACTTAATAGATAAATTCCAAGACTTCCGCAAACTACACGGAAACTGCAGCAAAGAAGCAATAATATTAACATTCATATTCTATGTTGCAAAAATAAATGAACCAAAATTGAAATTATGCAATTATCGTGTCACAAAAAAATATGGATTGACAGATAATGTTTTTGAATTGATTATCTGCAGGTTAGTTCAAGCATTGTTGTCTGAGTCTAAAATTGTTCCAGTAGGAACTACAAAATATGATCAGGATTTGTTATATAGAACAGGTCAAAGATAAAGTATTATAAAATTAAAATATAAATTAGATAAGTAGAGGAGTTTATATGGAGTTAGAAGTTGGAAATTGGAATATTAATTATTTATATGGAAAACAAAAAGCTAGAGAGTTATTTAATAAAATTCCAAAAAATGAATCAGAAATTATTTTAAATTTTAAATGGATTTTAAATGTGGATTGGTTTTTTGCAAGAGAGTATTTATTACTTAAAGAAGAGTTTCAAAAAACTATTAGTGAAATCGAAATGGATAATCGGGTTAAAGAAACATTTGATATCATTAAAAATTTGGATTATCATTGTAGTGATGAAGAATTTATTCAGTTATTTGTTAGTTTTTAATTTCAATTTTCTTTTTTTATAATTTTTTCATTAATCTTTCCACTAAATCCCTATAGTATAGTGAGGAGGATTGAAGTTAAAATTGAAACAAAAAACACATACTCAACATATTACAGAAGGGGAACCTACAGATGAACTGGACATTAACATCTTAGACGACCCGGAACTTTGCCCAGAATGCCGAACACGAACCATTATTCTAGACGAAGAAAAATGTGAAGAGTACTGTACCCAATGCGGCACAATAACAAGAGCAGCATCAAGATATGTTGCCGGAAAACCGATAGAATTAGCCTACGGGCTAATCATAATTTAAAATCCAGCTATATAAAATAAATTTTTAACTAATATATTACAATTTCCTACAGTTTTTTTGCTAATTTTCATCAAATGAATTATTCACGTTGATTTTAAGTTCAATTCCCTCCCTCAAAAAAATATCTTACCTATGCTGATGATTATAAAAAAGACAGTTTTTAATGGTGTGGAAGACTAAAAAAAACTTTAAATTTATTTTTTTCTCCTAATGCTGGTTCAAATCCAGCCATCAGCAATAATAAAACTAAATTGGGGATGCTAAAATATGATACAAACATATAAATACAAATCCAAAGCAGCCAATGCAATAGTTTTCATTGCAGGACTAATAACATATATTGGAAAAGATACTTTAGCAGAAATATTGCCTGAAGAATTCGCATATCTTGCACCAATACTTGTCCTATTGGCAGGTTATCTGGTAGTCCAGGCAACAGAAAACACACGTGTAGAAGTTGCAGAACAAAGAATCATAGAACAATACGCTCCAGCAAACACTGGAGTTGATGACATTGACTAACCATAACTGTATTCATGAAGAAAGATTCGCATCTATCGAATCAGAAATAGCAGAAATAAATGCAAGATTAGACAGTAAAAAAGAAGATATTCATCAGATACAAATTGAAAAGGATCGTCAGCAAAGACTCCAAACAGAACTTATAGAAAAAGTCACACGTGTTACTGTGTTATTAGAAGAAGGGCAAAAACAACGCTCAGCAAATAATAAAAAAATTGAGGATTTGGAAGATAAGATTGATGATTTACAAAAAGAAGTATCTAAGTATCGTAATGATATGACTGATTTTGTTAGTAGTCAAAGAAGTTTCCGTAATACGATGTTGGCATTAATACCTGTAATCTCAATTATTGTGGGTGTTGTGTTACACTTCATAAGAATATGAAACAGTGTTTCGAAACACTGTTGTGAAACAGAACAACTTGTTCCGGAACAAGATGAACAAAAATTTATTATGACATGGTGATGAACATGCCGCCACAAAGTAAAGTATCGCAATCTCCCTATTATAATCAAATACTCGACTGGATAGATGAAGGTAAATCTTCAAGATGGATATCTCGTGAGTTGAAAAATCAATTTGGTGAGAGTATTGGTCATGGTGCAATAAGCAATTTCAGAAATAAACATATCAAAAATGAAGCTTTAGAAATTGTAGATGCTCAGTTAAAAGAAGAATCTAAAACTGTGGATTCCAAGAAAAATGAAGTAATCCAAAATACTGCTAATCGTCAAATCAAAGGTAACTCTCAAATTAATGGTCTTGCCGATGCTACTGCAAGACAATATCGTGGAGTTTTGAATGTTGCAGAAAATTTTGAAGAAGATTATTATGCTTTAAAAAGAGCAGCTAAAAATGAAAATAGTAAAGTCAATGAAAAAGATGTTGCTGATGTTAGTTTTAAAGCAGTTAAACTAGCACATGATATTCAGAATGGCTCATCAATGGATAATAGTATCACTGAAGGTTTTGGAGAGTTAGCAGATGCCATTCGCAAGAGCAAAGAAATTGCAAAAAAAGGTTAAGCCTTTTCAATATGGTTTGTTTTCTCCTAAAGCTTTAGATTTTTTGGAAAATAGTAATGCTTTTGTGAATATTCTTCATGGATCTGTCAGGTCTAGTAAAACTGTCACTGCTGATGTGCGGTGGTTGGATTTTATTGCTAATAGTCCTCATGATGAATTTTTAATGACTGGTAAAACACGTGACACGTTGGAGAGGAATGTGACTCGTGACCTTATTAAAATGATTCATAATAAGCTACCTTATGATTATAATAAGTTTGATGGTTATTTTGATATTGGTGATAAGCGTATTTGGTTGGTAGGTTTTAATGATGAAGGTGCTACTGATAAGATACGTGGTATGACTGTTGGTGGTTGGTATAGTGATGAGACTGCTACTGCTCCGGAGTCAGCTATTAAAATGGCTATGAACAGGTGCAGTTTGCCTGGTGCTCAAATGTTCTGGACAATGAATCCGGACAGTCCTTACCATTACATTTACAAGGAATACATTAACAATCAGGAGTTAAAAGATAAAGGGGTTGTTAAGGTATGGCATTTTACTTTGAGGGATAATCTTAATTTATCTCCTGAATATGTTGAGCATTTGAAGTTATTGTACAGTAAATCACAGTTACAATATAAAAGATATATTCTGGGTAAGTGGGTTATTGCTGAAGGTGCTATTTATGATATGTTCCTGGAATCAGAGAATACTTTCGCGAATATGCCTAAAGTTCATGAGATTAATATCTGCTGTGACTATGGTGTATCGACTGTTACTACTTTTGGTGTTATGGGTATTCAGAAGAATTTGGATAAAGGAAATTCCTATTATCTTTTAGAGGAAACTTATTATGATGCTGAAGTAATAGGGGTCACACAATCAGATAGTGAACGTGTAGATGACATTATCAAATTACAGAATAAATATCATTTGAACAGAAACAACACTCTTTTTCTACCTCACGACGCAGCAAGCCTCAAAACAGCATGCCAAAAAGACGAAAGAATATTGATGAAAGTAAAAACATATGCACCTGACGTATATGAAGACATTGGAATAATCCAAGATTTAATAAAAAATAGAAGATTCAAAATACACGAATCATGCATTAATAGTATTGAACAAGCTCAAACTTACAGTTGGGACAAAAAATCCCAGCAAAGAGGTGAAGACAAACCACTAAAAGTAGATGACCACTGCCCGGACATGTGGCGTGGTGGAATCTGCGGTACAATGAAAACAGCTAAAAAAGAAATTTATCATGCTTCAAGGAGATTAAAATTATGAATTTACGTAATAGAATAGTTAAAGGTTTAATGAACTTACCTAATATTCGAGAGCCTAAAATTTCAGAGGCTGAAAGATTACATAATCTCCGAAGAGGTTACCTATGGACATTACAGCCAAGAGTCAAAGACATAGGCTTAAACATTAGCACTTACTTTGATGCAGGAGACATGCCCTGGATAAGAGTATGCAGAAGGGTAATAAAAAATCGTGTATTGGGATTGGGATACAGGATAACAAATCCCAATGAACAGTATAACCAACCTTCAACTGTTAATTATCTGAATAATTTAATGAAAAATCCAATGGGTGTTTATGCAGATGATTTTTATGAAACTTACATTGACAGGATGTGGGATAGCTTCTTAATATGTGGCGATGCATTCGCAAGGGTCCATTATGATGAAGTATTCGACAATGTTCCTGTCGGATTGGAATATCTGCCTTTTGAGTGGATGACTTATCATTATGATACGGATCAGTGGGGATTAAAATACAATGATACGCGATTTGAAACTGATGAGATTATACATTTCAGTGAACCAGGTATTCGTGGTGAGAAATGGGGTTCATCTCTTATTGATTCTTTGGCCAGATATTTGACACTCCAAATCTATGGCTTAAAATTCAATAAAAGCATTTTTGAAAATAATGGTATCAATCCAAATGCAGTACTAAATTATGATATTAATATTGATCCTGATGATTTGGAACGTGAATTGATACGTTTGGAAAAGGACCGTAAAGAAAATCCTAATGGTACATTGATTGTTCAAGGAGCCGAATATATCACGACCCAATCCACTAATAAAGAAATGCAGTATATTGAACTTGAAAATCTTGTAAGAGATATTACCTTAAGCGTTTATGGTGTCACTCCAGCAGAAGCAGGAATCATAGAATCAGGTAATCTTGGAGGAGGAACCGGCCAATCCCAAAAAGAAACCGTAAAAGCAAACTTATCCGGTTGGTTGAAACTCTTTGAAGGCAGCCATAATAAAGTATTTGGCCGTTCCGGTTTTGAAGAAATCTTCAAATTCAAAGAAATAGACTTGGAAGATAAAGAAAAAAGAGCCAACATTGAAGATAAAAAATTACGTAATGGATCTACTTTTGTAAATGAAGTAAGGGCCGGCTACGGATTGGACCCGGTAAGTTGGGGTGATGTACCATTAACTTATGGTGCAACAATGAATACTTTAACTCCTGATGATGCGGCTGAAAAACAATATTATCGTAAAGCATTAGCTTTAGAAAGAATAAGAACTGATTATAAATGATTACCTCTACAGAAGACAGAATATCCACTAACAAATTACTTTTAGATATTATTGATTTCGATAAAGACTTGTTTGATACTTCAACTTTATCAACCGAAGAAATCAGATACTATAACAGTATCACACGTGGATTCGACAAACAATTACAATTCTTCATAGACTGGCTAGACAGTGATGAAGCACGTAGAATATTCTATGAAAATGAATCCTACAATGAACGAGTCTTTGAAAAGATTGATAATGAAATCAAAAGTATAGTTGGAGATACCAGTCTCACAGCTGATGAAATCATATCACATATCTATGATTCAGGACTACAACATGGTGCTGATGAGATAAGAAGAACCAAATACTATAACGATGCAACAAAATTTGGTTTAGAATTCTTACAGGATTATAACTTTAGCTTAATCAGTAATGTTAATGAAGACTTAAAAAATCATATTCGAGCAGAAATATTTATAGGTATTGCTGCTTCTGAATCAATGCCTGAAGTAGCCAAACGAATACTTGATGCTACAGATAATTCATTGACTGGTAAGACATTGTCTGCTCGTCAGCGTGCTATGATGATTGCTCGTACTGAGACTGCACGTGCAATGACACAGGGTCGTTTACAGTCTTATGCTAACTATGGTGTACAGGAAGTTAAGATTTTAACTGCAGGTGATGATAATGTTTGTGCAATATGTAGAAAAGCAGCAGACAAAATCTATCCAATAGAAGAAGCTAGCAACTTAGTACCATTCCACCCTTTATGCAGATGCTCAGTTACAGCATATATCAGACATGGAATATTAATTGGCAACCCCTTAGTGGATGCATCGATTGTTAATTTAACTCCTCAATCATTCATGGATAAACTTAAAGAAAAATTAAGGAATATTCGTAGAAAATTCCAATATCGTGCTCTTAAAACTCCTGAGGATGTTGCTAAATTTTATAAGTTAGAGTATAGAATGGATGGAAATAAACATATATTTAAAGATAAACTTAATGGAACTGAAATTATCATTGATGAGTATTATGTTGTCGGAGAAGGTGCGATGCGAAAATATATTGATTTTACTAATTCGGGTAATGGAAAATATAATTTAAAAGAAATTATTAAGATTTATGAAGATGCCCCCCAAATACTTAAAAAGGCGACTAATCAAATTTTATTCACAAAAATACTAAAAAATAAACCTAATGTCTGCGGGTCATCATTACCCATATATGATGGAATCATTAAAGGCATTAAAATTCATCCAAGAGCTTTTGAATGTAATATTTTTAGCAGAGGAAATGTTGCTCAAACATTATATCATGAAATGGGTCATTGTTTAGATTATAGTTTAATGAACCAAATTTCAGCCAATGCTTGGTTGTACCCACAATATTTTACAAATAAGGAATTAAGAAAAATATATAATGGTGAAGATAGATATAGTATATCAAAAAGTATGGGATTTCAAAAAGCATGTGAAAAAGATCGTGCATTTCAGTATTTAAATGGATTTCCTATTGAAGAATCTTCATGGTATGGTGCGACAAATCAACCTGATAATTGGGCTGAAACTGTTAGTATGGTTGCATTTAATGAAATGGACAATGTAGATATGGCAGTACTTGAAGATTATCATAGGAATTCTATATCATTGGAAGAATGGAAAAAAAGAAATCCATATAAATATAATTTTGCTCTTAAAAAAATTAATGAAATAAAAATGTCTGGTTTCACAATGATTTGAGGGGTTTCTTAATGAGCATAACTATCAAAGAATTATTGGATAATTTTGATTTGCATCTTAAATTACCTGATCATATACTTGAATTAGAATTCGATGAAAATTATAATAAATTTTCTAAAAAATATGATCCGGATTCTCAGGATGAATATTATGAATTTATTAGTGATGATAAAAAATATATGATTTCTCTCTCTTCTCCTAGTGAAGATGGTATGTTATATCATTTTGCTTTGCTTAATGGTGTAAGTGGGCCTGGAAAGGGATATCGATATAATGATAAATTAGCGATTGCTATTGAATTAAGTTAATTTTATGGATAGTTACTACTAACCTCATATCAATAGTTAAAACACCACAACTTCATAATTTTATGAATTACTTAATGGGGGCATTATTAATGTCTGAATCTGAGGAATTATTATTAACATTATTATTCCGTAATTATGATGAAGAAGTGGCTCGTAATGAGTTAATTGATTCTAAGAATAGTCAGATGATTGTGTTGACTGGAACTATGTTAACATTACAAGCAACCTTATTCACAACAGGTTTGTTGAATGAATTTGTTTATAGTCACATTCCTAGTTCTCTTAAGATGTGGATTTTTGGATTGTTTATTGGTTCTTTGATAACCTCTGTGGTATCTATGATTCTTTTTATGTTGGCATATAAATTTGTGGGAACTTTTAAGCAAGCTCCTACTGCAAATTATGTAGAAAAAAGTTATATTAAAAAGAGGGAGTATTCTGCAATTACTGATAAACTTTTTAAGAGACTGCCAAAAACTATAGATAAAAATAAGAAAATCATGAAAAGAAAAGTTAAATTTGCGAATATTGGCTTTGTATTAATTATAATTAATATTGTGATGATATTATTATTTGTTTCATTGTTAATTTATTGTTTTATTTAGGAAAGGTCAATCATTGACCTTTCTGTATTTCTCCTTCAAATTCATCATCGTCATCATCATCGTGGATGTAGACATTCACTATCATGTGTTATCACCTCCAATTAATCTATTTAATTATTATTGTTAATTTATCTTTATGGTGGAAATAATCTTGGCGGGGTTCGATTCCCTGTTCCACCAAAAAAAACAATTATTCTACAAGTAAAGAGTGGTCTCTTACAATAAATGTAGAATAAAAAATGATAGACACATTGTCTTTTTTTGCTTTGTCCACCCAGAGTAAACTGGGACAACAAATCCGTTCTTTTACAAATTCTTTCAAAAAACCTAAAACAGCGTCTTTGTATAAAAAACCATTTTTTTACTCTCTGGTACCTAAAAAAATTTTAGGGAATTATTCTCTGTGGATTAATTTTTTTTCGCCTTCGATTTTTCCTTTCCACTATTCAATGGGGATAATTCCTCTTTTTTTAGGTTAAAAATTAAAAATAATGTGGGATAATTAATTACTTTTAAAAAATAATATTTAGAAGGGTTTGAATCCCTAATCCCACTCTAAAAAAACTTTTTATGTGTAGTTGATGTAATTATGACAATTAAAGCAATAAATGAAAACGATATGCGATTCAAATTGTATGTCCCATCAGACTTAAACAAAAACTATGAATTGAATGAAGATGGAACATTAACAATTGAAGGTGTCGCATCCACCACCAATAAAGATCTCCAAGGAGACATTGTCTTACAATCAGCTATTGATTCCATGAAGCATCAATTAACTACAAGTCATAAGAATCTTCATGGTGATCATGAGTACAAACTCTTCGATGGCATCATCGGTGCTATCAAAGAAGTTGTAGACAGTGCAGATAATCTGTTGAAAATCAAAGCCATTATCCGTAGCAAGTATGCTCAAGAAGTAAAAGAAATGCTTGATATTGGTATTAATCTCGGATTAAGTATTGGTGGTAGAGTAACGGACTATAACCCAATTAATAATGGGTGGGAGATAAAGGACATAGACCTTTTTGAAATTAGTCTAACTGGAATGCCTGCAAATTATGATACATTTGGTACTGTAACAACAACTAAGAATAATATTGTTGAGGCTAAATGTTTAGCAGGTGCATGTAATTTAATAAGAAAAAAATATATGGGGGATAATAATATGCCTGAACCAAATCCAAATCCTAATCCTCAAAATGATGAAGTCATGACTGAGGAAAAAGTTAAAAGTATCTGTAAAAATTACATGAATGAATATCTTGCTGAAAATCAAGAAGCAATTCAATCAGCAGCTATTGAAGCATGTAAAGCAGATGTTGAACGCATGATTGATGATAAAATTAAAGAATTAACATTACCTTCAGAACCACAAAATAATTCTGGTGAGGGTAGTGAGAAAGATATCGCTGAAATATTATCTGATTTCAAAGATGAAATCAAAGAAGAATTAGGTAAAAATGTTTTCACTGAAGAAAACTTCAAAAAAGGATTAGCAGATTTCATTAAAAATGAAAGGAATCCTGAGCCAACTCCAGCACCAAGAAATACTCCTGGTGATGAAGCTAATAAAACATACACTGCTGAAGAAATCTTCAAAAACATTCAAACTCAAAACAAATCCAATAGCCTATTCAATAGATTAGGTGCTAATATGGAGGAATAAGTATATGTCTGAAGAAGTAACTTTAGAACAATTAAAATCACAATATGTAGATTTAGATAAAGGATTACATGAATTACAAAAAGCAATGCAAACTACAACTAATGCTAATGTTGTAATGCCTGTTGAATATGATCCACAATTAAAGAAAAGAATAATTCAACAAACACCGTTCCTCGAATTCTTAAGAGGACAAGGATGTGTAACTTCAACTGATAAAGTTAAAGTTGGATACAAAATCAAACATAACAACAATAAAACCAACTTCATGAATGAAACAGATCCAATTGTTGAATACACTCCAAACGATTATGATAAAAGAATCGCTTACATGAAAATCTTACACCAAAATGTTAAAATTGGTGACATTGCCGAAGCAGCAGCTGAATTCGATTTATTCAAAGATGATTTGGATGATGCATTAATCGACATGGCAAACACTCTAGATTACACTTTACTTGAAGGTGAAGGTACAGCAGAAGCAAAAGATTTCAAAGGAATCTTTAAAAACATTCACACTAACACTTTCAATCTCGGTGGAGACTTATTAACCAAAGATGATATTGTATCTGCATTTGATGCAATTGTGGAAGAAAATGGTTTCCCTGCAGGTCTTGTTTGTACTGCTGAAGTTGCCAATCAAATCAATGATATCTATTTCCCAGGAACAACCAAACCATTAGAATATGAAATGACTGGGGGTTACAAAGTAACTGGAATCTACAGTTCATCTGGAAATATTGTCCCAATCATTGTTGATCCACATATCAAAAGGGATGAAGGAGAAAAATTAGCTATTGTTGATACTTCCAGTATTAAAGTTAAAGAATTCCAACCTCCAACTATGGTGCCATGGGCTAAAACAGATTTATCAACCAGCCAATCCATTATTCAAGTTATCACTTCATATATGGATGCAGAATATACCAATGCAATGATTACTGGTATTGGTCGTGATGAAGACAGAACATTAAAAACCAGAACTGGAAAAATCTTATTCAGATTCCTTGGAACTGATGCAAAACCAGTTGGTGGATGTAAAATACAATTCACTAACGATGATGGTGATGTATTCAAATCAGGAACTTCTGACAACCGTGGTTTAGCTGAAATGTTACATGTACCATTCGGTGACTATGAAGTTGATTATGATACAGTACCATCTGGTTACACTAAAATCAATGTTGCTGATTACACTGTTTCTGCTAGTGAAGCTCGTGTTGATTTAGTTTTAACCAAAGACTAAAAATCATTTTTTTTTAGAATAAAGGAGGTAGATTTTTTATGCCTATTGAAATGCCTCCATTCTCTAAAATTTATAAATCAAGAGATGGAGCAGATAAATTTTTTTATGATAAACTATGTGAAGTAGTGGATGCGGTTAATGCAGTAACTGCAAGTGAAACTTCAACAGTTACTTTCCAGGTATTGGATGATAATGGAGATGGAGTTGAAGGAGCACAGGTAACATTAACATCAGGTAACACAACTTATAAAACTGGTGACACTGGAAAAGCTGGTGGAGCATCAATTCAAAATGTAACTTATGGAGTTTACGATGTTTCCCTTGAATTACCTGAAAATTATAATGCTTTAGCCAATTATGATAAAGTCACTGTAAATTCAGATACTGTTAAAGTGAATTTAACTGTCAATAAAAAAGCAGCCTCAACCATTATAGATGGTGATGATGAGGTTGATGATGATTTTTAAAGTAATAAATTTAGTATAGGAGGTTTGTTAAATGCCAGGAATAGACACAGCCTCATTACAAACATTTCTAACCTCCAACAATATTATTTCTTTAGAAGATGAAAACCCAGATATTTCCAAATATGGATCATTACTTCAGCTTCAAATAGATAAAATAGCAAGTGAAACTGGATTAGAATTAAATCCCACCGCTCATACGGATGTTGATTTTAATTTCAACTGGGAATCACAGGATTATAATGTCCGATATTATCCTGTCAATGAGATACATCAAGTTAGAGTAGACAACAAATGTATCTGTCCAAAAGATTATATTTTGGATAAGGATAATGGTAGATTACATTTTCTAAAGAAACTGCCTAAAGGAGAAGCATTAATTGTCGAATATATGAGTTGTGAATCTGATTCTTATTTCAACTCAAAAGTTTTACCTTTAGCTTATGACATGCTCCTATATAGTTTAGACAAATCTCCAACAAAAAATGCATCAAGCATCAAAGAAGGAGATTTAAGTGTTAATTATGATACAAATACTTCTTTAAATGCTATGATAATTAATCGTTTAAATGATTTAAAGAATAGTAGAAGAGGAGTAGTAACAAGGATGTTATAACCATGCCAGCATTTTTCAACAATACCCTAATACAATTATATTCTTTTGAAGAAGGAGAATATGATGATTACGGAAGAAAAAATAACTACTCATTAAAAGGAGAATATTCAGCTGATATCCAACCATTATCCCCACAATCAAGCCAACAAATCTTCGGAAAGATATTGCAAGACACATATAAAATGTATCTCAATAGTAATGTTCCCATCGAAGATACAGACATAGTAAAAATACCTGGAGAAGGTACTTTTGAAATATTTGGATCTGTGGAAACATGGAATCATGGCTTGATAAATCATAAAAAAGTAACATTACAAAAACAGCGAAAAGAGTTGATTTAAAGATGTCAATGAGTGTTAATGTTACAGTTGATTTCAGTGATAAATATAAAAAGATTGTTGGTGCTCAATATGATAAAATTGTTGATGAAGTTTTAACAAGAACAATTGTTGAAGCAGATACAATCTGTCAAAGAGAAGCTCCAGTTGACACAGGAACATTACGCAGAAGTATTGGAACATCACATCCCAATATGGGTACAGTATGCTTAACGGCAGGAGTGAAATACTGGGTTAATGTTCAATATGGTACATCAGCACATACAATCACTCCGAAAAATAAGAAACTACTTGCATGGCAGGGTGAAGATAAAAAAATGCATTTTGCACGTAAAGTTAATCATCCTGGAACAAAAGCTAATCCATTTGTCACAAGAACTGTGAAAAAAGTAAAAGGTAAACGATTATTTGAAATTAATTTTAATGAAATACTTCGCATGAAAGGAATACTCTAAAAAATAATAATTTTGGTGGTGAATTCAAATGTATCCTATGGAAAAAGCATTACTAGATTTATTAAAAGGATACATCTTCTTAGATAATACAAAAATTCCAATTATCAGAAGATTAAAACCAATTGACAAAACTCCATGTATTACCATTCAACAAGCTGCTGAAGTTCAATTATCTCGCAGATATTTAAATAAAAATGATTCTCAACTCATCGGTTTAAAGAATAATGCTGAAATATGGATTAACATATGGTGTGACACAGAAGAAGAAAGACACTCACTAATCAACCAGGTAACTAAAAGAATATTTCAAGCATTAGGAAACCATTACACAACATGTGCTAATTTTAATAAAGAGAATTCAATGTGCAGCACATTAAATCATGAATGTGAATCATTAACAGTTAATAATGGTAGGAGTGTCAAAGGACAATGTCCTTATCCTAAAAAATATAATTATTGTAATTGGTTCCATCATCACCATATTGTAAAGAATAGTTTTAAGATATCTGGTAGAAATGATATGGATGAATTAGACATAGCAGAACCAGTTCTTAGAACATTAATTCAATTGGATATGGATTATTACTTAACACATGATTTAGGTGGTATAACTTTTAATGAAATACAACTTAATGAGGACTTATTATGACATCTAAAAAGAATACAGATGAAAAAGAAATTCAAAAAACTGAAACTGCAAATAAATTAACTTTATTTGAAGCAGTTCAAAATCATGAAGAACAAAACCCTGTTATTATTGGGGCATTGTCAAAAGCAGGTTTATTAAACAAATATCGTCATGAACAACATGCAATCATTACTGGTACTGAAGATATTAATCCAAGTATCACAATGAATGAATTAGATAAAATTATTAAAAAATTTTTAAAAGGTGAATAAATATGGGTATCACAATAACTGAAACTCCAAAAACTAAATATGTAGAATCTGATTCAGATCCAACTTTATCAGGTTCTGGTGCAGAAATACCAATCATCATAGGAATCTCTGGAAATGAAACTCCGAAATCAGGAATCCAAAAATTCGATGATTATACTGATGCTTGTAAAACATTAGCTAATGGTGGTATTGGTACTGATACTTCCACAAATCCATTACTTGCATTTCTTGAAGGATTTTTTGCTGAAAGTAAAAAGAAATCTTCTGGTGATTTGAAAGTACCTTATGTGTATGTGATTGATTTAGGAAATGCTACTGTTAAACAGGGTAGTGCTTGGACTTCTGCTTTTGAATTAGCAAAAGTTAAAAGAGAAGTGCAAGTTGAAGTATATGTTGGATTCAAAAAAGACACTGGAATAACAGCTAATGATTTTATTGCATTACTCGAATCAGCAAATCTTTACATTGAAAAAGATAGTGAACATGGTAACCCAAGAATTGGATATTTCACAGTCCAAGGATATTCCACTACAGAATTAAAAGCATTGACTACTAGTGATTCCAATAAAATCCAACAATCAAGAATCATATTAACAGAACCTGAAAAATTTGCAAGATATGTAGCAAGAATATGCACTACACATTACTCAGAAGAACCTGGATTCTATGAAATGCGTTCTGTAAAACCCGGAGAATTCCCAGAATTAACAGAAACTGAAGCAAAACAATTACAAAATGCAGGTATCATCTTCGGTCAAGATGAAAAAGTAGGCTCAAGATTAATCCCACGTATCAATCTTGCCGTATCCACAGCATTTGCAGCTAACCCAGATTACAGGCCAAATGACTCATGGTTACATGCAAGAAGAAATACTGACCAGTTAATCAGAGAAGGATACGAAATCATATTCGAACAATTAAAAAGAAACGAAACTGAAATCAACTTATCCTACTTACAATCTGATTTAGATGTATTAGTCGATGATAAAATTAAACTCGGATACATGATGGATGGAACTAAATTAACTGTTAAAGAATCTGTTGATGACCCAACAGACTTATTAATAGAAGGTGTAGCAGTTCCAGTCAACTCAAGTTTAATCATAGAATTTACAATGTATGTTAAAGAACCAAACACTATTGCTGGAGGTAGATAATTATGGTTACAATAGATCCAGATAATAACAAATATGATATGGGTGAATTAAGATTAGATAAAGAACCTATTGTCAGTGAAGAATTCACAGTAGACTTAAGTTCAGAAAATGAAACTAAAACTGCAACTAACAGTCGTGACCCATATCGTTACGCTGGCGGAAAAAATGAATACGAATGGAGTGCGTCCGGAGTTGCTCCAGAACATTATCCATTATTACGTGAATACCAAAGAACACGTAAAAGCTTCCCAATCGGAATTTACAATTTCGATGATGACGGTGACTATGAAGAACAAGGCGTATTAAAAACCTGTAGAATTTCATCCATCAGCCGCAGTCAAGGTGAAGATGGTTTAACTTTAGATGTTGAAGGAACAGCATTATCAATTAAAGATTAAAATCTTAAAAACAGATTTTTAATCTTTTAATAATTTTTTTTTTCAAAGAGGCCTGATATAAGATGAGCACTGAAAATTTAGACAAACATATGTTAAAAACAAGATTTCCATTAGAATGTGAAAGATTACCATGGGAGTATCTAGAAGAAGATGAAAAAATACTCGCAGAAAAATGTATCAATCACGAAGAATTAACACCAGAAGAATTAGCAGATTTAAAATTATTATTAAAAAACTACCGTCCATTCCTCAGAAAATATGATATTAAACAAGCTGAAGAAAACATCGAAACAACAGATAATATCATTAGAACTCAATCACAATTACTCGAATTACTACATGATGAAAAAAGATATCGTATTGACATGAATTACTGGATGAATGGTAAAAAATACTTATTAAAACTCAAAGTAAAACCATTCACAGACAAACAATACCTGGAAGGAATAGGTTCTCAATTAGGAATATTCCGTGATTTAAATAAAAATGAAAAAATCCTAATCAATAAAGCCAATAACAATGAACCATTATCTCCAGAAGAAGAAAAAATGCACCAATCCATCATGGATAAAATCAATGAAAAACTAGAAGATGATGAAGCTCAAATGGAATTAATGACTAAATTTTTAGCAGACCGTCTTGATTTTATAGATGATGAAAAATTATCATTCGAAGAAAAAATAGAATTCTGGAAAACTATTGAATTAAATTACCGTGTAAGCTTATTCAATAGAGTGAAAGGAATTCTACAATTCAATGATACATTTGAAGAAGAATTATTTCCACCTGTTAGATAGTTTCTTAGGTGAAGTCTATTTTCGTGTATCCAAACATCTCTGTATCCCTATTTCTGAAGTGATTTATAAACGCAATGACTTGGATATGATAATGTTAATGCGAAAATATGGTGAAGAAATTAAACAAGAACAAAAATCTATTCGTGAAGCCCGTAAACAAGCAAAGAAAAATAAAAAGCATCAAAAAAGAATGAGGTACTGATACTATGGCAACTATGGAAGAAATCATGATAACATTCAATTCAAAAGAAAATGTCACTGACACCACTCAAAAAATTGATGGATCAGTTCAAAGCATGGTTTCTAATATTACTGCTGCAATGTCCAAGATGAACCAAGGTCTAATGAGTTTATCAACAGGCATGAATAGTATGCTTAGCGGCATTACGGGCGGTAAAACTGCAAGTGATATAATATTTGGTACTACATCTAAAGCTGAAACTAATAAAGTTTTAATTAATATGATGACTGAAACAGAAGATGCTGCTAAGTCATTATATGATACTGTTGATAAAGTTACGGATAGTAGTCTTACTTCAATGCAAGAATTAATTCCTGCGATGAATGCATTTAAAGCAGCAACTGGTGCTTCAGATACTGCATTAGAAAATGTCACTGATGAAATGGCTAACTTTGGTGCTGCTGTTCTTGCTCAAACAGGTTCAACAGAACTTGCACAATCAGCAATGATGGATTTGTCAAAAGGGATTAAAGGTGCTTTTGCAAGTTTGGATCAGTATGGTGTATCTGAAGATGCATTGAAAAGAACTGGCTTATGGTCTGGTAAAGAAGATGATGTTGAAGGATATATGGCTGCAGTAGAAGAAGTCATTGGTTCAACAGAAGAATTAATGGAGACTAATCAAGGGTTAGATGCATTAATTGGAAAAAGTTTTAGTCGTGCCGGTAAAAAAATAGGTAATGAGTTTTTACCAATAATTAAAGATGTAAAACGTGGATTCATTGATTTAGATAATGAATTGGGTGGTGCTTTAGCAGGGACTATTCTTGTTGCTAGTGAAAGTGTCGATGCTCTTTCTCAAGCATTGTTCACTGCTTCTACTATGATTAATGGTGTTCAAGATATTGCTGATGCTTTTCATGATGTGCGTGATGCTATTAAAGGTGCTAGTAATGCTGCTGAAGGGTTTAATAATACTTTAAATATTGCTTCTAATGCTTCAGATATGGCTGGTTTGGCAGGTGTTGCTGGTGCGGGTGATGTGGCTAAAGGTGCTAGTAAAACTGAAAAAGCAGTTGATTTGGGAATTGGTGGATTAACTGCAGCAGACTTGATGAAAGGAAATACTAATGAATATGAAAAAATTAAAAAAGAAATTGAAAAAAGTGCTTCAAGAAGAAATGAACTCATTGAACAATTACGTTCTATCAAAAATAAAGATTCTAAAAAATTCAAAAATACTCAAAGAAAATTATCTAAAGAAGATATTAATCTAAAAGAAAGTATCGAAAAAGCTAAAAATCTAGATATATTTAAAAGTCGGGGTAAAAATAAAGAACCTACTCCTGAACAATTAAAAGAATCATTTGGGTTTTTCAATTCTATTGCTGATGGTTTTGATAAGGAATTTGAAAAAAAGAATATGACTTTAACGAAATCTATTTCAAATAAAATGAAAGGATTTAAAACGAGTATTCTTAGTGGTTTTGATTCTATTAAAAAGTTTAGTGTTGGTGAAACTTTACAAAATGGATTAAAAAAAGGTTTTGGTGGATTAGGTGATGTTGCTGGAACTATAAATGGGAAATTTTCTAGTTTCACTAAGTCAATTTCTGAAATTAAAATGCCTGATATTAAAGGAAAATTACATAACTTAAATAAATCTTTATACTCTTCTATTAGTGATTTTAGTTTTACAGATAGTTTTAAAGGACTAAAAGACAAACTTTCTGGTTTAAAAGAAGCAGAAGAAGTTGGGGATGATATCAAAAAAATGGGACAAATGGCTGAAGAAGTTGGTGATACAGCCCCAATGCTTGCATCAGGTGCTGCTGGTGCAGAAGGTGCAGCCGCTGCTACAACTACCCTAAGCGGTGCTTTTACCAGTATGATTGTCCCGGCTTTAGCATTATCTGCCGTTATCATGATCATGATTCCTATCGTGGCAGTAATTGCTGCTGAAGCAATGGTTTTCATAAAGTTACTTGGAGAATTTATGGAAGCATTGCATTTTGAAAATATTGATTTAAGTGGTGCTGTTGAAGGATTAAAATCAATTACTATGGGAATAGCCTATGTTGGAGTAGCAATGGCTGCAATGACATTCACAAGTATCATGACTGGTTTGGCTATTGTCACTAGTGGTTTCACTGGAATTACAACTCCATTGAAAATAGCGAAAGATGCTATTATGGATGCTGCAAATGAACTTAAAGCGTTTAGTAGTGTTAATATTGATCCGTCTATTGCAACTAATATTCAGGCGGTTAGTGATAGTTTAAGTGCTGTTTCTAATGCTATGAATGCTATTACTTGGACTAATATTACTACTGGATTTAGTAATTGGGTTTCTAATATGTTAGGGTTCTCCAGTATTACTGATGGTATTGAACAGGCTAAAGATGAGATTATTTCTGCTTCTAAAAAGTTAAATGAATTTTCTTCTTTAACTCCATTGGATTCTAATGTAGCACAGAATATCCAGAATGTTTGTGATAGTTTGGCTAGTGTTGGTGATGCAATGGGTGCTCTTAGGAGTATTCGTGATAGTCAGAATTGGGATAATATGTTCACTGATTTTGTGAATGGATTATTTGGTGGTGTGGACATTGGTGAGGCTTTGAATGCTGTTAAAACGGATATTTATGATGCAGGTACTGCATTGAGTGGTTGGAGTGTTCCATCAATACCTGAAGATTTAGGTAACAATATCAAAAAAGTTTCTGATGCATTAACTAGTTTATCTGATGCATTTGAAACACTAAGAAGTTTCAGAGATAATAACAATTTTGACCAATGGATGGAAGGATTATTTGGTGGGCAAGATATTGGAGAAGCATTGAAGACTATTATTGGAGATGTTAATAAGGCAGCAGAACAACTTTCCACATTAGATATTAGTAATGATACAATTAATGAAGATTTAATCACAGGAATTAAAAATATTGTCAATGCTTTAACTGAAGTATCCAATGTTGCTTCTGGATTAACAAGCTTACCAAAAATGGAAAACTTTGATAGTGGCACAATTGATACTGTAATGACTAATGTTCAAACAGCCGCCGATTCTCTAAGTGGTTTGACAGTTGGTGAAGTTAACGAAGATACCATTACTAATATTAAAAACGTTGCCAGTGCTATAAGTGAAGTTTCTGGTGTAATGACAAGTTTAACTTCATTACCTCCAATGGACGGATTTGACCCGAATACAATCACAACAGCAGTTACAACTGTCCAAAAGGCGGCTACTGAATTAGGTAATCTTTCAACTATTACTTTTGGTGATGGTGGTGACCCATCAACTATGTTAAGCACTATCAATACCGCGATAACTGGTCTTAGAGATACTTTAACTAATCTTGCCGGAGGTTTCAGTGCACCTGCAACAAATATAGGTTCTCAAATTGTAATGGGTGTGCAAACAGGTTTAGCACCATTAAGTGGTAATGTACAGACTAGCGTTTCATCTGCAATTTCATCTGCGAGTGGTGAAGCATCATCAGGCGGTCAAAATCTAGGTTCTCAAACTACTGATGGTTTCCGTTCTACTTTAAAATTAGCTGATGTTATGAGTACTGAGATGGGTTATGTTAAATCTGCTGTGGATAGTGGTATTGCCGCTGCTAAAACAGCTGCTCAAAACGGTGCAGAGGAAATTGTACAAGCATTTAAAAATGGAATTGAAACAGGTTCTCCTGGTGCTATGGCTTGGGCAACTTATGATGAAATGGGTTATATTAAAGGATTCATTGAAAAAGCAAAATCTCCGTTACGTAAAGCTACATATGGCCTGGCACAGGGTATTGTGAATGCTTTTGGAAATCCTAGTTTAATGTTGTCAGAACCCGTAATAAGTTCTGGTTGGAATATGGATCAATTGTCTGCAATTGATACTGTAAATTCCCAAGCACCTCCAAGTACTACCAATAATAACTCAACAACAATCATTTTCAATGAAGGTTCCATCCCAATAGATGCGAGAAATATGACTTCTTATGAAGCTAAACAATGGTTGCTTTTAGCATTAGAAAGTTTAGGAATTGATTTACCAATCAAAGGAATGTGATATGTATGGTTGGAATGTATGATGATGTAAATGAAAATGTATCTGAAAACATTGAAATTGATGGATATCCTTTTTATGCTGAAAATATTAATGCTAATGAAGCATATAATCGTCGTGAAACTAATCGTGAACCTATTATGAATGGTACTGAACATGTGAGTAGAGGAAGATATGTTGTTAGAGATTATAGTTTTTCCACTACGGTTTATGTGCCTGATGGTCGTCCAGATGTTCATGATGAGATTTTCCGTGAAATGATGAGTAAACCTTGTGAGGTAATCTCTCCGTATATGGGAGGTAAATTCATGGCAGAAGTCATCATTAGCAAGGATATTGAGGAAGCATCTCCCAATCATATAAATTTAGATGTTCAAGTAATCGAAATACCTGGTGAGGATTCTTTGATTCCAGGTGATACATTCATCATACCTGAAGATAAATTAAGTGAGGAATAAGTATGGTATTTTCAATTATGGAACAGTATGATATTTATCGTAGTGTATTTGAAGTCTATAAAACTGATGAAGAAAATTTCATTCCATATATTCCTAATGGTGGTGAATCAAATGAATCTTCTGAGGATAATTCAGAAGAAGAGGATACTTCCACCACTGAAGAAGAGGAAAATAATGAAGGTTTCACATTACATCAAGGAGAAATCCAAGAAATTTATTACTATGGAAATATATTCAATTCTTCCCATGAACATGATTATGAAGATATAAGTAATAATGGAAGCATCTCATTCCCATATGTTGATAAAAAAAGATTTTATAAAGGAGTGAGAACTTGTCTTCGCGAATATGTCGAATCACCTAATGAAACTACTTCTTATGATGATATGGCTGAAGTATTATTAGGATTCATAACAGAACAAAGATTTTCAACAGATAATGTTGAACTTCAAATCGCAGGCATGACTAAATTACTAGATAAAAAATATCAGTTTGATTTTTCTCAAATGAAACGTTCAGCTATTGTTGAAGAAATTATTAAAACTGCAGGATTGGTTCCTGTAGTGGATTTTACAGGAATGGTTGATGAAGTTATTGATTATAGTAATGTTTCCAGTAGTGAAGATGGCGATGATGGTGGAGATTATAGTGGTAGTGTATCTTCAGATGTTAAGGCAATGGCTAAAAAAGTCTGTAAAGGTAAAAAAACTGCAAAAGCAAAGGCTAATGCAATAACTGCTTTTATCTGTGACCATGTGAAATACCCTGCACCAAATTATCCTAATCATCATAAATGCCCATCGGAAGTATTATCTTCAGGTTATAGTAATTGCTGTGACAGAGCCCGTTTAGGTTATGAAATGGCTCAGGTTGTTAAATTAAAAGCACGTGGAGTTTATGGTACTGGTCATGTATGGGTTCAATATTATGTCGATGGGCAATGGCAAAATTCAGATCCTGGCTATGCTCGAAGAAGTTTAGGTCAAGTCTATGAAAATCAAACTGTGACTAGATTATGGGATTTCCCATCATGTTAATTAAGAGGTGATTTAATTTGTCTACATATGTAGTAGCAGCCGATAATTATTCTAATGGAAATCATGCAACTGAGAAAGGTTGGATTGATACTGTTATTAAGAAATTAGAAGCCAAAGGTCATACCTGTGAAAATGCGGGTGTGGGTCCAAATACTATTCAATCATATGGATTATCATCTAAAGCCTCCGGAAAAATTGGAGTATTTATTGTCAATGGTTCTGATGCAGGAATGTTCGTTGACTTTGTCACAGGATTAAAAAACGGTTATTATCACTATAAATATATGTGGGTAGTATTTGCATCCAATACTGCAACTACAGACAAATGGTTAACCTGCAATGGTATCGCCAATACTCCTCTTGTTAGAGCTCATGATGATAATTATAGTGGAAGTACTATTGAGTCCGTTGGTCAAACTGCTAAAGCTTATTTTGAAGCGAATAAACAGTACATTAACTATGTTTGTGGAAAGTTAGGTTGTAGTTTTGATGAAATAGCCACAAAATTAGCTAATGGTGGAAGTGATGATGATGGAGAATCTTCAGCATCATCAATAAAAGAAGCTTTAAGAGATGTATTAAGTCCTTTAGATGGTGAAGTTGAATGTAAAGTGATTAATGATAAAGTATTTGTTAATAAGATTCCTGAACCAGAATCATCATATAATTTAGAATTATTGGAAGGAATTAATGTAATATATGATTCAATAAGCATAACTGATTATAATCCTAACACTATTAATAAACTGATTGTACATTGGAATAATGGTGAAGATATTGTTTATATGAATGATGAGTTAATAGATAGGTTTGGTGAGAAAGTATCTGAATTAGATGCTGTTAAAACAATTACTATCACAGAAACGGATGAATCATCCGGTGAATCATCATCAAGTGAAATAGATAGTAATGCTGATGATTCTATTAGTACTGAATCTAAAACTACCACTTCCACCAAAGAAGTTCCTGTTGAAACTTATGAAGAAGCTCTAAATTTCGCTAAAACAGAATGGGCTAAAATTCGCCGTGAGAATGGTCATACAATAGAATGTAGAGTAAATGCTTCTCCTAAATGGCGTCAAGGTGAATGGGTTAAAGTTTATATTCCCAGTTTTGATGAGGATTGCTTTATGTATATTACTAAAGTTTCACAATCTAATTCTCCTAATAATTCTCAATGCAGTTTAACATTAACAGATTATCCTCCTAGTCTGGGTGAACCAAAAGAAAATTCAGATGATGATTCTGAAGAAAATGAAGAAGAAACATCAGAGGAGGAACTAGAATGAAAAGTAGTGACATAACCGCCACGGATGGTAGAGTAATTAAAGCATTTTCTCCAATTATTCATTCAGTCATTGATTCAACAGTCAATGATAAAATAAAGTCTGAAGTAGATAAATCTAAAATTCATATTGGTGTTTTAACTAAATATTATCCCTATTTGGATAAAGCCCAAGTTAAAGTAGGTAATAAATTAATTTTTTGTAAAATTTTACATAGAATGCACGGATCCATTATTGATTTCTTTACTCCAGATGGTGATGCTAGTTTTTGTGAAATATTAAATGAACCATGCATCATTCCACGTAGTGAACTTGATTGTCTTATAGCAGATATTAATGATAATACCAAAGAACAGTTATTATTGGGTTATTTCATTAAAGAGGATATTGTTTTCATTAATCCTGCTAAACAAGGACATTATAGAATATCTGATGTGGGTTCTACAAATGAATATGGTTTAGATGTTGGCACAGGAAACATATGCATTAATTCTAATAATGGAGTTACCTTTACAGAAGGATTGATTGCAGATGAGAATACTGTTGTTGAATATGCAACTTCAGATAATGTCTATGATAAAAAAGAAATTTACACTAAAGAAGAAGTTGATGAAGAAATTAAAAAAGCCATTGATAAATTAAGAGAAGAATTAACAGGTGATAATAGTGACTCTACCGGTTGATCTGGAAAGTGATAATTTCAGATTTTATAAAACATTACATGAAGATGTACTTCTAAAACCTGATGAAAACAACAAATGGGATGTACAATTTAGTAATGGTGATTGGATTAATGTAACTGGCCAGGATAGTTTACGCAATGCAATATGCATAGCAATAATGACCAGATACAAAGAATTAGAAGAAATGCCTTTATATGATGGTTTTGGTTGTAGAATCCACGAGTTAATAAAAGGAAAGGTCTCCAATATGTCAAGATATAAAATGGAATTATTCATTGAAGATGTCTTAAAAAATATGCGTAGAATCCATAAAATAAATGATATTACAGTTGAAGATAATGTGGATAATGAATACTTCAGACATAGGATTTCTTTTAGTGTAACTAGTATTTCTGATGAATTAGTTGAAGGAAGTGTTGAAATATGACTTTTAAACCCAAACAATATGAAGAAATCTTTTTAAATTCATTAAAGGATGCTTATGATAAGGGCTTAATTAGCAATTCAGAAGAATTCATTAATTATATCAAAAATAAGAAGGATATCAGTAATTTTTATGTAATGAATTTAAGTGTTGATGCTAAAAGCCTTGAAGATGCATATATCGAAGAAAATAATATTTATCTTGCTGGAAGCCCTTTAACTGCAACAGGTACAGATTTGGATAAATGGGGACAATTAATTAATTGTCCTAGACCACAGGCGACACATGCTGGTGTTGAAATAACTTTTTCATTAAGAAGAACATTGAACGAAGACGTACTGGAACCTGCTGGAATACTTATTTCATCAACTACAGGAATTGTTTATAAGACTGTAGAGGATTTATATTTCCCATCTGGTGAAACAGAATGTACAGTTTATGCATTATCAGTTGATGCTGGTGTAGAATATAGTGTTATAGAAAATACTTTAACAAAAATCATTAGCAACATCGATAATATTCCTGTCGGTGTATCATGCACTAATAATAATGTTTCAAGCCGTGGAAGTAGAACTTACACTGATGATGAATATCGTGAATTAATACTTAACTGGATTGAAATTAACCTTAAAGGCAGTGATAAAGCATATCAAAATTATTTTGCAAGAGCTGATGGCATAGATGGGTATAGTATTGTTCCTAACTGGGATGGTTCTGGAACTGTAAAAATTGTAGTGGATCCTGGAGATAGTTATACACTTAATAAAATTTACGATGATTTAAATAATGAAATCACTCAAGAAACGGAAGATATTGTTTTAATGGCTCCAATATTAAAACCTGTTGATATTTATGTTACGTGTAATACGGATATTGACCGTTTAAATCCTTATTCAACTAAAGAAAAAGAAATTATTTCCGCAAAAATCAAGTCAGCTATTAAAGTTTTTATCAATGGTGGTTTTCTAGCAAATGGTAATTATCATAAAGGAATGATTATAGGTGAAGATTTCATACCTCATAAATTAGGAGTTTTTATTGATAGAGAAATTACTGAACTCAAAAATATTGTTTTTTCAAATCCTACAGAACCTATCAGTGTTAATAATGAAGAGAAATGTGTTGCTGGTGAAATTATTATTAAAATGGAGTAAGTGATATTTTATGCCACGTAATAGTTTGAAAAAATTAAAGGATAAATTTCCTTACTTCTTGGATAAGTCTGATGGTAGTAATTTCAGTAAAACTAAAGAAGTTTTCAATAATCGTTTAGTTGATGTTTATAATGAGTTATTCCAGGTTTATCTTGCAGGTAAATTAGAGAAAAATTTACTTATTTGGAGAGAGCAGACTTCAGCTAATGAGTATGCAATTAATTTTGTTGCTAATTTCCCGTACTTGAAAAGTGTTACTTGCTATAAAAATGATGAAGCCATATACACTGAAACATTTTCATATAATGATGAAGTACATACTTTCGAGTATTCTTATGAAAGCACATCAGAAAATATCATTCCTGAAGATAAGTTTAAGATTTATGTCACCACTCATGAAGAATATAGTCTAGTGAAAGGCTTTCCTGAAAATGATGGCCTGATAGATGATATCTATGATCATGATACATCATTAGATTCTTTCGGAGCATTATACAATATTCCCAGAAAAACATACAAAACATTATCTTCAAATGATTTAGCTGAAATGAGTCCAATTCAGATAATTGACTATTATCAAAAAACAGAACATCCTTTCAATAATTCCACTACAGAAGATGATTATCATTATATGAATAGAATATTGGATTATATTAAATATTTGAATAAAATCCCATTGCCTGTTTTGGAAGTTTGGAAGATTTATGGCTTAGATCCAACTAATCCTGATTTGATTAAGTTAACTAATCGTGAAAAATATTTATGTAAAATGTTTGAAACTTCAAGACATTTAAATAGTGATGGAGAATATGATAATGGTTGGCAGCCTGAAAGATGGGAGCATAAAGACTCATTATGGTGTCCAATTTCACCTAAAATTTTCTTCTTTGCACAAGTTGACAATGCATCACCCATTGAAGGACGAAAAGTGAATTTCACTTTTAATTTTTATGATGCTTACGCAAAAAGATATAATAAAACATTTTACATCGTACCTTATGTTGATGATGAAATATTTCAGGAAGAGTTTTACCTAACAGATAATTCCTGGTCAGTAAGCACTGATGATTTTCCAGGAATAAATGATGGTAAATATCAATTTGATTTCACTTTCAGAGCTTACGAATCATTGAAAAAACTACAGGAAAATTCACAGAATTACATTGAATCTGATGAAATAAGAATCATCATAAAAGGATGTGCCACTGCAGATTTATATGTTGACTGTGTTTCAGGTAATGATTCCAATGACGGTTCTCAAGATTATCCGTTACGTACTATAAATCATGCTTTAGAACGAATTGAAGGTTCCAATAATGTAATCGTGTTGATTAATAAGAATGAACGATTTTATATTGATAATCCATTAGTGATTAATGAAACATGCAGTATATTATCTTGTCCTGCAGGAGCAGTAATTTATCAAAACAATGGATGGGAAATCTTTAAAATAATGCAAGATACCAGATTATATCTTCAAAATATCACATTAAAACATAAATGCTGTGAAATAAATGCAACAGGCAATGATTTTATTAATCAAAATATTTTAAATTATCCCGTTAATATCACGATTCCTAAGTGGGTTTGTAAAATTTCAACTAAGATTAATATGGAAAAAGAACTTGAAGTTTATGCTCATAAAGACATCCAATTTACAGGATCATTATTAACAAATACTGGCGATTATAGTGTTGGAAATGAAATACAAGTTAATGGTACTTTAACCAGTAACTGTCCTGAAAGTACTAATGAGATAGATAAACCTGTAAGTGGAGAAACAATTGAATTATATCATAAAGATATTATTGTGGATTCGGAAGTTACAGATGATACTGGATTGTACAATTTAGATTATAATTTCAATGAAATTGGAGAGTTTAATTTAAAAGTCAAACACCAGGAATCCAAAAAATATTGTTATAGTGAAGATTATTATAATGTTACTGTAAACCCAATGCCTACCTATTTATTGACTAATACTGCTGACAAAATTATTATCGATGATTCATTCTCTGTTAATTATGAAGTTTTAGATTATTATGATAATAATGTTAGTGGAGGAACATTAAAATTATATGAAAACAATACTCTTCTAAAAACAGTTGATAACGGAGAAAGATTATCTCACACACCTTCAAGTGAAGGAATTCATAATTATAAACTTGTTTATTCTCATGATGAAACTTATGTTGATAGTAACATTACATTTTCAGTTAAAGTTGTTAAATTAGAAACTTCTATTAGTTTAATCGGCTCTGGAAAATCCACATACTTAACTAATGAAAATATCAAACTTACAGGGATTATTACTGATGAAAACAGTAATCCAATTGAAAATGCTAGTTTAAAACTATATGATGGCTCCTCGTTAATAACAACTTTAAATAGTGATAGTAATGGGGAAGTTTCTTGGAATGATAAATTAACTTCAGGAACACATAATTTACACTTCGAATATGGAGAAACAAGAAAATATTATTCAAGTGTCAGTAATAGTTATCGCGTAAGAGTGAGGGAAAATGAATTAGCGGATATTAATCTGAGATTATATCCTGAAAACAAAGTATTACTTTCGAATTCCTCTTTAATTCCAATAAATGTTTTTGCATGCGATAGCAATCGAAATCCTTTAAAAACTACTTTTAAAATATGGGATACTTATAATAATTCTTGTGAGAACAATGTTAGTCAGGTTTACACAACAGGAAATGATGGATGGTGTGCGGTGAATGTATCCACACAAGCTATTATAAATTGTAGTGGAACATATCTTCAGGCAGTCAGTACTGTTGATGGAGATGTCTACAGTAATGTTGCTCATATTGTTTATGGTGTTAAAGAAGAAATTAATCTTTCTGGTGGAATATTTGCAGATGAATCATATTACAGTTACTCTGATGATGTTCTTCATATTAATGGTTATCTGGTGGATAGTGATGATGATCCGGTTCCAAATGAAAATATTTTTGTTAACATGATTGTTGATGGTGCAACAATTCAAAGTAAATCATTAACAACAGATATCTTCGGAGAATGGGAAACAACATTCACCACAAACAGTAATATTCGTGGAAAAGACATTAAATTCCAAATCAAATATAATCAAACAGATTATAAATATTCTAGTTTCACAGATGATGTGACTGTACAATTCAAACAATTAAACACAATTATCACATCTGAAAATATTAATTTACCTGCCGGAGAAATAATTAACATCTCTGGAGAAATAACAGATGAAAATAATCGTAAAGTTGATACTGGAACAGTCAATATTTCATTAAACAATAAAAATTATTCTAAAAATATAACTAATGGACAATTTGACTTACAAATAGATGAAGTTCTTAAAGCAGACACATATCAATTATCATTCAATTTCGTTGAAAATACTTTTTATAATGCATCAAATATTACTAAAAATGTTGTGATTACTAAAGTTACACCAATACTAACTGCTGAATCAGAACATTCAATTCCAGTTTTAGAATCAACATTAATTCCGTTCAGCATATCTAGAAATACTAGAATACCATTAAATGGCGAAATATCATTGATTGATAATAATGATAATTCTGAAATTGCAATAGCGGATGTAACTTCTGGCGAACTTAATGTAGTCATGGAAGAAACTGGTGAAGTACAATGTAAATTAATCTATTCCGGAAATGATTATTTGGAAAACGTAAACACTGATGTGCTGCTTATTGTGTATGGACCATATTATATTATTTCAACAAATAAAGATGATGATTTCAATATTATGTTAGTTGATGAATTCCCAACAGATATTGATTCAACAGAAGAATATCATGTTTTAACCGAATTGGATGATGATTATCCGAATATAATCATCACTTCAGATATTGAGTATGATACATCAACATTAACAGATGAAGATATTCTTATAATTGATAGTGATGATAGTGAGCCGGATATCTTATTAATCGATGAAGGTGAAGAAGAATGACTAAAAATTGTAAATACATGAGAACAAAATACAATTGGACACCAAACGATTATGATTTAGAAATAAATCATAATCAGATACCATCAAATATTATTCTTGAAGACGTTCCGAATCTATCAAATAGATTGCAAAAATTAATGCCTTTAAGCAAAGCTATTCATTTAAAATTAGATGAAGGAAAACAAGAATTAAATTCTACAATAGATATTGTTTCTGAGTTATCCTTAACAGTAAATAATCACGTAAAAAGAGTTGATATAATATGATGAATGTCAATGTTAAAGGAGCATATAGATTTATTATCCCTATTGCAACAATGTTCATGAATGAATCAATTGAAATTAAAGGCAATAATCTAATAACTTTTTTCGGTGAATGTTTCTTCATGAATCGATGGGTCAACAATGAATTTTCACCAATAAAATATATTGTTCTGGGAAAAGGAACTTCAAGGCCCCGTAAAAGCGATGAAACATTAGGTAATGAAACATGTCGAAAAACATGTAATTACTCAGTGGATCCAACAACTAAAAAAATAGAATTAACCACTAATGTTTCAGCTTCAGAAATTTTAGATACAAGTGAAATTGGTGTATGCAATGATGATTTGTTAATTAGTCATGATGTTTATAGAAAAATTTCATCTACTTTTCTTGGAAATACCACCAGTTCTGTTACAATCCATTACACTTTCAGTCTTGTTACAGGTAGTTTACGTAGTGATTGGAAACCTACAGAATCTGGGGAATATTATATTTATGAGCCGAATACTGTTGTTGGGGTTAGTGAATTAGATTCTGGTTCCGGTTATAATCAAGTTAAAAGTAGGGATGAATTAATTGAAGGTTGTTACTATTGGGATGTAACCAGTAAAAATGTGTATATAAAACCTTTATTGGGTAAAGATCCTAATTCTATTCAAATTATTGTACAAACTAAATAAAAATGAGGTTATTTTTTATGACATGTCCAGGAGATAAATATGTAAATCCCGGTCTCAGCAGTTTTGGTGAACAAAGGTATGTTACTGCGGATTTATTGCGTACTTTTTGTAATAATGATGAATATCTAAAAAAGCAGATTGAAAAGTTGGAGTATTTAACTCCACCAGCTGTTAGAAAAAATTTTAAACCAATTCCTGTTGATGAATCTAAGAGTTATGGTTATAAAATTCAGCAAAATAATAATATTACATTTAATAAATCAACTTTAAAAACATTGAATTTTAATTTTGATGATTTAAGTATTGTCGATACAGCAAAAACCACTGCTGTTTGGAAGTCTTTTCTTGATGATAATAGGAACGTGCAGCATAAATTTGAATTGCCTTTAGTTACTTTGGATAAAGGAATTAATAAGGAAACTCGAAATTATAGTCCATGGACCATCAGAGATGAAGATGGAAATGTTGTTTCAGATGATATGACTTGTAACGAATTTTGGTACATTGGATTTGATAGGAATAGACATTATGAAGTCAGGCCTAATTGGCTTTTTAATATGCTTAATGGTGAAATACCGGGAATTACTAGAGCTCAAACATTTGTTGCTAAATCCTCAGGATTACTAGAAAATGTTGTTCTTAATCTTCAAGGGGGTACAAATACTGGAATGCCTCTTGTTGTTGAGATAAGAAAAACAGAAAAAATTGATGATGTTTACGTGCCTGTTAATTCAGATGTAAATCATTTGGCTTATCAGGAAGTTAAATTTAATAATACTAATCCTGGTGTATATAGTGTTACTTTTGATTATCCTTGCACGGTTAAAGAAGGTGAAACTTATGCTATAGTTTTATTATCTCCATTATCTCATTCAACTAATTGCTATGCAGTTGGTGGGTGGAATAAACATTGTCATGCGGATAATACTCCAAATGAACATGCATTCTATAGTTTTAATTGTGGATACACTTGGATTAGATATGGTAAAGATGAAGATGTAGATTATCATCAGGGAAAATATGCTCCGCAAGATTTCTCATATCAATGCCATATAAGAGAATTGGGTACTGCTTATAGTACGGATGAATGTTACTTATACTTAAAGCCTATTTTTGACAATCCAATCAAATCTGTTACTTTAGGTGCTGAATGTGAAGGGTCAACTGCTACATCCGGTTACACATTAAAATATGAAGTAAGCAATGATGGCCATACCTGGAAGAGCATATCTAATGGTGGAACAATCTATTTTGAAAATCCAGTTAATGTGTTATTCGTTAGAGCAATATTTAAAAGCACTAATGGTTCTAAAACACCGTACATTGAATCATTAGGATTAACTTTAAGCACTGATTTGCCTCGTGAAATGTATGTTAGAACTCCATTTTATTATCCTCAATTATCCTGTATTCTAGGAGCTTCTGTCTGGGGAAGAATTTTCGCTCCATTTGATTGTGACCCAACAACAACTTGTGGTGTGGAAATAATCAGAGAAAAAGAAGTAATGGAACATTTTATCATAATTGAACCATCGGATTTAATATATTATACTTATATTGAGGGTATTGAAGCTAGTGATATTGAAGGCAAAACTGCAAATCAACTTAAAACTTATTTAACGAATAAACCTTCAATTGTTTCCCTATTGAAAGAACATAATATTTATGTTATTGGTTTCATTGATGAGTTTAAATTCATTAATAAACCGGCTTATCCTATGATTAATGCATCATTACAACCATCTGCTGTTGGTAGTTCTACTGTTAATTATGGTGAATGGTATGATTACATCATAGATTATGATGAGAATATTTTAACTTTATCTGATTATAATCTTGAAAATCTTGTGAAAGGAACTTTAACTGTTTCATATAATCCAGTTTTCATTGAAGGTTTGACAAATGAGGAAGTTGGTTTAAGAGCGGATAAAACAGAAGGTTTAATCCTAGATTATTTTGAAGAAACATTTATCGTTGATAATGAAATGGTGGAAACTAGAAATATTAATCTTCGAACAGAACCTATAGATCCAATCAGAAAATTTACTTTGATAAAAAGTAATGGTGAAGAGCTGAATTTATATGAAAATATTGATTATGTTTTATCTGAAAAAAATATTCTTTTAGAAATTACTAATTTTGATGGTGAATCACCAATTATCGCCGAGGGAGATATTATTAAAATTGTTTATACTCCTAATTTGGATGATAATGCAATTAGTATTGGTTATTATGCTAAAAGGGAAAATACTGATAAACAAGTGAATATTAAGCCAAATTATATTGAATATAAGGTGTGATTATGACTGATTTTAAAGTTAGATGTTATCATAATGATAATGAAGGTAAGGTCATTGGTGCTGAAGTAATAATTTATAGTGGTGATGATGTTATAGATAATATTGTTTTAGTCGATAAAACAAAATTTGATGAATTATCTGAACAATTAGGTGAATTAAATACTACTTATGTTGATAACAATGAATTAAAAGAATATTTAGAAAATTCAAACGAATCAAACATAATTAATGCTACTACACTATCTGGTTTTGCTAGTGATAAATTTCTAAAAACAGATGATATTAATGCTTATCAATTTTCACCAGGTCCACATAGTTCATCTTCTCCAGTTTATGGAGCAGGTTCTACATCAGATTATGGTCATGTTAAATTAGTTGATAATTGCAATCATGACAGTTATCATGATGGGGAAGCATTATCTGCTAGGCAAGGTTATGAATTAGATTCAAGACTCACAGATTTGGAAGGAAATGTTAAGAAAAATAATGTTCGAATACTTCTTTCACGTAAAAGTGATGGTGCAGGCGAAACTGGAACTCAAATTATCATGGGGTATAATACAGGAAATGGTATTGTTGCACGTATTGATTGTGACGAGCAGGACTATGATTTAAATGGACGCACAATAAGATTGTTGATTAATGGTGTAATGTATGATAGAATTACTGATGGACAAGGAAAAACTAGTGCAGTTACAATTAATTTAAGTCCTGGAACTTATCTTGTCACTGCATTAATGGCGGGTTATGATGGTAAAAATCCGGTAAGTGAACAAAAATTTTTAGTTGTAGAAAATAATGGGTGATATTTTATGGTTGATACAGATAATCTAATTGATAAAATTGATAGTATAAGCGATTTATTATGCAACATTAAAGAAGCAATGAAATCACATTTTTATCTTAAAAGTGACGTGGATATCCTTTTAAATGGAAAATCTGATACAGACCATATTCATGATGACCGTTACTTCACAGAAACAGAAGTAACCACTAAATTAAATGGTAAATCAGATACAAACCACACACATACAGTTGACTCCTCATTAAATGCGAATTCCACTAATCCTGTTCAAAACAAAGTAGTTAAAGATGCTTTAGATGATAAAGCTAATGCAATTCATACTCATACAGTTGACACTGCATTAAATAATTCATCTACGAATCCAGTTCAAAATAAAGTAATCAATAATGCATTGAATGGTAAAGCCAATACTAATCATACTCATACTGTTAGTAATATTGCTGGTTTAGAAGAGGATTTATCTTATAAAGCGGATAAGGATGAACTTGTCACTGTAGATAATCAATGGATTCAGGAAAGTACAAATCCAATTGAATCTAGGTTAATTCTTGCAGAATTGGATAATAAAGCTCCATTAACTATGGCTAGTAGTTCAAATAGGGGTTTAATGTCTAGTACGGATAAAAATAAACTGGATAGTATTACTGATGGTGCTAAAGCAAAGAAACGAGTTCCTGGAATATACATTAGTTCTGATAAAGACAATACGAATCAAAATTTAATCACTATTGATAAAGGCACCCGTTTGAAAGTTGTTGTATTCAATCAAGATGAAATGGGTAGTCCCATAGATGTATATGATAATATAGATAATTATGCTATTCCAAATACTACTGTTCATTATTCTATCAATGGTGCAAATAGAGTTGTTGATAATGGAGGGACAATTGGTATTAATATAGGTCCTGGAACATTTGATATACATTTCATGTTCGCTGGATCAGGAAACTATTATCAAGTTTACCGTAGTATTAAATTGAGAATTGACTAATTTTTTATGAAAAATCATATTATTTTCTTTGGAGGATGATATTTTGTGATAGAAACTTTATTCACGGTAAATAACCAACAATTAAAAAGAACCGACACCATAGTCATAGTACAAAATGCTAAAAACATCATCAAAACCTTCTTTTCTTTCAACGGTGAAATATGGGAAAATATTAATAAATTCGCAATATTCACTGATTCCTGGGGAAATAAAATAACAACCCATCTTGGAAAATCATGCAAATGCAGTTGCATAGTGCCGGCTTCCTGCTTAAACGGAACATACTTCAAAGTCACTGTTTATGGAGGAGACCTTGTCACTACAAATGATGTGACTATTCCATTAATGAAAAGTGGTTATAGCAAGCATCATCACCAACATGAATGTCATCATGAACATAAAGATATCTTTGTAGATATTTTCGATAAACTAGATAAGAAAATAGATGATATCCTTGTCATCGATAACAGCATTCAATGTTATAGTGATGGTGAATTAATTGACAGTGTCAGTTTAAATGGTTTAAACAGTTTTGTAGATGAAACTCGTTTTAATGAGTTGATACAAGATTATGTTAGTAAAATTGAATTAAAAACATTCTTAGAATCCGAAGGATATATAAAAAATCTTGATTTTGATTTTGAGAATGGAGAATTAACTTTCGAAAAATAAAAAATATATTTTAAAATGTGATTAATATGGGAAAATTTACATTAAATATACAAAACTATATTAAAAAAATAACTTACATAAAAAGTGAAATAGATACCTTATTAAATGGTAAAGCAGATTCAAACCACGAACACGGAGATTTATATTACACTGAAACTGAAATCGACACTCAAATGGACACTAAAGTCGATAAAGTATCAGGTAAAGGATTATCCACTGAAGATTTTACTACTGCAGAAAAAAACAAATTAGCAAACCTCGAAAACACTACTGTTGATGCAGCATTAGACAACTCTTCAGAAAACCCAGTTCAAAACAAAGCAATATACACTGCTTTAGATGGTAAAGTTGACAAAGTAAACGGTAAAGGATTATCCACAGAAGACTTTACCACAGCTGAAAAAACCAAATTAGCAGGATTAGAAAACACTACAGTTGATTCTGCATTAAATGCAACAAGTGAAAACCCAGTTCAAAACAAAGTAGTTAAAAGTGCTTTAGATGGCAAAGCAGCATCTTCTCATTCACATTCCGCATCTGAAGTTACTGATGCAACTGCTTATGCAAATTTAGAAACTGCTGCAGGTGCTACTCAAGCAACTATTAACAGTGCAGTGAACTCCAAAATTGGTTCATTATTAGCAATTGAATTAATTACTGTTGTTGCAAATCTCCCTACTGCTTCAGCATCTACTATGAATAAAATGTATCTTGTTGCAGAATCCACCAGTGCTACCAATGATAATTATGAAATTTTCATCACTGTAAAATCTGGTAATAATTATGATTGGGAGAAAGTTGATACTGCACGTATTGATTTATCTGGTTACATGCAAACTGCAAACTTCCAACCTGCTTTTGATGAAGACACTGGTATTTTAACTATTGATTATTAGAGGAAAATTCTTTTTTCTTCTAACTTTTTTTTCTATTTTTTTTCAAGATTATTCTAAAAAATTTTTATTTACTAAAATATCTATTTAAAGGAGGAATATTCAATATGGTAAAAAAATTCTCAGCAAATATCTCTAATTGGTTTAAGAAAAAATTAGGATCAACTGCATCACAAATAAAAATGAACGGTACCCAAAGTGCAGGTACAAGTGAAAATGTTGCAAGAGAAGACCATGTCCATCCAGTGGATACTTCAAGAGCAGCTTCCAGTCATACTCATGGTAATATTACGAATGCGGGTGCTATTGGTTCTGCTGCAAACAAGCCAGTTATCACAACAACCTCCGGTAAACTGACTACAGGAGATTTTGAAAGTACTGCAACAAATATTAAAATGAATGGAACGCAGGCAGTAGGAACACAGAACACATTTGCTCGTGGGGACCATGTTCACCCGACGGATACCAGTCGTGCTAGTACTGCTGCAGTAACTCAATCTGCAAATGGTTTGATGAGTAAAGAAGATAAAACAAAATTAGATAAAAGTATGAGTATCAGTGCAGGTAATGTTGGCGGAACAACTTCAGCATACACGGTTTCACTAACTGGTGTCACATTAACTCATGGAACATTAATAGCATTATATAATGCAATTGGTGCGAATGCTGCTAGTGCTACTTTAAATGTTAATAGTTTAGGTGCTAAACCAATATATTACAACGCTTCAGCAATTACAGCAGGCAGATATCCAAACAAATCCACCTGTATCTTCATGTATAATACAAGTATTGTTAGCACTGGTTGTTGGCAATTAATTTACTCATATGATAGTAATACTACTTATACTGCCGATACTTTAAAAGATGCAACTGCACATACCGAAGCAATTAATACTGCGGCAAATGCTACACAAACAAGCATTAATTCAGCATTAGATTCAGCTATTAAAGAAGTTGATGAAAGATGTGATGATATTGTTGCAGGAGATATTGATTTATCTTCTACTCACACACATACAAAATCACAAATTACAGATTTCCCTACAAGTATGACTCCTTCAAGCCATGCTCATGGAAATATTAGTAATGATGGTGTTATAAGTGGTCAAGCATCAAAGAATGTTGTAACTGATGCCAATGGAAAAATAACAACCGAAGCCAAACCAACTATTCCTTCAGCTAATAGTACTGCTACTAATATTAAGATGGATGGTACTCAAAGTGCAGGTTCATTATCAACTTTTGCAAAAGCAGACCATGTCCATCCAGTGGATACTTCAAGAGCAGCTTCCAGTCATACTCACGGTTCTTTAGCTAATGGTGGTACTTTAAATTCAGATATTACTAGTGTTAATAAAGTAGCAGTCACAGATTCAAGTAATAACTTGAAAACAATTTCAAAAGTACCTTTTGCTAATTTAAATATTACTAAAGATAATATTACTGGATTGGGTATTCCTGCAAGTGATACTAATACAACTTATAGTGCAGTAACTCAATCTGCTAATGGATTAGCAATATCCACAGATAAAGCGAAACTGGATAAAAGTATGGTTGTTGGT
>NZ_JAFSNZ010000110.1 GCF_017447225.1 Methanobrevibacter sp. | reverse complement strand
CTGCTGAACCTGTTGAGGAAGAAGTGGTTGAGGAAGTTGTTGAGGCTGCTGAACCTGTTGAGGAAGAAGTGGTTGAGGAAGTTGTTGAGGCTGCTGAACCTGTTGAGGAAGAAGTGGTTGAGGAAGTTGAAGATGAAACAAAAGATGATGGTTTTATTGCTAAATTGAAAAAAGATTTAAAAGAAAAAGAATCTAAATTAAAAAACCAATCAAATGAGTTAAATTATTTAACCAATACAATTATCCCTGATCTTAAAAAAGAAAATGCTTCTTTAAAATCTGTTAAAAGAGAATTAACTGAAGCTTTAGAAAAAACTTCCAGAAAATATTATGATCAACTTGATATCAGTGAAGAGTTAAGTAACCGTATCGGTGAATTAGGTGCAGATAGTGCAGTTAATAAAGCAAGAACTGATAGGTTAGAATCCGAATTGAATTCTATTAAAGATAGTTATGAAGACAAAATAAAATCTTTAAAAGAAAAAATCGGTGATTTGGAAGCTTCTAATGTTGAAGAATTAGAAAATACAAATCAAAAATTAAGAGATAATTTAAAATCTTCCAATGATGAATTAGAAGAATCAAAAAGTAAAATTGGTAATCTTCAAGAAGAAATTGATGATTTAAGGAAAAAACTTATCGAAATGGGAGATTATAAAGAAGAAGTGGATGAAAAAGCTAAAAAATCCATTGACAAATTAAAAGATGAAATTGTCTCTTTAAAAGCTGATTTAAAAATCAAACAAAGTAATTATGATAAGTTATCTAATGATTCTCAAAAAACTATTTCTGATTTGAGATCCCAAATAGAAAAACTTAAAGAAGCTGCTGAAAAACAATCCAGTAAAGGAGGATTGTTCAACAGATTCAAATAGGATGATTTTAAATAATCATCTATAATTTATTTTTTTTATGAATAACGATTCTTATTTTATGGAATTAGCTATTAAGGAAGCTGAAAAATCTTTGCAGGAAGGAGGCATACCTATTGGTGCTGTTCTTGTTAGGGATGGTGAAGTTATTTCCAAAGGACATAATAGGCTAATTCAAAATGATTCTGTAATATTGCATGCTGAAATGGATGCAATCGAAAATGCAGGGCGTCTTAATTATGAAGATTATACTGAATGCACATTATACACAACTCTTTCTCCTTGTCCGATGTGTTCCGGTACCGTAATTTTATATAATATTCCCCGTGTTGTCATAGGCGAAAATACGACATTGATGGGTGCTGAAAATTTACTTAAATGCAACGATGTTGAAGTCGTTGTTTTAAATGATTTGCGATGCAGGGACTTATTCTTAAAATTCACATGCAATAATTCTGAAATCTGGGATGAGGAACTTGCTAAAGTAGGAAATACAACAGAGGTTAAATAATGGAGATTATAGTAACTGATGAAAGAGATGAGAGGTTCATCAAATACTGCAAATCTTTTGGTTGTGTTTTGGATGAACCTCAAGTGGTCTTACTTTTAGTTAATTATGATTATGTGTCCGGATGCACTAGTTTTATGGTATATGATTCTGAAGCTATTGAAATTATAAGCTTATTTATAGATTCAGTTAAAAATCGTGAAGAAATATCCTATAAACTACTTAAACAATTGGAAAAAATAGCTATTGATCTGGATTTCAAATCATCTTATGTTTCCCTGCAAAAAGATGATGTGCTTTTGGATATTTTTGAAAAATTAGATTATAAAATAATTAAAAATGATGATGAAATATTAATAAAAAAAGAATTTAGAAGCTTGATTTAAGCTTCTTTTCTTAATCTTTTTACAACAAAGTCTTTATCTAGGGATAATAAGAATGATGCTGCTCTAGGTCCTTGTTTTTGACCAAGTATCATTTTATAAATGGCTTGGAAACCTTTTTGTGGTTTTAAACCTTGACCTTCTAAGATTTCATACATTGCGTCATGTAATGCTGCCGCATCATCAAATTCAGTGCTTTCCATTAAATCCGCCAAATCACTTAAGAATTTATCTTGTTCTTCAGTTAATGGTAATTTTGGAACATTATTTTCCTGAACTTGGAATTTAACGAATTTAGGAGCATAATTGTCCAACCAGTAAATGACATTGTCAACACGTTCTCTGTATTGTGCCAATTCTGCTTCGGTCAAATCACTGAATTCTTTGTTTTCAAAGCTTTTTGTCAATTGTGAATTCCTTTTTAAAATTTCGAATATTTTTTCTAAATCATCGCCAGCTATCTGATAAGCATTAACCAGGAATCTGAATGGTGGCCTGAATGGAAGAGGTTCACCAGCATTAATTTGAGCTACTTCATATATTTCTCTGAATTTTCTGTCTTCTTTTTCAGATGGTGCTTCTTCTTCATTGTAGAATACCTTTTCTACTTTATCAAATTGGTCAATAAAGTCCAAGTAAGACATTTTAGGTGAGAAATCTTTAGCTTTCATAGGTTTTGATCTGAATAAGTAATAGTTAAGGCTTTCCGCAGGACCAATTTTCAGCCATTCTTCAGGAGCGAAAAATACTCCGTGGGATTTACTCATTGCTTCACCGTCAAGTGTAATCCATTCGTATGGCACTGGGTAAGGTGCAGGATAGTCGAAAATCTTTTCTGAAATTACGCTACTCACATCATAGGACCCGCCACTTGCAGCATGGTCTTTTCCGAAGGGTTCACATGTGGTTCCGAATATTTTCCATCTTGCAGCCCATTCCACTCTCCATGTGAGTTTACCGTTTCCGGATTTAATGTCCATTTCACCTTCGTGACCACATTCACATCTGTATTTGACGATATCTCCGTCATAATCATAAGCATAAGTGGTATTTACTCTACCACATTCGTCACAAATCGGGTTATATGGCAACCAGTCATCTGCTAAAGGTTCTCTTCTGTATTCGTTGAAAATTTCTTTTATTTCATCAACCTTTTCGAATGAGGTTCTTATATAATCGTTATAAACTCCAGTTTTATACATTTCAAAACCGGATTTAGCTTCCATTTCAATACCATAGTCGTCCATAACGCTTAATAATGGTTTTTCGAAATGTTCCACAAAATTAGCGCAGCATCCGTCAGGACATGGAATCATTGAATATGGCATTCCAAGGTATTTGTCATAATCTTCAGGAAGTGGGTATGGGACTTTTCTAAGCGGGTCGTGATCGTCTGCAATCCAAATTGTTTTTGCTTTTTTACCTTTTTCTCTTATTTTTTTGCCGACTGCATTTGCTATGAATATATCACATGAGTTTCCAATGTGTATAGAACCTGAAATTGAAGTTCCACTTGCAATAACATGTTCTTCTACATCCATTTTACATAGTTCATCAGCTATATTTTCAATCCAATGTGTCATCTAATTCACCGTTATTCAATAAAAAAATTATCATAAAATAAGTTAATAACTTTATTATGTTTTTATTAATATAAAAATATTAGTTTAATTTAATCATCTTTTCAATAGCATTAATGAAATCTTTCTGAATTACTTTTCTGCGTTTTGACCGGATTGCATACATTCCTGCTTCTGTACAAACAGCTTTCAAGTCCGCACCTGAAAATCCTTCTGTTAAGTTAGCTAATTTATTAAAATCAATCTTCTCATCCAATTTCATTTTTTTAGCATGGATTTGTAAAATGTCTTTCCTGCTTTCAGTATTCGGAAGTGGAACTTCTATTGTTCTGTCAAATCTTCCAGGCCTTAAGAGAGCTTCGTCTAAAATATCTATTCTGTTTGTTGCAGCTATTATTCCCACATCTCCTCTTTGATCAAATCCATCGAGTTCGGATAAAAGTTGCATTAATGTTCTGTGAACTTCCTTTTCTCCGCCAGTATGGTTTTCAGTTCTTCTTGTTCCTATAGCATCAATTTCATCTATAAATATTATTGAAGGTGTTTTTTCTCTTGCAAGTTCAAATACTTCCCTCACATATCTGGCGCCTTCCCCCAGGAATTTGTTTACAAATTCGGATGCCACCAGTTTGATGAATGTAGCATTTGTCTGTTTAGCCACAGCCTTTGCAAGAAGGGTTTTTCCTGTTCCAGGAGGGCCTTGTAAAAGTATTCCTTTTGGGGGATCTATTCCAATTTCTTCAAATATCTCAGGATGTTTCAATGGAAGTTCTACAGTTTCTTTAATTTCTCTAATTTGTGTTTCCAATCCTCCGATGTCTTCATAGTTAACATCAGGTTTTTCTTCAATCTCCATTGCTTTGACTTCAGCATCCTTTTCGTCGGGATAAACTTCAACAATGGACATTGTATGTTCATTCAATGCAACTCTAGCTCCCGGAATCAGTAGCTCTTCGTTGATATCTTTGGGATATCCCACTATTAATGTATGGCCGACTGTTCCTCTGATAGCTACTTTATCGTCATCTAATCTGTCAACGACCGTTGCAAGAATTTGTGGAATTTTTTTATGTATTTCAATTTCTTTTTTCAATTCCTTAACTTTTCTTTCCAGCTTCTGATTTTCTATTCCCTGCAGTAAATGGTCTTTTTCAAGATTTCTAAATCTTATCATCAGTTCTTTATATTTTTGTTTATTTTTTTCATCCATCTAAACACCTAGTTAAATTGAAGTCATGATTTTATCAATAGCGTCCATAAAATCTTTTGAAATAACCTTTTTCCGTTCAGACCTTATTGCAAACATTCCCGCTTCAGTACATATTGCTTTTAAATCCGCACCAGAAAATCCTTCTGTTAACTCGCTAATTGATTCAAAGTCAATATTGTCATCTATCTTCATTTTCTGAGTATGAATTTCAAGAATTTTTTGCCTGCCTTCTTTGTTAGGCAGTGGAACTTCAATTGCCCTGTCAAACCTTCCAGGTCTTATCAATGCATCATCTAAAATATCTGGCCTGTTTGTTGCAGCTATTATTCCGATATTTCCTCTTGATTCAAATCCGTCCAGTTCCGATAGCAATTGCATAAGGGTTCGCTGAACTTCTCTGTCTGCTCCCTGTGTTCCATGTGTTCTTTTTGTTCCTATCGCATCTATTTCATCGATAAATATTATTGCAGGGGATTTTTCTTTTGCAAGCTCAAAGACTTCTCTTACATATCTGGCACCTTCTCCTAGAAACTTATTTACAAATTCGGATGCTACCAGTTTGATGAATGTTGCATTTGTTTGGTTTGCCACGGCTTTTGCTAGAAGAGTTTTTCCTGTTCCTGGCGGACCGTATAATAAAATTCCTTTTGGCGGGTCAATTCCAATTTCTTCAAAGAGTTCCGGTTTTTTAATCGGTAGCTCAACAGTCTCTTTCACTTCCACTATTGCGTTTTCAAGGCCACCGATATCCTCATAATTGATGTCTGGTTTTTCTTCAATTTCCATTGCTATGATGTCAGCTTCCTTTCTAGATGGCAAAACCTCAACAACAGCCAAACTGTCCTGATTCAGGGAAACTCTTGCTCCAGGAATGACTTTTTGCTTATCTATTGAACCGGGATATGTTACAACAAAGTCATGGCCGACATGACCTCTGATTCCAACTCTATTGTCATCGAATACTTCTGTTATGGTTGCAAGAATCAATGGTGTTTTTTTAAAGGATTTGATTTCTCCTTTCAGTTCTTTGATTTTTCCTTCCAATTGACGATTGCTGACATTCTGTTTCAATTCTTTTGTTTCTAGACTTCTTACTTTTTTGCTGTTTTCACTATTTTTCTCTTTCAATGTTTTGTTCTCATCTTCAAGAGTTTTAATTTTTTCTAGCAATTCTTCTGCAGAGCTTTCCATCATATCACCTGGAAAAATAGTTGTTATATAGTGATATGTCAATTATTATATTTAAAATAAAAAAAGAAAAAATAGATTGGTTAATCTATTTGATTAAATCGGAATCTGATTGGTCCAACCATTCGTTAACGATTTTTACCGCACAGAAGTTTCCGCACATGGTACATGTGTCTTCTTCTTCAGGTGGTCTTTCATCTCTTTTTGCACGTGCAGCCTCCGGAAACATTGCGCAAGCGTATTGTGCTTCCCAATCTAATCTTTTTCTTGCTTCTGCCATTGCCAAGTCTTGTGAACCGTCAATTTGGCCACTTGCAAGGTCTCCTGCATATGCTCCGATTTTTGTTGCGATAACTCCTTCTTTCACATCTTCTGGAGAAGGTAATGCTAAGTGTTCTGCAGGAGTTACATAACAGATGAAGTCAGCTCCAGCTTTTGCAGATGATGCTGCTCCGATGGAGGATACGATGTGGTCGTAACCAGGTGCTACATCACATACAATAGGTCCGAGCATGTAGAACGGTGCGTTGGAACACATTTTCTTTTGAATCATGACATTTGTTGGAATTTCATTAATTGGGATGTGTCCTGGTCCTTCAATCATACATTGTACTCCAGCTTCACGGGATCTGTCAATTAATTCTCCTAAAATGATCAATTCTTGTATTTGAGCCCTGTCTGTTGAATCAGCAATTGAACCTGCTCTCATACCGTTTGCAAGTGAAAGTACAACATCATGTTCTTTAGCAATATCCAAGACGTAATCGAAGTTTTCGTATAAAGGATTTTCTTTTTCGTTTTCCACAATCCATCCGGACATGAAGGATCCTCCTCTGGATACTAATCCTGTTACACGGCCTTGTCTTTTAAGTCTGGTTAAGGTTTCAATGTTAATACTGCTGTGGACTGCCATGAAGTCAATACCGTCTTTTGCTTGTTTTTCGATTGTGTTGAACAGTTTGTCTTCGTCCATGTAGATTACTGATCCTTCTTCTCTGATGGTTTCGATAGCTGCCTGGTATACTGGTACGGATCCTACTGGGAGGGGGGACATGTCAAGAACCCTTCTTCTGATTACATCCAAGTCTCCGCCAATACTTAATTCCATTAAACAGTCAGCACCATGGTCAATAGCTATTTGTGCTTTTAATACTTCTTCATCAAAGTCTACAATATCTGTTGAAGTTCCGACTGTTGCATTTACTTTTGTTCTAAGTCCAGCACCAATACCTGCTGCTTCAATGTCTCTGTTTACGTTGCTTGGAATAACTATTGTTCCTTCAGCTACAGATTTTAAAATAAAGTCTTCAGAAACGTTTTCTATTTCTGCGACGTGTTTCATTTCATCTGTTAATATACCTTTTTTTGCATCACTAATCTGTGTCATACTATCACTCAATTAATTTTTAATTAAATCAACATTATTTGATTATAAAATCATTTTTATTTGATGTTAATTGTTATGTGTTAATAATATTTGAATTAATTGATTCTAAATCCAAAAAAATTGATAAAAATAAAGTGTAATTTAGAATAATTTACTTTGTTTTGTATTTTCCCTATTTGGAAATTCGTGTAAATAATCAAAAATTTCATCGCTTTTGTTCATTATTCCTGCTTTTGAGGTTCTTTCATTAAAAATTTCCATTAATTTAGAGTTATATGGGCTGGGAATATGATAATTATTCTTAAAATGTGTGATGTATTTCTTTTTCAGTCCGGGAAAATGTTCATCAAGTTTTTTATAGAAATATTGTCTATCTCCGTCTCTTAATGTCATTCCCATTTCAAAGCATATGATTCCTTTCACATGGGTATCTATGCAATAGTCAAGAATTTTGTTTATATTTTCTTCTGTATCGTTGATAAATGGCAGGACTGGACAAAGCCATACTACTGTAGGAATATTCTCTTCATTTAACTTTTTCAACACTTCAACACGTCTTTTAGTTGTACAGACATGGGGTTCCAGTATTTTGCACAAATCCTCATCTGCTGTGGTCAATGTCATTTGAACGACAGCCTTTGACTTTTCATTTACTTTTTTTATTAAATCCAAATCCCTTAATATCAAATCGGACTTTGTAATGCATGTAAATCCGTGTCCATATCTGTAAATCAATTCTAAAGCGCTTCTGGTATATTTAAGTCTTTTTTCAATGGGCATATAAGGGTCAGCCATTGATCCCGTTCCGACCATAACCTTTTCTTTTTTATTTTTAAGGGCTTTTCTTAATAATTCCAAACCATTCTCTTTAACTTCAATATCTTCGAATTTATGGTTAATGTTATAAATGGAACTTCTGGAATCACAGTAAATGCAGCCATGTGTGCATCCACGATATAGGTTCATTCCGTTTTTTGGTGATAGAATACTTTTAACTTTGCTATAATGCATAATTATCAAAAAAATAAGTAAAATGAGTTTAATAAAACTCATTCATTCTTTCAAATGCATCATCAAAACTAGGCATGTTGGTTTGACAGCCTTGATGTTCAATGATAAATGATGAAACTGCTGATGCGAATTTTGCGGACTGTTCTAATGATTCTCCATTGAGGAATCTTGATAAAAATCCTGCTCTGTATGAATCTCCAGCACCAGTAGGGTCAACTACGTCAACATTGATTGCATCGATAACGATTTTATCTTCATTTGAATAGATTTCACTTCCATTGGCTCCGCATGTTTTAACAATTATTTTAGGACCTAATTCTCTTAAACCGGCCAAATCGGTTTCCAGTGAATTCAAAATTCTTTCAATTTCATGATGATTTCCAAAAAGAATGGTTGTATTTTCAATAACGTCTTTAAGTTTTTTGGTATCATACATTCCAAGGTCTTGGCCTGGATCAAATGAAATAAGCAGGTCTTCATTTTTAGCTTCTTCGGAGCATTTCCAGTTGAAATTTGGATCTCCTGTTGCTAAGTGTATTGCTTCAGCATTTTTAATCGCTAAACTTGGAACTTTGCTTTCAGCAAATTCTTTTGCAGCTCCCCAGTAGAAATAACTGATTTGGTCTGAGTTATCATCGGTTAAAACAAAAGCGGTTGGAGTTTGTTCTCCCGGAACAATAATTAATGAATCAGTATCAATACCTAAATTTTCCATATGTTCATAATATTCACTTTTCTTGAAACCTCCACCAACAGCAGATACTAAACCGGTTTTCAATCCCAGTTTTGCTCCAACACAAGCAACATTTGCTGCAGCTCCGCCGTTAAATGTTTTCATATCAGTTATTGGAGATGAAAAGTTAGCTTTTGGAAATGCGGGTACTCTAATAATATAATCATGAGCTGAATGACCAATTGCAAGTAAATCTGTATTTTTTACCATATTATCGCCTTTTTTATTTATTTTAATGAATTTTGTAAAATCTTTTTTTCGTTATGCATAAGATTTCACATTTAAGAAATGAGGTGTAATATACAATTTGTTTTTGGAGTATAAATAATATTGGTGAGAGCGTCTGACAAGTATTATTCCATGCCTATAAAACCTTGTTTTATAATGTCTTTTTGACCTTCTGACAATAAATAATCTATTAATTCATCAGTTTTAGGGTCTTCATCGTTAACTTTGACTAAACTGATAACATGTCTTGTATCTAACTTAAATATTTCATTTCCATTAAAATAACTGGCATTTAAGAAGCTATATAAGTTTTTTGAATTTCGGACTAATTTAAATGCATCAAACTGGGAATTGACTTCATGTCTGATGGTATAATTGAGGTTGTAATGTTCGAGAGTATTCCATGCAAGCCTTTGGGCGGATCCGTTAACTTTTACAAAATCAAGGTCATTCAACTCTTCAATGCTTTTAATTTCCGGACAATCAGGGCTTGATATTAAAACAAGATAGTCATAAGCAATAGGTATGAAGTTTATGTCTCGTTCATAAGCAATTAACGGATCATCTAATGTTAATAAGTCCACAACTCCTCTTTTAGCTAATTTAAAAGCATCATTGTCATTGCTGCTGTATACATTAATGTTGAACGGCAAGTCTATACTTTCCAAAAGCCCTGAACTGATATGACCTCCGGCAATATTGATGTTGTCAGGTTCGGCGATTTGAATGAGATATTTTCTGTATTCCTCAAGAAGTTTAACACCATTGTCTGTCAGAACACTGCCATTTCCCAGTTTTTCTGTTAATTTAAATCCTAACTGTTTTTCAGCATTCAATATCCTTCTGTTGAAAACTGTATGAGAAATATTTAATTCTTTAGCGGATTTTCTTTGGGAATTTGTTCTGTTCAATGATTCCAAACTTTGGTATAATTTATAACCATAGATTTCACCATTTATCTCTAAACTAATCAAACCTTTGCTTTCAAGTTTCATTAATTATATATTAAAGTTTTTTACATATATTTATCTAGTGTTTTTAGGAATGATATAATGGAATTAATGAAAAGCTCAATTAAAGCTATTATTGGTAATATTGTAAGTGCTGAGGAATTTTTGGATGCGGAAGATATAGATAAATTTGAAGACATAATCATTGAATCAAAAAACGTTTTTGTGACTGGTGCTGGAAGGTCAGGACTTGCTGCTAAAGCGTTTGCTATGAGATTGATGCATTTGGGAGTAAGTGCATATGTCGTTGGAGAAACTATCTCTCCAGCTATCTATGAAGATGATTGTATAGTCGCCATCTCAGGATCAGGTGAAACCAATACTATTGTCTCTGCTGCAAGAATAGCTAAAAATAGAGGTTCAAAAGTTTTAGCTGTAACTTCATATCCTGAATCAACTTTAGGCCAATTGGCTGACTGCTGTCTGCTGGTTAAAGGAAGAACAAAAAAAGAAGTTGATGATGAGAATTATATGAAACGTCAAATTCATGGAAATTATACTTCTTTAACTCCATTAGGAACTGCTTTTGAATTGACAACCCTTGTATTTTTGGATGCAATCGTTTCCGAGCTAATGGAAAAAATGCATCAGACTGAAAGCGATTTAAAAGCAAGACATACTGTATTAGAGTAATTTAATCAAAAATTACTCTATTCTGATTATTATATATATTACATCTTTCACCGCGTAAAAATCCGACTAATGTAACGTTACCTTTTTTTGCAATATTATAACCTGAATTTGCCGGTGCAGCATTAGATGCCAAAACAGGAACGCCAACACGGGTCATTTTAATAACCATGTCTGCAGGCATTCTTCCACTGTAAATTACATAGGAATTTGACAAATCAAAATCATGCAATAATCCATAACCGATTACTTTATCAACTGCAACATGACGGCTGACATCCTCTTTTACAATAAACTGGCCATCATATACGATTCCTGCAACATGTGTTCCGCCGGTCGCCTGCCAGATTTCCGCATTGTCTTTCAGCTCTTCGATTCTGTCAATCAGCTCATGCACTGAAACCTGAAAATCGGATTCGACACGTTTCACAGTTTTAATTTTACTTCTCCATCCGCCTGCTGAATCAGAACACAGTACTGTTTCATTTGTTTTAAGTAATGTATCATCAATTTCTGCATAAATCTGGTTTCCTTTGATTTTTATATCTTTAATTGAATCCATTGAATCAACCATATTCTCATTAAACATGTATCCCACAGCAAATTCTTCCAGAGAATCTTCGATTGCAGATAAGCTGCGGCTGATATCATCATTAATGGTTAATGTAATCGTCTCATCCTGCACAACATTTTCCTTTACTTCCTGGGCTTTGCTGTTTTTATAATGTATAGCATCAATCTCTTCAATTTTCATTTTATTATCCCCTATTATTAATATATTTATTTTTCATTTATTTTTTATTTTTTTTGGCTATTTTCATTATTTCGTAAATTATTTAATATGTTAAGAATAGATATTCATATCAAAGGTTATAATGTGGTTGTTATGGAAAAGAAAAGTAAAATTATTATCTTAATTTTAGCTCTTTTGATTGTATTGGGGATAGCTACCCACATATTTTTAACTCCTTCCACAGTTGAAAATTCCGGAGCTAAAAATATTACAGACATGATTGGCAGGACTGTTGAGATACCGCAATCACTTAATAAGGTTGTTGCAACGTCACCTCCGATGTCTACTGTCATTTATATGATTGCTCCGGATAAACTGACAGCTTTAAATTTCCAATGGACCGATGAGGAACTTGAGTATGTTCCAGCACAATATAGGGGATTGCCTAATATTGGGGGTTGGTATGGAACCCAGGACGGCAGCTATGAGGAGTTCATTGCTTCAGAACCGGATATCGTCATTGAATCCATTGATGAAGGGGGAGATGGTGATCTGTCAACTGTTAATGAGAGACAAACAAAATTCGGAAAAATCCCCGTCATATCGGTAAATGATACTACAAGTGTTGATAAGGTTGACGCTTCAATTACTTTCATTGGAGAAGTCATTGGTGCAACAGAAAATGCTCAAAAATTAGTCGATTTCAATGACAAATATTTAAATGAGGTTCAGGAAAAATCTTCCAAATTATCTGACAGCGATAAAAAGACTGTTTATTATGCAGTTGACAATGATGGATTAAAGACTTATCCTTCTGGTTCAACTCATGGCCAGCTGATTGATTTGGTTGGCGGTGAAAATGTTGCCAATTCACTAAATCAGGGAAATACAACTACCGGTGTTCAGGTTTCAATAGAACAGGTTATCAGCTGGAATCCTGATGTTATCATTACAAATGATCCGGATTTCTATGCAAATGTGTATAATGATTCAAATTGGGCTAGCATTGATGCAGTCAAAAATCATGAAGTTTATGTATCACCCCAGTCTCCATTCAAATGGTTTGACAGACCTGTTGGTGCAAATATGATTATTGGAGTTCCATGGACTGCAAAAGTATTATATCCTGACCAATATTCAGATATTGATTTGGTAGATGCTACAAAGGAATTTTATTCACAATTCTATCATTACGACCTGTCAGATGATCAGGCTAAGGAAATTTTATTGGGTTCAGGACTTAAAGAGTCAAATTTATAGGATGATTATATGAATAAGGAAAATAAAGAAATTATAAGTACGGTACTTTTAGTGTTCCTGCCTATAATTCTTTTTTTCGCATCTTTTTTAATGGGAAGATATCCAATCAGTCCGGTTGATGTTGTAAAGACTATTTTATCTCCAATTCTTCCACAATTATATGTTTCATCAACTGTGAGTACTATTGTTTGGCAGATCAGACTTCCAAGAATTTTGGCTGCGTTATTGGTTGGAGCTTCACTTTCAATGGCAGGAACTGCATTTCAGGGAATATTTAAAAACCCTCTTGTTTCATCAGATCTTTTAGGAGTATCCAATGGAGCAGGTTTTGGAGCAGCATTAGCTATATTATTCAGCGGATCCAGTGTTATTATTCAGATATTTGCATTTATTTTCGGTATTATTTCAGTCTCCATTACATATCTTATTTCAAAAGCATATAAAGCTGGAGGAATTTTAATTTTGGTACTCTCAGGAGTTGCGATTTCAGCATTCTTCAACTCTCTGATATCTGCAATTAAGTTCATTGCTGACCCTGAAGATAAACTGCCGGAAATTGTATACTGGTTAATGGGTAGTCTGGCTTCCGTTACAATGGATGAAATCATCATGATTATTATTCCGCTTTTTATAGGATTTTTAGTTCTTTATTTGCTGAGATGGCAAATGAATATCCTGGCTATGGGTGATGAGGAAGCCCAATCCTTAGGCCTTAATCCGTCTAGAATCAGGTTAATAATCATTGCCGCATGTACATTATTGACTTCCGCTGCAGTATCAATCAGCGGTATCATCGGCTGGATAGGTATGATTATTCCTCATATGGCAAGAATGATTGTCGGTCCGGACAATAAAATTCTGCTTCCCGCTTCCTTAAGTCTTGGAGCAAGTTTTCTATTGTTGATTGATAATATTTCCCGTGTAGTCATATCTATAGAAATACCAATCGGAATTCTAACTGCAATTATTGGTGTTCCAATATTTCTTTATTTACTCAGAAGGGGGTATTCAGAATGGTCTTAGATGTTAAAAATATTTCATTTTCTTATGATGATGAGCTCATATTTGAAAATATCAGTTTTTCCATAGGTAAGGGAGATGTTTTATGCATACTTGGTCCCAATGGGACAGGCAAAACCACATTAATAAAATGTCTCAACAGAATTCATGACATCGACTCTGGTGAAATATTGGTTGAAGGAAAAAATATAAAAGATTTGTCATTTGCTCAGATATCAAGGCATATCGGTTATATTCCGCAGTCACACATTCCAACATTTCCATTTTCAGTCTTTGATGTCGTATTGATGGGAAGGGCTCCCTATCTGAATCTGACTGAAACTCCTAAAAAAGAAGATGAAGAAATTGCTTTAAATGCTTTAAAGACACTGGGAATAGAGGATTTAAAAGACAAGGATTATACCAATTTAAGTGGAGGGGAAAGACAGCTGGTATTTCTGGCAAGAATATTATGCCAGCAGCCAGACATTCTGATTCTTGATGAACCGACATCCCATCTGGATTTTGGAAACCAGATTAAACTTTTGGAAATAATAGATAATCTTGCAAAATCCGGATTGTCCATAATAATGTCATCACATTTTCCCGATCATGCATTTTTAAGCTCTACAAAAGTAGCTATCATGAAAGACAAATCATTCATTGATTTTGGAAAACCGGATGATGTGGTGACTGAAGAAAACTTAAAGAAAGCTTATTCGATAGATGTAAAATTAATTAAAATTGACGATAATAGGAAAGTTTGTGTTCCTTTAAAAACAAATTTAAAATTAGGTGATATTTAATGAATCAAAAAGATTATGAAGAACAGTTGAAAATGGCCGGAGAATTCCACGGTGAAATCTGTGGAGGAATAGCTATTGGAACAAAACTGGCAATGTACGGTTTGGAATTAATGGGTATGGAACTAAACACCCGTCATAAGAACCTCATTGTTATTTTGGAAATTGACAGATGTATGGCAGATGCAGTTCAGGCTGTTACAAAATGTTCAATGGGTAAACGTTCTCTAAAACAGGCTTATTACGGCAAATTCGCTGCAACTTTCTATAATATGGACACTGGCGAAGCTTTAAGAATAGTTGATGCAGACGCCAATAGAAAAGATAAGAAAAAAGAAACTCGTGACGAAATGATTGAAAGATTTAAAGTAACTCCTCCGGAAGAGTTATTCACAGTTCAAAAAGTTAAAGTTGAATTAACTGAAGCTCAAATGCCGGGTAAACCTCACACCACTGAAATCTGTTCAGTCTGCGGTGATAAAGTAACTGATGGCCGTCATTTAATTGTTGATGGTAAACCAGTTTGCAAACCTTGTGTTGAAGGTGCATATTACGAGTTAATTGAAGAATAAGAAATGATAGTAAAATTAATTACTATCTCTAATTTTTTTTATTTAGGGATTTCAGAATCCGGAACATTATATGTATACGTTACCCTAAATGGCCTATCACTGTCGAACAAGGAACCTGATGATCCTTCAATTATATTTCCGGTTGAATTGAAGTTTCCTTTATCAAATTCAATTGTAGCTACACCATTATGCACATTAGCTATTTTTTCTTGTTGTAAGTCGCTAGATGCATTTAATGTAAAGTAATATGTGAAATCAGGCAGTTCACTTACTGTTTTTCCATCATTTACAAAGGTAACATTATATTTTCCGTTTCCAATGCTTTTCAATTCACATGTGATTAATGTAGTTTTAATTCTTGGACAGATTGTTCCCGCTCCGGGATTGTCTTCGGACCATTTTGTGTATAATGTTGTTCCATACCAATTTGGGCCTAATACCAATTTTAAATCATCGTCCCATTCGCCGGGACCGTATATTCCTGCAGGGTTAGCGCTGACCTCTCCCAAAATAATTTGGCTTGGACCTTTTGCATTGTTGTATAGCGCATTGTTTTCTACGATTAATGTTGCTCCGATGGCAGGAGTGTAATTTTCATTGGCAGTAAAACCTTCAATAACACTGTCTCTTATTTCATTTCCACGAATCACAATTCCTGATGAATTGGCGGCATCTAAAAATATTCCCATGTAATTTTCATTAATGAGATTGTTCAGTATTTTGATATTGTTTCCTGAGTGCCTTACGCTTATTCCATATCCGTATGGTCCTTCTATCATATCAAATGTATACCAGCCAATCTGATTTGAAATATTATTGTTTGAGATTTCGGTTTTTCTAACATCGGTGTCAAATTCTATTCCGAAATTATTTCTTGAGATTGAATTTTCTTCAATTATTGTTGTATCAGCATTTTTCAGATATATTCCGTTTTTGAAGTTGGTTATTGTGCTGTTGATAATTTTGGTTTTCAGTCCTGAAACATCAATACCATTTCCTTTAAGCAATGACTCATTTAAATCATACTGATCAATATTGCTTTTAGCTGCTTTATTGTTTATCACATTATTTTCAATGAGTGTATTTTCTGCATTGTTCAGTACAATTCCGGAACCATTGTTTGCATAAATTTTTGCATTTTTGATGATTACATCATTTGTATTGACAGTTATAACTGCGCTGTCCAGCTTGCCGTTTAAAACAGCATCATTACCATTAAGTAAGATTGCCTTATTTATATTCAATGAAATGTCTGAATATTCGCTTCCCAAAAATCTAACTGCCTTTTTTTCATTAACAGAATCTAAAATATTTTGTATTTCACTGTTTGATAAGTTAGGGGCAACAGTTAAAGTTTCTAAAACTTCAACTGTATTGCCTGTGCTTGTTCCGTTGTAACTAGAAGTTATTATATATTTTCCAGGACTTAGATTAATATTCAATGCGGAAATTCCACTATCATTAGTTTGTCTTTCATAGAATACTCCGTTAATATTAAATCTTACTGACACATTTTTTATAGGAGTTCCTTCGCCATCAACCAATTTGACCTTAAACTGATCAGGAGTTTTGTATTCTTTTACCAAATCAGAAGTGATTAATGTTGGCATAACAGTAATATTGTTTGACACCATACATCCGTTGTATATGGCTGTAATAATGTATTCTCCAGGACCTAAATTAATATTTAGCTTAGCATAACCAGTTGAATTGGATGTTCTGGTATAGAATACTCCGTTAATGTTAAAGTTAACATCTGTATTTGCTGCAGGATTGCCTTTATCATCAAGAACTTTAACTACATACTGTGATGCATTCCTGTAATATTTTACAAGGTCTTTATTTTCTGTAATTGTAGGTAAAACCGTGATGATATTTGATTTCTGTTCTTTTGTAACAGGATTGTAGGCGGTAATGATGTATTCATTAGGATTTAAATTAATATTCAATCTGCCGATTCCGTTTTCATCAGTTGTTCTATAATAAAAGACTCCGTTGATATTAAAGTTAACTGTCTCATTTTTAAGGATATTTCCTTCGCTATCAATGAACTTTGCTGAATAAGGTGTAGCGTTCCTATACATTTTGATAAGGTCTAATCCTTCAATAGTTGACATGATATTTATTTCGTTTGAAGTGGTTGCGGAAGGATATTCGTCATTTCCTTCAAATGTGGCTATTGCTGAGTACTGGCCAGGATTGAAGTTAATATTAATGGATGCTGTTCCGTTTTCATTTGTCGTTCTGGTGTAATTTACACCGTTTAAAGTAATTGTAATGTTCTGGTTGGATAGGTAGTTTCCGTCGCTATCCTTTAAAGTAACTGTATACGGGTCTTTTGCACCGCAATATTTTGTCAGGTTTATTCCATTAATTTCAGATTCAATAATTACAGTTCCATTAGGTATATTTGAATCAGGAACATTATAGATTGCAGATAATCTGTCTGCTGTTGATTTTGGATCTATTGCCCCGTATCCCGGACTGATTACAGTAATAGTATTTCCTTTGGATTTATATTTTCCATCGGTAAAATCGACTGTTCCAGTTCCGTTAACTACTCTAATAATTTTTGCCTGGTCATTTGTTTCAATACCTGCTCTTGTGGTAGCCTTATTTAAAAAGAATGTTAAATCAATTGTGTTTAAATATTCAGCTATTTCACCAGTATCTTTTCTAACGAGAGATACATTATAAATTCCCGGTGAAACTTCCTTAATGTCACTGAATACCAAATCTCTGGTTCCGTCCTTGAGAAGTCCTACTTCGTAATATGTGCTTGGACATAGCTGTTCATATGCATAGAAGTTACTTTCAACATAGATTATTCCGGTTCCGCCTTGAGCAGTCTGTTGTGTAAATACGGCTCTTGTCAAATGCTGATTGAAGAAGTTCTGATCAATTTCTTCAACTTTTTCGTTAATTAATGTAGGGACTGCCAAATAGGTATTGTATAAACCGTAGTTACCATTTTGGAAAATGTTATTTCCTCTGACTTTCAGGGATTCTATTGGTGAGTTAACAAATATTCCGCCACCCTGTGTTGCCCTGGACTGGACATTATTGTCCCTGTTTGCTGTAATGTTGTTGCTTGTGATGTTGCTGTTTACACAGGATTCGTAATAGATTCCTTTCCAGTTATTGCGATAAATCGTATTGTTTATTATGTTTGTAGCTTCAACGTTTGCACCAAAATAAATTCCCGCTTCAGTGTTGCGTTCAATGACAGACTTCGTAATATTTATATTATTACTATCTGTAGCATAAATTCCTTTTACGGATTTTCTAACTGAAATTTGGTTTATATTAACATTTGAACTGTTTATAATATAAATACCAGGTCCTTCTGAAACTTCAGTAATCTTACAGTCTGTTATTTCAATGTTGTCCGCACCATTAATGTATATTGCATAAGGGTCAACACTTCCCCTTTTTGCACCATCATTAGAAAAAGTAAATCCTGACAATACGGAACCTGATGCATTTTCAGTGAAGTAAAATATTCCAACACCGTCTGAACCTTTAATATTGGAAGGACATGTGCTCATTTTTGTTCCCACATCACTTATAATAGTTAACGGTCTGTCAACTATGAAATGACAGTGTTCATAATTAGTACCGGTTATTTGAATTGTGTCTCCAGCACTAGCGTTATTAATTGCAGTTTGTATCGTTGGTTCGTTCATCTGGTTTGTTGAAGAACCGTCTACAATTATTGTATTTCCCGTATTATTAAGGTCTTCATTAGCCATTACTGCAGATGAAAAAGATAATACAATAATCATGCTTAAAAAAATTAGCAATATTTTTTTAAATTTCATATATTCAACCTCTAGTATTAGTATAACAATTGATATGTATGATGTTTCATATTATAAAAAATATTCTATTCAAAAATAAATGAGGTTATAAAAATAGTATTTTATGAATTTCATTAAAAAAATAAAAAAAGTGAGAAGTGTATTAAACTTCTCATGCCTAAGCAGTTACAGTTACATTATTAGCTATAGTAGCGAATCCGTCGCCAATTTTGTAGGAAGAAGTAATAATGTATTCGCCAGGTTGTAAGTTAATATTTAATGATGCAACACCTTCATCATTGGTATTTCTTTCGTATAAGACACCGTTAATGTTGAAGGTTACAGTTTGGTTAGCGTATGCTTTACCTTGTCCGTCAACTAATGTAGCTTTGAATGCTCCAGCTTCACCGAATTTTTTAGTTAAGTCTTGTGCGGTTAAAACTGGTAAAACGGTAATGTTTTGAGCAACTTTAGCTCCTTTGTATTCAGCTGTAATGACATAGTTATTTGGATTTAAGTTGATGTTCATTTTTGCATGACCGGTTGCATCAGTTGTACGGTTGTATAATACACCGTTAATGTTGAAAGTAACATTGGTATTAGCTAAAGGATTACCTTCATCATCAAAAAGACCAATTACAAATTGGGAATCGTTTCTGTAGTATTTTACAAGGTCTGCATTATCAAAGAATCTTGATAAAACAGTAATTGTATTTTCTATAGAGTCACCAGTAACTGGGTTAGTTGTAATGACTGTGTATTCACCAGGTCCTAAGTTGATTGCAATGGAAGCTTGACCGTTAGCGTCAGTAGCTCTGGTGTAATCGTTACCGTTAATGTTGAAAGTAATGTTGGTATTAGCTAAAGGATTACCTTCATCATCAGTGAAGTCAGCAACAAATTTGTCAGCAGCTTTGTCTATTTTAACGAGATCATCAGCAAAGATAGTTATATCAGGTCCTTCAATGGTAATTTCTTCACTAGCGCTAGCTGCACCGTATTTCATATCACCTGTGTAGATAACATTAACAGTGTAGTTACCCGGTTCTAAGTAAGGTAACTCTACAGTAGCTTGTCCGTCTTCAACAGGAGCATATGTTGCAATTCCGTCAACTTCAACTAATAAGAATCCAGTTGCGTCTTCAGCTAATTCGATTGAAACTTCATCTTCAGTTACAGTAATGTTTGCGTTTGTGAAAGGAACATTGTTTTCAATTGTAACATTGTTTTCTTCTACAACTAAATTGCTTGTTTTGAAGGTGTAAGTATTGTTATCAGTGAATGCAAATACGGTTATACCGGTTTCATATGCATTGTCAACAACTTCAAATGCACCTTTAGGAGTAATCATACCACCTTTACTTGAAGCGGAAATAGCAGTTGAATCTTCACCGTAGAATATGTTATCGTGGATTAAAATAGTTTCAATGTTACTTGGAGCACCGTGAGCGGTGTTACCTTCTTCTACATAGATTGCAGATTTTCCAGCAGGAGTGGTAAATTCATTTTCGTAAATGTCTGAGTTACCTGCAGCTTTAATAATACCAATTGCAAATGCTTTTGAGTCTTTAATTTTATTTCCTTGCATTGTAATGTTGGTAATTCCTCCACCGTAGAAAACACCGTACCAAACATTATTCATAGTGTTGTTGTACATTTCCACATTAGCAGCACCAGATGCGATTGAAACAGCATCGAGAAGATCTCCTTCAAAGGTGTTGTTTATAATTGTAATTCCTGATCCGCCCATGAGGTTAATTGCTTTTGAACCGGTTTCTTGTTTTGCGAAATCTCCAGTAATGGTACTTTGATTGGTCGCACCTTCGTCACCGAAGAAATAGTTGTTTTGGATTGTTACATTTCCGGTTGGTCTTCTGATGTAAATTCCAGAGTTACCGTTTTTAAAGGTACAGTCTTCAATAATATAGTCACTACCACCGAAGAATTCTAATGCACGTCCATTCCAGAGAATAGGGTTTGTCATTTCAAAGTTAAAGTTGTATACTTGTGTACCAGCAACACTTTCTTCGTCAGCTTCAAATGAGAAACCTTGGTATCCTTTGACAGTTGCACCGTTACCTTGTAAGATAAGGGTGTGCTCAATTTTTACTCCGGAACTTAAGTTACCGAAGTCATATGTCGCATTTTCTGCAAAGTTAAGTGTGTCTCCAGCACTTGTATTTGCAATAATAGCTTCAATGTCTGATACAGTAGCATCAGCAGGTACATCATAACTAGTTGATAATACCTCAGCATCACTGCTTGCATCAATAGCTACAACATCATCAGCAGCTATATCTTCTGCAGATACAGCGGATACTGATAAAATAGCTACGAAGACAAGTAATAATGCTAAAATCTTATTATTAAGCTTCATATTATTTTTTCTCCTATTATTAATTGAATAAAACTAATAAAGATAATGTATTAAAATTATTTTTGCATGCATTAATAATTATTAGTGATATTATCTCTATATTTAAAACCTATATAAATATTGTTATCATTCGATAGAAATCGAATTTTTCCATTTAAAATATATTTTATAAATTGTAATTTTGTTTAGTTTTTATAAATTTTTTTAATTATTATGTCATTTTAATTTAAAATTATAATCGAAATTAACCTTATTTATAATCGATTTTATATTTTTTGTATTTTTTTTAAAAAAGCCTTCGAATTATTTATATAGTTATATCCATAAACTTTAAACCATAATCAATTAATTTTAAGGAGGTGAAAATCTGAATAAAAAGGTGCTTTTAGGTTTGATATTAATAGTTTTTATTTCTATTAATGCTGTTAGTGCAAATGATAATGTCACTGACGTTTCTGAGGTCATATTGGACACGTCCGATGCTGATTTGTTTGGTGAAAATATGGTATACAATGCAACTCTCACATCATTCAACAATACTCCTTTAAATAATCAGACAATAATCTTTTGTATAAATGGTGTAAACTATACCAGAATCACTGATGTGAACGGCAGTGCATTTTTAAACATTAATCTGATGGATGGGATTTATCCGATTTCCACCACATTCGAAAGTCAGAATAATCAGCAGATAATCAATAACAATACCATTTATGTCTCACATAATTGGGGAACATTGATTAAAGAGAATTTGGCAGGCAGCGAGATTCAAAAAATTATTGATAGTGCAAATTCTGGCGATACATTGATTTTTGCAGGCAGTACGTATAATGACGTTTCTTTAAATGTAAATAAATCTTTGAATATCATCAGTATTGTAAAATCAATCTTTAACGGGAATTCTGCATCTCCAGTAATCACTGTCAAATCAGACAATGTCAATATTTCAAATCTTGTAATTTCTTCAGGTTCTGCAGGTATTCTGATAGATGGTGCGGGCAATGTAGGGATTTCAGATAATAATATTATAAATAATTATAATGGAATCAGTGTTGTGAATTCAAATGATGCATTAATCCTGAATAATGATATTTCCAATTCCAGAAATGACGGTATTTATCTGAAAAATTCAGTCAATACAAACATATCCTATAACACATTGCTGAATAATTATAATGGAATCTATTTTGATGAGGATGTTCTGGAAAGTCAGATTTTTTCAAATTACATATCAAAATCCGGCAATGATGCAATCAGCTTTGCCAAATCCGGATCTCACACCAACATGTCATACAATATCCTTGAAAAAAATGAAAACGGCATATTTATTGATATGGTTGGGGATGAAGACTTAAACATCGAACTCAATACAATTCAAAGAAATGATGACAACGGTATTTATTTTGGGGCAAATTACCGCAAAACTAATGAAACCGGAGTCCTCAATGTTGCAAACAATTCAATTGTATATAATAAGGAGTTCAATATTCTGGGAAGAGACAGCATTTACATGAAAATAGATCTCAATACCAATTGGATTGCTTCTGACAATTCCAGATTCAATGGGGTATGTGAAAAGATTAAGTTTAAGAAGTATCATTTGAATGTTGAACAGGTTGACGGAAATACTTTATCTGTAAGCGTGGATGGAATAAAAACAGCTTCCACGTTGAGAGTTTCATATAACGGCGGTAAAAACTGGCAAACCGTAAATTTGGTTGACGGAAAAGCTACCATGGCCATTTCAAATGATGACGGTAATGTCATGTTTGATTATTATGAAAGCAATGATAATTACCAGTATCAGTTGGACAATTATGTCCCGCCAACTCCTGTAACTCCCGTTACTCCGGACAATCCGCAAAATCCTACAAATCCTGATACTCCATCTTCAGATTCTACACAATCCAACGGTACCAATTCACAATCAGAGCAGATTGAAGGAAACGGTACCAGTTCAAATCCTAATTCCGGATCCTCACAGGGTCAAAGTGTAAGTAATGCGGATAATTCCAATTCTATTGAAGAGGTATCATCTCAAAGTGCTGAAAGTTCTTCCAGTCAGGCAGCTTCTCAAGCGGTTTCAAGTGCCAGTGATTCACAATCAGTTTCTAAACAGATTTCTGATCCGACAAGTTCTATTGCAAAAGCTTTGAATATTGATGAAGAAGTTGTTAGAATTGCTGGAATGGGCTTCATTTTATTGCTTATTATTGCCGTAATAGGCTTATATTATAGGGATGATGTTAAATACATGTTAAATAAGAGAAATGGACAATAACTGTTCATTTCATTTTCTTTTTTTAAAATACGATATGTTTATATATTTATATTGTTATATATTTAGTTGTAAGATAATTTTATGGACTATAAATATGTTAGATTTAATTTTTGGGTATTTATTAATAATTACAATATTATTTTCAGCTAATATTGGTCTTTTTTCAGCTAATTTTAAATTTAATGATATAAAAAGCAGTTTGATATTTATAGTGTTGGGCATATTGCTTATTATTGATATTGCTTTGTCCAGTTTAGTTGCAATCAGTCTGTTGGATTATTTAACATACATATTCCTTGCAATGTCAGTAATAATATTTTTTATAATGATAATCTACTTAAAATTGGATAAATCGGATATTTCATTTTACATTACCCTTGCATTATATTATATTTCTTCTTTCCTGTTAGCTTCCCAATTGAATGAATCTTCAATATTTGATAGTTTATTATTAACGTTTATTTCAATAGTTGTAATGATAGTGGCATTCCAGTCTTCTAAATTGCTGATGTATGCTAAACGCCCGTACAATGCAATCGTTGGCGAATACATGTCTTTGGAAGGAATTTTGGTTTTCCTGTTTGCTTTAACCAATACTTCCATCATGCAGTTGGATTATGAAATGTTTTCATCATTTTTAATAATGACTCCAACATATCAGCTGATTTATGTTATAATCACCATTGTCATTGTTTTAATTATTGGATCATATTGGAACGATAGAAAAATTTGAGGTAGTTTATGATAATTCAAGGTACTGAAACGTTAACTTCACTGATTCATATAATATCTGAAAGTTTACTGACTCCTGTTGTTATTATATTGGTAATCTTTGTCGTTTTAGCTATTTTATGTCTTGGAGGAATAATTAATGAATATTTTTCAAGAAAACCTATCAAGTCACAGGATTTTGAAAAATTAGTTAGGGATATTTCATTTTCCAAGTCTCCAGCAGAAATCGAAGAGAAAGTAAATGGCAGCAGTTTGTTCGATTGGCAAAAGGATGTTCTTGTAAAGATAGCCAATAACCATGATATCGGCATTAACGCAAGAAAGGCTTTGGCCGGTGAATTAATTTCAAATGAAGAAACAAGATTGATTAAAAGCACTAATAAAACGGATATTCTTGTAAGGTTAGGTCCTATTTTAGGTCTTTTGGGAACTTTAATTCCTTTGGGTCCAGGTCTTGCGGCATTGGGCAGCGGCGACATAACTACTCTTGCAGAATCATTGACAATTGCTTTTGACACAACTGTAACTGGTCTTGCTGTTGGTGGTATCGGATATCTGGTATCCAAATTCAGAAAACAATGGTATGAATCAGATTTGATTAATGTTGAAACATTGGCGGAAGTTGAACTTGAATCCATTAATAATCAGAAGTGAGTGCTATGCTTAGGAAAAAACGCAGAATCAGTGATTCAATAGATGATGATCCGATGGCAGGTATCAGTAATCTTTCCGATGCTATGCTGGTTTTGGCTTTAGGATTTTTAATCTTTGCTATTATGGCATTATCCGCAAATCCTGATTTGATTTCTGATTCTCCCAACACCCAGGATGTATCCACTGCCGAAACATTCAATCAGACATATTCTGATGCCAGCGGAATCGAGGAAAGCGGGTTTAATGAGGTCGGAAAAGTATATGAAGACCCGACTACTGGCGAACTTGTCATGGTTTCGGGTTAATATCATTCGATTGATATGAATGTTTTTCGTTAAACGAATAATTGTATTAATTATAATTTAATATTTGTTTGTTTTTTTCAATTCAAACATTTTTTATTCTTTTTATTTGTATTTAATTTTATTAATTTTGATTTTATTCGATTTTATAATTATTTATTTAAGCATTCCTAAAAATTGCTCAAAAAATACCGATATGAATAAAATTCTGTAATGATTTATCATTAACTTTTTATTTATTTACTTAATACTATTTAAGTATTTCTTTTAGGCTCAAATAACAAAGCCTTTTTATTATATGTTTACTATATATAATATCATAATACAAGGATTAATCTTTTGGCGGATTAATATGTATTATGTATATAAATTAATTTATAAGGGGATAAAAAGAGGTTGAGAATATGAGTTCATCATTTAAAAGTCCAGTAGATACTGCTAAAGCAATATCTGCAACAGCTGGAGCAAAAAACTCAGCAAATATTGTAAATGTGATTTTACTCTCCTTCTTAGCAGGAGCTTATATCGCATTCGGAGGATTACTAGCAGTAATCGCTAGTGCAGGAATGGCAGGCGCAGGCGCACCTGCTGGTTTAGAAAAATTTGTATTTGGTGCAGTGTTCCCTGTAGGTTTGATTATCGTAGTACTTGCAGGATCTGAATTATTCACCGGAAATGTAATGTTCATGACCATCGGTGTATTAGACGGTTCCGCATCTGTCGGCGGTCTCGCTAAAAACTGGGTATTAAGTTGGGTATTCAACTTTGTCGGTGCATTATTCGTTGCATTTGTACTCGCTTACATGGGCGGTCTTTTCCCTGCAGATTCCGTATTTGCAGCAAAAGCAACTGGTGTTGCTACTGCAAAAGTAGGTTTAGCATGGGATCAAGCATTTATTAGAGCAATCGGTTGTAACTGGTTAGTATGTTTAGCTGTATGGTTAGCTAACGCATCTGATGATATCATCGGTAAAATCGTTGGTATCTGGTTCCCAATCATGGCTTTCGTTACCATAGGATTTGAGCACAGTGTTGCAAACATGTTCTTCATACCATTAGGTATGTTCTTAGGTGCTGAAGGTGTAAACTGGACCACTATAATTGTAAACAATTTAATTCCTGTAACTTTAGGAAACATTGTTGGAGGAGCTATTTTCGTAGCTTGTATATATTGGTACACTTATCTTAAAGACTAAGTGTGAATTTTGTTTAAGAAGCAATTTTTGCTTCTTAAAAAATTTTTATTGAGCAATAAAAAAATTTTGGAGATTATAAAATGGTTGAGATAAAATATGTCCCATCTATCTGTCCATACTGTGGTACCGGTTGTGGTATCAACTTTGTAGTTAAAGATGGAAAAATCATAGGTGTTGAACCTTACAAAAGACATCCTGTAAATGAAGGTAAAGTATGTCCAAAAGGTAACTTCGGATACCAATTCATTAACAGAGAAGACAGATTAACTACACCATTAATTAAAGAAAATGGTGAATTCAGAGAAGCTTCTTGGGATGAAGCATTAGACTTAGTCGCTAACAAACTCAAAGAAGTATCTGATGAAGATCCAAACAAAGTTGGATTCTACGCATGTGCTCGTTCACCAAACGAAAACATTTACATTACTCAAAAATTAGCAAGAGTAGCTTGTGGAACTCAAAATGTAGACCACTGTGCACGTATCTGTCACGGTCCTACCGTAGCTGGTTTAGCTACCACCTTCGGTTCAGGTGCTATGACCAACGGTTTCGACAGTATTAAAGAAGCAGACTACATTTTCTGTATCGGTTCTAACAACATGGAAGCACACCCATTGTTTGGTCGTAAAATGATTCAAGCTAAACAAAACGGTGCTAAATTAGTTGTATTAGACCCAAGATTCACTCCTACTGCTAAAATTGCAGATGAATACGTACAATTTGAAACTGGTACTGACGTAGCTTTAATGAACGCAATGATTAAAGTTATCATCGACAATGACTTACAAGATGATGAATTCATTGCAAACAGAACCAAAGGTTTCGAAGAAATGAAAGAAGTTGTTCAAAAATACGACTTAGAAATGGCTTCTGAAATTACCGGAATCAAACCTGAAGTAATTGAACACTTAGCTATTGAATACGCATCTGCTGACAAAGCTGCTATCGTATACTCATTAGGTATTACCGAACACTCTCACGGAGCAGACAACGTTATGTCCACTGCTAACTTAGCAATGTTAACCGGTAACATCGGTAGACAAGGTACTGGTGTAAACCCATTAAGAGGACAAAACAACGTACAAGGTGCTTGTGATATGGGTGCATTACCTTCCGATTACGTAGGATACAGAAAAGTTGCAGACGAAGAAACTACTGCATGGTTCAATGATTACTACAGCGGATACGGATACGAAGTCAACTTACCTACCAAACCAGGTTTAACTTTAGTTGAAATGATGAATGCAGCTCACGCTGGTGACTTAAAAGTATTATACATCCACGGGGAAGACCCAGTATTGTCTGATGCAGACGTTGCACACACTAAAGCAGCTCTCGCTAACTTAGAAATGTTAGTCGTACAAGAATGTTTCTTAACTGACACCGCACAATGTGCTGACGTTGTTTTACCTGCAGCAGGTTGGGGTGAACAAGAAGGTACATTTACCAGTGGTGAAAGAAGAGTACAATGCTTACACAAAGCTCAAGAACCACCTGAAGGCGCATGGTTAGATTGGAAAATCATGGAAGAAATCGCAGTTAGAATGGGAGTTCCAAGAGAATTATTCCACTACGAAACTTCTGAAGATATCTTCAACGAAATCAGAGAATGTGCTCCTATCATGGCTGGTATGAACCGTGAAAGATTAGACACTCCTGAAGCACTTCACTGGCCTTGCCCATCTGAAGACGACCCATGTCAACCATTAATGCACAAAGAGAAATTTGCACACCCTGATGGTTTAGGTGTCTTCCAGGCATTAGAACACAAAGGACCAGTTGAAACTGTCGATGAAGAATATCCATTATTATTAACTACTACTAGAATATTGTTCCACTATCACGCTGCAATGACCAGAAGATGTGAAACATTATCTAACGAAGTTAAAACAGGATTCATCGAAATCAACACTAAAGATGCTGAAGAAAGAGGAATTATTAACGGTGAAGTAGTAAGAGCATTCTCCAGAAGAGGAGAAATCGCTATTCCTGCACGTGTAACTGATGATATCAGAGAAGGTATTGTAAACATTCCTATGCACTTTGCAGAATGTGCTGCTAACGTATTAACCAATTCTGATTCTTTCGATCCTAAATCTAAAATGGTTGAATTAAAAGCTTGTGCTATTGAAGTTGAAAAATTCGATGAAAAAGTCGAAATCAAAAACGAACTTTACAAATATGGTACTGATACTGAAGTAAAAGCTGAAGATATGTCAACTACCACTGTACAAGTAGGAAAATAAATAGGGGAGTAGATTTAAATGAGCGCAAATATTGAAAAAATGTATTATGCTTACTCTGCTAATGACGACATCAAATCCAAAGGAGAATATGGTGGAGTTGTAACTACCATCATGAAATACTTATTAGAAAGCGGAACAGTTGATGCAGTTGTTGGTGTAGAACACGGACACGATTTATATGACGGAGTACCATGTTTAGTAACCGAACCTGAAGATGTTATTAAAACCGCTGGTTCCATTCACTGCGGTACTTTAAACTTAGCAAAATTCGTTTACAAATACTTAGACGGATGCAGAGACATGAAAGTTGCAGTCTCATGTAAACCATGTGATGCAATGACCATTAGAGAATTAATCAAAAGAGGAAAAATCATCGGCGATAACATCATCATGATTGGTGTAAACTGTGGAGGTACCTTACCACCTGTACCAACCATGAACATGATTAGAGACGTCTATGAATTAGACCCTAAAGAAATTGTAAAAGAAGAAATCTCTAAAGGTAAACTCATCATGGAAACTGCTGACGGTGAAGAAAAAGGCTTCGGTATCGAAGACTTAGAAGAAGACGGTATGGGTAGAAGAGAAAACTGTCAAAGATGTAACTTAAAAATCCCATCCAATGCTGACTTAGCATTAGGTAACTGGGGAGTTATCGGTGAATTAGCTGGTAAAGCTACTTTCGTAGAAGTTTTCACTGACAAAGGATCTGAAATCTTAGCTGATGTAATTGACGCAGGTTTAATTGAAGTTGCTGAACCAATCGAAAAAGGTATCAAAATCAGAGAAAACATTAACAACTTCATGCTCAAAGCTTCCAACGCTAAAAAAGAAGTTGACTATGCTGGCACTACCGGAGACATCATTGACGTATTCCACATGTACGATGAAGAGTTCTCCAAATGTATGAAATGTTACGGTTGCCGTGAAGCATGTCCTTTATGTTTCTGTGAAGACTGCTGTCTTGAAGCTGAAGGTCCTGAATGGGTACCTGGTGGATACACTCCTGCAGCACCATTCTTCCACTTAACCCGTATGGTTCACATGGTTGATGCATGTACCAACTGTGGTCAATGTAGTGATGTCTGTCCTTGTGAAATTCCTGTATCCAAAGTATGGAGTACTGTAAACAACAAAGTAAGAGAAGTTTACGGATACATCCCAGGATTCGACACTGATGACAGAATCCCATTCACCGAACACATTTCAAAAGCTAAAAAATTATAGATAAAGCATTTGTGCTTTATTCATTCTTTCTTTTTTTAGAGAAATGCACTTTCTTTCAATTTTTTATTTTTATTTTTTTCAAAACTAGTTTTATAATTATATTAAAAAAAGAAGTAAAAAGAGTTTTTTATTCAGTATTGAACGGTTCACGTTTGTCAATACCTTTTAAAAAGATCTCTTCTAATTTTTCATCACTTTCATTGTTTCTGATGTCTGTGATAATGTCAACGAGATTATCGTTTCTAAGCAGGCATGGTTTTATCTTGCCGTCTGGAGTTACCCTCAATCTGGTACAATTTGCACAGAATTTAGAGTTATCGACAGGTTTAACTACTTCGATTTCTCCACCATTAATGTAATATTTTTTACGGCCTTGCATAAATTCACGTTCTTTTATCTCATCAGCTATATCGGATAATCTTTCTTCAACCATATCCAATTTATAGTGGTATTCCTGTGAGAATTTATCGTCGTCACAGTTTTCACTTTCAATCAGTTCAATCAGTTGAAGCACCATATCATTATCCTTACAGAAGTTGAACATGTCCTTTATTTCATGTTCATTAATGTCTTTCATGATGACCATATTGATTTTAACAGGATATAGGCCTACTTCAACACTTTTAAGAATACCTTTTTTGGCAGCATCAAGATAATCTTTTTTTGTAATGAACTGATAAGTTTCGGGATTTAAAGTGTCCAGACTAACGTTTACCCTGTCAAGACCTGCCTCTTTCAAGTCTTTTGCATATTTTTCAAGCAATATACCATTTGTAGTTATTGAAATGTCATTGAATCCGATACTGTTTATTTTTGACACAATTTCAACAATTTCTTTTCTGATTAACGGCTCTCCACCAGATAATCTTATCTTCCTTACTCCAATTCTTTTGGCTATTTTACAGATTCTGTAAATCTCATCAGGGGTCATTTCATTTTTAGATGATCTCATGCCGTCATGATGGCAGTAAATGCAGTTAACATTGCATCTGTTAGTTAGGGTAATCCTAAGTGAAAGTATCGGCCTGTCAAATTTGTCTTTTACTACTCTTTCGCTCATAATCATACTTCCACATCTATTTTAAATTCTTTTATTTCATCATCATAAACGCTTTTTATGATTGCATAGATTGTTTCTTTAATGATTCCCTGTGTGAATTCATTAATTTCAACAGCATTATCGTTTGTTTTAAGATGGATTGGTGAATTAACCAGTTCATTATTTTCAATATCTGTGACTTCAACTGTAATCTTTTTTATTTCGCCTTTGGTCTTTATGGAGTTAATCATAGCTTTTACTGAATTTGAGATAATTTCCTTTTCACGGTTACTTATCTCAATTTCGTCATTGTTGATTATAATGTCGCATTTCTGATATTCGCAATTCGGGATTTCAATGTTTTTGTTTATAATAACTTCAATTTTATCAATATCTTCAACACCATAGTCTTCCAGGTTCAATGTGCTTATTATTCCCAACACGCTCTTTTTCAAGTAATCGCTAACGAATCTGTTCATGCCCACGACCTTGTTATCGATTGACAGATAACTGTGTACTTTGTCCAACTCTTCAACTGTAAGTTTTCCTTCACGAATTTCTTTTGCAATAACTTCCCCGTTATTAAACCCGCAGTTATTTGCAAATAAAGTGTCTATGATATCATGTCCTCTCTGTTCAATCAAATCAGCTAATTCACTAACTCCCTCTGGAGTTATTTCAAATGAATTGACTTCTTTAATTGTATATTCATCAACAACTTCAGGGGAAGTTGCTATTTTAGGATAATTGTATGTTTTATATCCTTCTATTATTACAAAATCAAAATCATCGAAGTGCTTGAGCAGATATAATATTCTGTTTAGGTCATGTTCTTCTCTTGAATTGAAAAATGTGGTTGATCCAACACCTACGACCAAATTCGCTCCGGCCTGTTTATGTTTCCATGTGTCGGTATTTTCCTTATCCATTTCTATGGAGTGATGGGAATGTTTCACTGATGCAACGTTATATCCTCTTTTTGTAAGTTCCCTGATAACTTTTACGCTCAGCGATGTCTTACCCGTGTTCTTTCTCCCAACAATTGATACGATTTTCACTTAAAATCCCCCTATTATTATATAAATATATGTATTTTCAATTATTAAAATATTCATATGTGTAGTAACTACACATTTTTGGCAAACCTAAAGATTTTACCCATTTTTTGGCCATTTTGTAATATTTTTTAGATAATTTTTATTACAATTATTGCTTAAACACCCGATATAAACCTATTTACATATTGATAACTGATGTTTATTTATTGAATAAAAAATTAATATTGTTTATTTTTATAAAATAATAATTTTTATTCTGAATTATTATTAAATACTTATTTTACTTTCTTATACTAAAATTTTTTGTGTAGTATTCCCACAGTTATATATATTACTTTCGACTTAAATCTAGTAGACAAATATATTTATATAGATAAACATATGTGTTATCATTACACATGGTGGTTTAAATGCCGAAGCATATTGCATCTGGTTTGAAATATCTGGCTGCGGTTAAATTAAAAGAAGCTGGTGTGAGTCACCAGGCAATTGCTGATGAGTTAGGTATTGATAGATCAACTGTATCTCATTATTTGAATGGCAGGAACTTGTCCTGGAATTCAATTGATGTTGCAAGGACTATCACTGAGTTAACTCCCAGGGATTTTTTAATAATGACCAATGCGGTATTTGATGAACCGGAACAGAGTCGAAAAATTGTGAATATTTGCCGAGAAAAAAACTATGAAGCAATTATTGAAGATTCCTGTATTGGTTGCGGCTTATGTGTAAATGTGTGTTTAATGAAAGCTATTAAGTTAGAATCATTGAAATCACATATAAACTCCGTACAATGTTGTGGTTGTCAGCTATGTAAAGATGAGTGCCCAACTAATTCAATTAAAATTTTGGAGATTTAATAATGATAAGAAATTTGAAAGAAGTTAATGACAATAACTTTGACATTACAAGGTCAGCGGAGGAAGTAAGAAATTTATCTT
>NZ_JAFSNZ010000109.1 GCF_017447225.1 Methanobrevibacter sp. | reverse complement strand
GTGAGAAGTCATTTACTGTTAATTTGAAGGATTTAACTGATTTTGAGTTTGTTGTTGGTGAGACTTATAGTATTGTTTTCCGTCCTACTACTTCTGCGTTTAGGGATGCTGGTGTTAGTTTGGATGATTGTGTCTTTAATGCGGTTAATGTAACTGTTAAAGAAGCTGCTCCTGTAATCATTAACACTAGTTTAAGTGTTGATCCTACTTCATTTGATTTAACTGTCGGTGAAAATGCTACTATTGTCGCTACTGTAACTCCTAGCGAATCTGGTAGTGCTACATTTAAATCAAGCAATGAATCCGTTGCAACTGTTGACGCTGACGGTAAGGTAACTGCTGTAGGTGAAGGTAGTGCTGTTATTACTGTTACTGCCGGTGACGGCGTAAACTACACAGTTAACACAACAACTGTTGCTGTAACCGTTACTGCTGCTCCAGGCAAGAATGCTACTTCAATCAAAGGTAATGATAAAGACGGAAAAACTATGGATGTCGGCAAAACCACTTACTGGAACGTATTCTTAGACCCTTCAGAAGCTGGTGAGTTAACATTCACTATTGCTGATCCATCAATCATTAAGATTGAAAACGGTCAAATTACCAGTTTGAAAGCAGGTAACACTACTGTCAATGCTTCATTTGCCGGTAATGATGAATACGAAGCTGTATCCTTAATCATTCCTGTAACTGTTAACATGGCAGATACTACAATCTATGTAAGCCCTGCTTCAAAAACTATTGAAATCAATGATACATATGATATTGTTGCTAATGTAATACCTTCAGAAGCTGGTCTTCCTACTTTCTCATCAAGCAACGAGTCTGTTGCCACTGTTGATGCTAACGGTAAAGTTACCGGTATCAGCGAAGGTACTGCAATCATTACAGTCACTGCAGGTGACGGCATTAACTATGCTAACAAATCCGCTGAAGTGACTATCTATGTTGAAGAGCCTTGGGTAAATCCATATTATTATGTATCAACTCCTGGCGCTGTAAACATGACCTATGTAATTGGTAAAGACGGAATTATCACTGTCACTGCTGATTATAAATTGGCATTTGATGACATCCTTGATGATGAACCAATATATATCTACATTGACGGTACCCAAAACTATCAACGTGAGATGATTGACGGAGTAAAAGCAAATGCTACTTCATTCACATTCAACTTAAAAGATTTATTCAATCTTGAATTGGATGTAGGCACTCATAACATTTCATTCGGTCCGGATATACAAACTTTAACTGCTATACTCTATGGCAGTGACAACTACACATTCAATGTGATTAAAGTGACCGTAACCGATGAACCTGTTGTAATCAACACTACTATTACTGTTGATACTACTGAATTAGAGTTAACTGTAGGCGATGAAGATACAATCAACGCTACATTAAGCCCTTCACAAGCAGGAAATGTTACTTTCACATCCAGTGATGACAGTATTGTAACTGTTGATGCTGACGGTAAGGTAACTGCTGTCGGTGAAGGTAATGCAACAATCACTGTTTCATTTGCTGGTAATGAAGAATACGCTGCTGCTGAAAACGTCACTGTAACTGTAAGCGTGACCAATGCAACCAAACCTTACGATGGAATCATTTACGTATCCAAAGACGGTAAAGACAATAACGATGGTAGTGAAGGAAAACCTGTTGCAACTATCGCAAAAGCAATTGAACTTGCAACTTCTGAAAATAACACTGCTCATAAAATCGTTATCCGTGAAGGAACCTACGAAGAAAGCAACTTAACAATAGCTTCTGATTTAGAAATCGTAGGTGAAAACGCAGTTATCGATGCGGCAAACGATGGCAGAATCTTAGATATTACTGCAGGCAATGTGAAACTTTCAGGCATTACATTCGCTAATGCTAATGTGACCGGATATGGTGGTGCTGTCTCAATTGTAGGTGCTGCTGTAGAAATTGATGAGTGTACATTTGTAAACAACACTGCAACATATGGTGCTGGTGCTATTTTATGGGATGCTGATGACGGTAAATTGTCCAATTCAGTATTTGAAAATAATGCTGGTAGAAACGGTGCTGCTGTTACTATCGGATCTTTAGGCTGGTCTCCTAAAGGAGATAACACTGAAATTACAGGTTGTGTATTCAACAACAACGACAATATTTACAATGCTGCTGGCTGTATCGGTCTTGCAGTTTATGTTGACAATGTTAAAGTAACAGACACTAACTTTACTAACAGTGTTGGTCAGGCAAACTCCAACCATGGTGCTTTATACATCCTCGGTGATGACTGTGAAGTTTCAGGTTGTTTATTCGAAAACAACACTATGGATGGTGCCGGTGCACTTCAGGCTGAAGGTGACAATGTAAATATCCACGATAACATATTCAGAAACAATATGATTTCCGGTGGAGTTGCTTCCAGAGCTGGTGCAATCGAAATCCAAAGTATAAACGCAATCATTGCTGATAACGTATTTGAAAACAATGGTGGAGAAGACTGCCGTGAAGGTGGAGCAATCAACATCATTTATGTTGATTATGACGGTGAAATTACCATTTCCGGAAACGAATTCATCAACAACAGCGCTGCTTACGGTGGTGCAATATATGTCGATGGAGGATACTCCGACACATGGGGTGAATTCACTCTCGTGATTTCAGACAATACATTTGACGGAAACGTTGCCGGTCAAGGTGCAGGTATCTACACTTACAACACCGGTGAAGCAGAAGTTACTATTTCAGAAAACACATTCAAAAACCAGGTTGCTACTGAAGGCGGAGCAATCTACTCCGGAGACTCATACATTGCTTTATCAGCTAACACAATGGAAAACTGTGTTGCTGAAAATGGTAACGATATTTTCATCGAAAATGGTGAGGTAACTACTGAAACCAACTTGGTAATTTCTGAAGATGCTGTTATCCAATTAGGTGAAAATGTAACAGTCACTGCTGTATTGACTGATGATAATAACAACACAATCAGCGGCGGTGTAATCACTTTAACTGCTAACGGCGACAAACTCGATGAATTGGATGTTGTAAACGGTACTGTAAGCTTTGTATTTGCTCCAAGTGAAGCTGGAAACTACACAATTTCAGGTAGTTATGACTTAGCAAGCGACGTAACTGTAGAAACAGCTACAATTGAAGTTGCTGAAACTCCAAAAGAAAACGCTACAATCACTATTGATGCTCCTAGTGTAACTGAAGGTGAAAATGCTACTGTTACTGTAACTTTACCTGCTGATGCTGGTGGTAATGTGACTATTGGTAATGTGACTGTTCCTGTTGTTAACGGTACTGCTAGTGTTAGTGTTTCTGGTTTACCTGCTGGTAATAACACTGTTCCTGTTGTTTATTCCGGTGATGATAAGTACAACCCAATAGAAACTGTTGCTAATGTGACTGTTGATAAGAAGGAAACTCCTAAAGAAAACGCTACAATCATTATTGATGCTCCTGGTGTATCTGAAGGTGAAAATGCTACTGTTACTGTTACTTTACCTGAAGATGCTAGTGGTAATGTGACTATTGGTAATGAGACTGTTCCTGTTGTTAACGGTACTGCTAGTGCTGTTGTTTCTGGTTTACCTGCTGGAAATAATACTGTTCCAGTAACTTACTCTGGTGATGATAAGTATAACCCAATTGAAACTGTTGCTAATGTGACTGTTGATAAGAAGGAAACTCCTAAAGAAAACGCTACTGTAGAAATTGATGCTCCTGCTGTAACTGAAGGTAACAACGCTACAATCACTGTAAGCTTACCTGAAGATGCTACTGGTAATGTGACTGCTACTGTAGGCGATAAAACCTACACTGCACCTGTTGTAAACGGTACTGCTACAATCGCTATTCCTGATCTTGCTGCAGGTAACTACTCCGTTCCGGTAACCTACTCTGGTGACGATAAGTACAACCCTGCAACTAAAGACGTAAAAGTTACAATCGATGAGGACACTTCCGATATCATTTCTGCTCCGGATTTAGTCAAATACTTCCATGGCGCTGAAAGATTCATCGTAAACGTAACAGACTACCAGGGTAATCCGATTGCAAACAAATCCGTTATCATCAACATTAACGGCGTTCCTTATACTAGAACCACTAATGCATCTGGTATTGCAAGCATCGCTATTAATTTAGGTGCTGGAGTCTATAACATTACTTCCACAGTTGATAACAAATCTGTTGAATCCGTAATTACTGTATTGACTACCGTAAACGGTACTGACTTGACCAAAGTATTCAGAAACGAAAGCCAATACTATGTAACCTTACGTGACAGCGAAGGTAACTACCTTGCTGACGGTTCACAGGTTGAATTCAACATCAATGGTGTAATGTACTACCGTTATGTAAGCGGAGATAAAGGTTTAGCAAGATTGAACATCAACTTAAACGCTGGCGAATACATTATTACTGCAACTAACCTTGAAACCGGTGAAATGTCATCAAACAACATCACGGTTCTTCCAAGATTAATTGAAAACAAAGATATAACCAAATACTTCAGAAACGGAACTCAATACACTGTAAAAGTTATTGGAGACGACGGTAACCCAGTAGGTGCTGGTGAAAACGTAACCTTCAACATCAACGGTGTATTCTACAACCGTACAACTGATGAAAACGGTATAGCTAAGTTAAACATTAATTTAAGACCTGGTGATTATATTATTACAGCAATATACAAAGGATTCATGGTATCCAACAATATATCAGTCCTTCCTGTATTGACTGCAAGTGACTTGACAAAAACCTATGGAACTTCCGATCAGTTCGTCGCTAATTTGGTTGACGGACAAGGAAACCCATTATCAGGCAAAAACGTTTCCTTCAACATCAACGGTGTATTCTACAACAGAACCACAGATGCTGACGGTAACGCTAGATTAAACATTAATCTAATGCCTGGTGAATACATAATCACTTCAAGGTATGAATATGCAGAAATATCAAACACAGTAAAAGTAAACGCTTAAGAGGTTTAAAACACCTCTTCTTTTTTTATTTTTTAATTAAATTAATTTAGCTTCTTTTTTTATATTAGAAACATTTATTAACACTTTTTTTAAAATATTTATATATGAAGGGAATTAGTAAGCTCATGGCTGATGTTGATGTCGGTGAGTTTGTTGAAAATTACGTTGACGTTGAAAAGTTTCTCGGGCTCTGCAAAGATTGTGAAAATTACGGCAAAAACTGGAACTGCCCTCCATTTGAATTTGATGTGATGGATGTGTGGAATTCATATGCCAAACTGAAAGTCATTGCATTCAAAATTGAATTCGATGATGAGGAGTTATCCACTGTTTTTTCAGATAAGGAATTGGATTTCGTCTTAAAGAGAGTCGAACGTATGAAAATCAAGTTAATGAATGATATATATGCTCTTGAAGATGAAAATTCTTTAGGCTTATTCCTGGGCCAATGCAACCTGTGCATGAAATGTACACGTGAATTTGGAATGCCATGCAAGATGCCGTTTAAAATGAGATATTCCATTGAATCACTGGGCGGAAATGTGGACCAGTGCATTGAGGATATTTTCGGCTTGAAAATACTTTACGCAAAAGATAACAGGTTGCCTGAATATATGATATTCGTCGGTGGCTTATTATACGATAAGAAATAACCTTTTCAGGTTTCATATAATTTATTAATAATGTTTAACATATTATCCATATGAAATTAAATTGATTTCGCTACATATTGATGTGGAGGTATATAATGGATAAGAATGTTATAGGAATATTATTATTTTTTATTTTACTTATTATTGTGGTCCCTGGTGTCAGTGCTGATGAAATTGACATTAACGGCACTGATATTTACGGATTATCCGACGATGTTGTGTATACTGATACTATCGATGATGCCGATTTGCTTCAGGCCACATCCGATACAGTATATTTCAATGCGTCTGTACAAAAAGATGGGGACGGATCTATCACCAATCCCTACAAATATTTAAGGTCTGACAGATTGAATAGGATATCCACAGCATATTTTGCTGATGGAGTATACAGATTAGACAGTTATAGAGGAATCTACACTGATTTGGAACTGATTGGTCAAAGTGCTGAAAACACCATAATCCGATATGACGGAATGGCATTTTCCATAGGGGTTGATGCCTCACTGTATGCAAGCAACATCACTTTTCTCAAGTCTTCAATCCGTGATTTCGGTGTTTTTGTAGCTGAAGACTGTATCTTCAGGGATTGTGTTGCCGCTTATGTCGACACTTATGGAAACTCTTTCGGCGGTGCGATTTACTGCAAATCCGGAGGAATTTCAAGCATATATTCACCAGGATCATTTCTGACAAACTGCACATTCATAAATAACAACGCCCAGTACGGTGGAGCGGTCTATGTTGAAATAGGTGTGCTGTCAATTTCCAATTCCAGATTCATCAACAACACTGCTTCCGCATTCGGCGGAGCCGTCAGCTGTGAAGACGGAACTACACTGATGGTTTATGATTCCTATTTTGACAGGGACATTTCTTTGGATGATGCAGGAGGAGCAATTTACGGCAAGACTTCTTCAATGATTATTTCAAATTCCGACTTTTTAAACTGCCAGGCAATATTCGGCGGTGCAATATGTAACCTGAACGGTCAGCTTGACGTTTCATCATCAAGATTTAAAAACAACACTGCTTCCTATGATGGGGGAGCAACATATTCAATGTACGGCAGAACAAGCATCCTGAATTCAGATTTCGAATCAAATCTGGCTTTAAACGGTGGTGCAATATTTATAGACAACTGTACCAGCGCATCCATTAATTCAAATACTTTCACTTCCAATGTTGCCGCAACCGGAGCTGTCCTATATTCCAATGCAAATCCTAGACTGACATATAACTCAAACGTATTTTCAAACAACACTGCCCTAATCGACGATGAGTTCCATATTCAGGACAATTATCCTGTAGTCGTTGAAGGAAACGGAAATTATCATTTCATCGGCAATTATTCAGACTGGGAAGGCGAAATCCCGTCTTATTATAATCTCTTTGATGAAGGATTGTCAACACCTGTACGTGATCAGCAAAACGGCGGAAACTGCTGGGGCTTTTCAGCAATTGGTGCTTTGGAATCATGCATCCTGAAAGCATCTAACATGTCACTGGATTTTTCTGAAGAAAACATCAAGAATGTCATTGAACTTTATTCAGCTTTCGGATGGAAAAGGGATACTAATGAAGGAGGATATGATGAAATGGCTTTCGCTTATCTTGTAAGCTGGCTTGGACCGATTTTTGACGAGTATGATGCTTATGATGATTATTCAACATTATCTCCTGTTTTAGACAGTGTCGTTCATGTTCAGGATTTGATTTTCGCTCCAATGAGACATAACTACACTGACAATGACGGAATCAAGAAAACAATTTTAAAATACGGTGCGATTTCCGCAGCATACGGTCATTCATCAGATTACTATAATCCTGTAACCTGCGCTTATTACTATCCTAATGACGGATATGGAAACCACGCAATAACAGTCATCGGATGGGATGACAGCTTTTCAGCTTCCAATTTCCTGATAACTCCTCCGGGTGACGGAGCATGGATTATCAAAAACAGCTGGAACGACACATGGGGTGACAAAGGATGTTTTTACATATCCTATTATGATGCGATTCTTTTTGATTTGGGAAATCCCGAGTCCGCATATACGTTCTTTTTCACAAATCCGATTAATTTCACTAAAAACTACCAGTATGATTATGCAGGCCTGACTGATTATCTGATTACAGGTAGGCCATCAATGTGGTATGCAAATCAGTTCAACTCAACCGGAAGGGATTATATTTCAGCATTTGCAACATACTTTGAGGATGATACGGATTTCACTGCCTATGTTTACGTTAACGATGAGCTTAAGCTTACCCAGACTGGTTCAAGCATTCCTGGTTATCACACAATCAATTTCAATGAATCTGTTCCTGTAAATGTTGGAGACACGTTTAGGGTATCATTGAAAATAACGACTTCCCATTATGCCAATGTTCCGATTTCTGAAAGCGTAATGTCAACAAGAACATATTATAAGCCTGGCGTTTCCTATATAAGTTTCAACGGCAGGACATGGCTTGATTTATACAACTACACCTTCGGATACGGAACGCATTCCTATTCATCACAGGTGGCATGTCTTAAGGTATTCACAACTGCCAGGGAGGATTCAAACACAACAATCACATTAAACGACACTTCTGGTCATGTCGGATCTCAAGTAACTATTAAAGCTCAAGTAAGTGATGATGAGGGTAATTTATTGAATTGCGGTAATGTGACTTTCAGTATAAATAACCAGTCTTATGTCAGGGACGTTGTTGAGGGATTCGCAAATCTGACTTTAACCTTTGACAGTGAAGGAATTTACAATATTTCCGCTGTATATAGTTCTCTCAATTATTACTTGCCTTCAAACGCAACAGCAACTGTCAATATCTCCAAAGCACTTCCTGAAATCTCCTTGAATGTCACTAACATCACATTCAAGGAAAGGTTGGTTGCCTATATCAGTTTGAATGATGATATCTCATCAAATGTCACTTTGAAAATCATTAACATGACATATGATATAACTGAAAGAGGCGAATTCATAATTGACGACATTGTCGATGCTGGACAATATCTTGCGGTTCTCACATTCTACGGAAACGGCAAATACATGAATTCAACTGTCAGCTCATCATTTGCTGTTTCACCGAGAGATGTTGACATGAATGTAAGTGTCATTAATTCAACAGATGGGGTCAATATAACAGTAAGATTTAGCGAACCTGTTGATGATAATGTAACGTTAATTGTAGGAAATGAAACATATCAAATCAAGATAATAAATTCAACCGCTGAATGTAGACTAAACGATTTGGAAAGTGGAACCTATGATGTAAATGTCAGCTTCACATCCAAAAACTATGAAGACAAATCACTAAATACAAGCTTTGAGTTTGAGAAAAAGTATAAAGTGTTCATAGAAAGCCAAGATTTGGAGAAATACTACAAATCAGACAAGAAATTCAACATAACCCTGACTGATTCAAATGATGATGTTTTGGTTAATGAAACGGTGGTATTTGAGATTTCAGGAGTTAACTATACAAGATACACTGATGAAAATGGTATTGCATCACTGGCAATTAACTTAAGTCCAGGAACCTATAATATCACAACATATTACAACGGTTCCATATCCAAAACCAATGCTGTCAGCGTATTGTCAACAATTGAGGGAAAAGACCTTGTTAAATACTTCAGAAACGCTACACAATACGAAGCGACAGTATATGACAGCCAGGGAGAATTGCTTACCAATCAGAATTTCACATTCAATATCAACGGTGTTTTCTACACAAGAACAAGTAATGAAAATGGTGTCGTAAGGCTCAACATTAATTTGAGTCCCGGCGAATACATAATAACTGTTTTAAACAATGTCACCGGTCAGAAATCAAGCAATAACATTACTGTACTGTCAAAACTTGTTGAAAATAATGATTTGACCAAATATTACAGGAACGCTTCACAGTATTCAGTTAAAGTTCTTGACGATGTTGGAAATCCTCTGGCCGGAGTAAATGTAACATTTAACATCAATGGAGTATTCTACCAGAAAACCACAAACAGCGATGGCATCGCCACTTTAAATATCAATTTAAGTCCTGGTGATTATATCATCACAGCAGAATACGAAAATCAGAGAGTATCCAATAATATTAAGGTATTGCCGACACTGATTGGCGAAAATCTAAACATGCATTATCGTGACGGATCAACATTCAATGCCACTGTTTTAGATGATATCGGTAATCCTTTAGGTGGCGTAAATGTAACATTCAACATCAATGGCGTATTTTATGATAGGCAAAGTGATGCTAACGGTGTTTCCAGATTGAACATTAATCTGATGAGCGGCGAATACATCATCACTTCATCCTACAACAATTTAAACATAGCCAATAGGATTACTATAATTTAAAGGGAAACTCTTCCCTTTTTATCTTTTTTTTCGCAACGCATTCTGAAAAGCAACAAATTCTTCTATTTTCATTCAATAACAACATTTTCATTAACTGTTTATAATTTGAATATTTATTTGAACTTATTTTGAAAATACATTATTTTATATAATAATTTTTATAAAACTATACTTATAATATCGAAATTATTTTATTGTCATTCGATTATTATTTTAGGTATAATGGAGGTTAAAATGATAGATAGGAAATGTTCAATGATTTTTATTTTGCTATTATTGTCTTTAATGATATTGCCGGTATCATTTGCAGATGATTTGTCAAATATTAATCAGACAGACACTTTAGCGATAGATGATTCACCAGATTTCATATCTGCTGATGAAAAAGATATTTATGTCGCAAAAAACGGAAGCAATTCCGGTACTGGAAGTGAGGATAATCCTTACGGCAGTCTGGAAAAAGCTTTAGAGGAATCAACAGCCACAGCTAATAATATATTCATTAAAGAGGGTATCTATAATGAATATGCATTAACTATCAAATCAAATGTTAATATTATTGGTTTAGGCGATGTGGTAATTGATGCAGATGGTGCAGGTCCGATTTTCTCGGATAATCTCCCAAATGAAGTTTCAATTAAATTAAAAAATATTACTATTAAGAATGCAAACACTTCAAGTTATGGAGGAGTTTTGCAGATTAGAGGTTACAGTCCTTTGATAGTAGCTAATGTTACCTTTGAGGACATGACATTCATTAACTGTTATTCAAAAATGTCAGGTGCTGTTATATATGACCATGGAGGAAGCCAAGCTCAGCCAAAAAACAATCTAAATATAATTAACTCTAAGTTTATTGGTTGTAGTAGCCCAATGGGTCCTGTAATATATGCAAGAGGAAATACGAATGTTATTAATTCAACTTTCATCGCTAACAAATATTTGGGGACTGGTGCTTCAGGCAGCTGCATAGGATTTTATGGATATTCATCTTCCACTGTTACCAGTTGTATTTTTGAAAACAATTCTGCAGATTCAGTTCGCCATGAAAGCGGAGCAATCTATTCATCTGCTACAGAGTCAGTTAATGGAATAAAAATTAATAATAATGTATTCATAGGAAATTCAAATTATCAAATCACTGTTACTAGCGCAGATTCTGCCGCTAAAATGAATATTGAAAACAATTGGTGGGGAACAAACAATCCTAATGCAACATTATTAAACAGAAATATCAATTTCACTAATTATGTTGTATTGGATTTATCAGCAGACCCTGAAGTGGTTGATCTACTTGAAAATTCAACAATCAAAGCTACTTATTACATAAACGGAACTAAAACCCAAAACAGCTTAATTCCACAGAGAAACATTACATTAACTGCTACCGGAGGTAACCTTGCCGTTAATAAGGATACTTTTGCAGGAGAGTTCACTACTGAGTTTTCATCATATTCAATTGGCCAGTATACAATCACTGCAAATGTTGACGACCAGGAACTGAAGACTGATGTTGTTGTAAGAAACCTTGATGGCAAAACAGCGGTCGTTGCAAAAAATGAAGTGAACTACAAGGATGTTACAATTTCCGTTACTGTAGCACCGTCAAGCGCTACAGGTAATGTGACATTTACCTTAAACGGCAAAGAGGAAGTAATCGAGCTTGAAAATGCAAAAGGAAACATTACTCTTTATAATGTTCCTGTTGGAGAATATGACAACATTATCCTGACATATAACGGTGATGAAAATCATAACTCATCCATTGCAGTAATCTCATTTATGGTATATGAGAAATATCCGTCCGCATTAAACAGTTCTGTAAGCGTTAACGGAAGTGATGTAACAATCAGTGTTGAAGTGGCACCTGAAAGTGCAACAGGTAACGTGACATTCACACTGAACGGCAATGACGAAATAATTGAGTTAAGTGAAGGAAAAGGAAACATCACAATCGAAAACATACCTAACAATGATTATGAAATCACATTGACCTACACCGGTGATGATGACTACCAGACATCAACTGACGTTGCCAAATTCGAGGTCTTAAACAGAATTCCAACAGAATTAACCATTAATCCTGTGGTTGAAGGAGACACCGTTACAATATATGCAAAACTGAACGAAACCCATGCAACAGGTAACGTAACATTCACTTTAAGATACAGAACTCAAATAATCAATATTGAAAACGGACAGGGTAACATTTCAGTTTATAATGTGACAAATGATGTATATAACCTTACTTTCACCTATAACGGTGATGTGGATTACAATCCGTCAAACACAACTGAAACATTCATCGTATCAGTCAGAAAAGACACTGTTTTAACTGCTGATGCAAGCGTCAACAATCAGGCTGTAACTATAGATGCCGACATCAATTACATCACTGCAAGCGGTAACGTAACATTCACCCTTAACGGTGAAGATAAGATAATTGACATTACAAGAAGCAAAGGTTCAATAACTTTAGAAAACGTGTCATTTGGAAACTACTCAATTCTTCTTACATATAACGGAGACATCAACTTCAATCCTTCAAATTATACTCTTGAATTCAGTGTTGTTGAATACGGATACGGTGAAGTAATATATGTTTCAAAAGAAGGTAATGATGAAAATGACGGATCTGAAGGCTCTCCACTGTTGACTGTATCAAAAGCCGTTTACGTAGTTAACAATTTCCCAATTGTCAAAAAGGTCATCATAAAAGACGGAATATACTACGATTCAAACATGACTCTTGAAAGGGGAATTGTAATTGAAGGTCAAAGCAGCGAAAATACCGTAATCGATGCCCAGGGCGGATTCTTATTTGAGATTTATGGCCTTGAAAACAATGTAAGCATATCCAACATCACATTCAAAAACGGTTATAATGCAAACGGCGGAGCAATAAGGGACTACGGATACTCATTGAACGTAACCGACTGTAAATTCATAAACAACACCGGTTCAGACCAGGGTGGAGCAATCTATCATTATTATGGTGAGGCAATCATTAAAAACTGTGAATTCTCAGGTAACAGAGCAATCACCGGTGGGGCAGTTTACATTTCTTCATACACTGATTTGACAGAAATTGACGGCTGCACATTTGAAAACAATGAGGCTTTAAGCGGAATTTATGCCGGAGGAGCAATCTACAATGCAGGAACACTGATAGTAAACAACTCCGAATTCACAGCAAATAAGGCAGTAAGCCGTTCCGAATTGGCATATGATATCAGCGGAGGAGACGGAGGAGCAATCTACAATGCAAATACATTGCTTGTCGACAACTCAAATTTCGTTGAAAACCGTGCATACTACTGGGGTGGAGCTATTAAAACAGGAGGCAACAGCTTAATTGCCAACTCCAATTTCACAGCAAACTCTGCAGGAAGCCGTGGAGGAGCAATCCATAACTCCGGTTCCGGATCATATTCAGAATGGACTTCATATGTAAGCGGATGCAACTTCGATTCAAACATCATCGGAAATTCAGATTATGATGGATTGTCCTTGGAAGGAGGAGCAATCTGTGCTGAAGCTCCAACAGCTATCCGTGATTCAAACTTTACAAATAACTATGCTCCTAATGGCGGAGCACTCTACATGCGCTCAAATGCAAAATATGTTGATAACTGTATCTTCATTGACAACAATGCGGATTATGGAGGTGCGATTCTGGATAACCGTACACAAAGCATAATCTCAAACTCCACATTTATCAGCAACAATGCGACCTTAGGTGGAGCAGTATTGGTATCAGGTTCACGTACATCTTCAGAAAGCGGATTTACAAACCTGACTTCAAATGCATACTTCAATAACACTGCAGTTAACGGTGGTGCAATATACTCCGATGCAGGATATGCATCTCCTCAGGAACTGAACATCAAATACTCCGAGTTTGAAAACAACACTGCAGCTGCCGGAAGCGTAATCTACACCACAAACAGGGCAAACATCGAATACAATGCAATAATCTACGCAATAAAAGAGGACAATGTCATCAATGTGTCCCCTCAATGTGAAGGAATCGTAAGTCTTGAAAACAACTGGTGGGGATTGAACACACCTGACCTTACAAGAATCATCAGAGGAATTACGGCTCCTGAAATCTACGCCGTCATGAATCTGACTGCAAGTCCGACTACAGTCGAAAAAGATGAAAAATCCGACATTACAGCTACATTGAAATGGAATGACAACACAACAGACAAAATTGATTTGATACCTGAAAGGGAAATCGAACTGTCCGCAACTGTCGGAAGCTTAACCAATGAAAGCGGATCCATTTCAACAGAATTCACAACAAAATACTCAAGCGATATAGGAGGAACATATGAAATAATGGCCACTGTCGACAATGAACTGCAGTCCGTAAGCGTAACAGTCATTGGAGATGCTGAAATCAAAAGCATAATATACGTAAACTCATCCAACGGTGACGACAGGTTAGGTGACGGTTCCAAAGAAAATCCGGTCAAAACAATCGCAAGAGCTATTGCCCTTGTTGAGGAAAACGGTACAATCATAATGAATGGGGTATTCAAAGGAAACGGAAATATAAGACTGGGAATCGCATCCTCAATAAACAACATTACCTTTGTCGGTGTAAACAATGCAATAATCGACGGTGAACACAGATATTGGATATTCTCAATCACAGACGGAACATTCACATTTGAAAACCTTACTTTCCAGAACGCATACTATGCGGGATACGGTGCAGCAATAAAGAATCAGGCAGGATACCTCTATGTTAAAAACTGTACATTCAACGACAATATCGCTCAGGGTTCATCAGCTATTGACAATACCGGTTATCTTGTTGTAATAGACTCTGATTTCAACAGAAACATTGCTACAGTTTATGATGGAGGAGCATTGTCTTCAAGCTGGGAAGCATACATTATAAACTCCACATTCACAAATAACCGCGCATACCAAAACGGTGGAGCAATGAAAAACTATGAGGAAGGCTATCTCTACATCGAAGGATGTGACTTCAGGGACAATACTGCAACAGGAAGTTCCAAAGGAAGCTACGGCGGAGCAGTCTATTCATGGGCTTCAGACGCTGAAATATTCCTGTCCAACTTCACAGACAACCAGGCCAACACTAAAGGTGGAGCAATCTATGCAAGTTACGGTAATTCATTCTATGAATGGCATGCTGTTGTAATGATGAATGAATTTGAAGGAAACGAAGCTCCTACAGGTTCCACTTTATTCCTAGAACAGGTTACAGGAATGGCACAATATAATGCATTCTTGGATGGCGGAGTCTACACTTATGGAAGGAACTGTCCTATTGACGATAACTGGTGGGGAGTAAATGATCCTGACTGGTCATCTGTCCTATCCGGCACAATCAAAAAGCCTTCAAGTTATGCTGTTTTAAATGCAAGCGCTGTTCCAAGTGAAATTTCAACAGAGGAGTCCAGTCTGATTACTTATGAATTCTTCTGGAACGGAACTGAAAATCAGGAAAACGTTTCATACATACCATACAGGTCAATAAATATCTCTTCAACCGGTGGAGAGCTCACAAATACTTCAGGCATCCTGACAGATGGCATATTCAGCACAATATTTACATCAAACATTTCAGATATCTATCAAATAACCGCTAATGTTGACAATGAGGTATTGGTGATTAATGTCACAGTCAAAGGAGGAGTCATAATAGTTCCTGATGTTAAATTGGATGGCAATAACGTAACCGTTGATGTTAATGTAAATCCTAGTGATGCAACAGGCAACATCACATTCGAAATCAATGGAAATAATTATACAATCTATTTAATCAACGGATCAGGTAACACTACAGTATGCGGCCTGGCCAACGGCAACTACACTGTAGAACTGAAATACAATGGTGATGAAACATATCCTGCTTCAAACAGAACTGTCGAATTCACTGTAGACTATGTCGTTAAGAACGAAACCAGCGTATCAGTCAATGTAACGACAGGCGATGACAGCGTTAGCATTGAAGTTGAAGTCACTCCAAATGATGCTACGGGCAATGTAACATTTGAGATTAACGGAACCTCATACTCCCTGAATCTGGTTGACGGTAAGGCAAACACGACAATATCCAACCTGACTCCTGGAAATTACAGCATCACTGTAAAATACGGCGGTGATGAGAACTTCAATGAGTCTTCTCAGGAAATCTCATTCACAATTAAAGACGATGGAATCAAGGTCGTCGCACCAGATGTTGTCAAGTATTTCCACGGTCCTGAAAGGTTTGCTGTTAACGTGACAGATAATGAAGGCAATCCTATTGCAAACAAATCAGTTACCATTAACATTAACGGCGTTCCTTATACCAGAACCACTAATGAATCCGGTATTGCAAGCATTGCCGTTAACTTGGGTGTTGGAGTATATGATATAACTTCCACAGTCGACAACACTACAGCCAAATCCACAATAACGGTATTGACAACCGTTAACGGTACGGATGTGACTAAAGTATTCAGAAACGAAAGCCAATACTACGTAACATTGCGTGACAGCGAAGGCAACTATCTTGCTGAAGGTTCACAGGTGGAATTCAACATCAACGGTGTGATGTACTACCGTTACGTAAGCGGAGATAAAGGTTTGGCAAGACTTAACATCAATCTTAACGCTGGCGAATACATTATTACTGCAACCAACCTTGAAACCGGTCAGATGTCATCAAACAACATCACGGTTCTTCCAAGATTAATAGAAAACCATGATGTGACCAAATACTTTAGAAACGCTACTCAATATACTGTAAAAGTTATTGGAGATGACGGTAACCCTGTAGGTGCTGGTGAAAACGTAACATTTAACATCAACGGTGTATTCTACAACCGTACAACTGATGAAAACGGTATAGCTAAGTTAAACATTAATTTAGCTCCTGGTGATTATATAATTACTGCAATATACAAAGGATTCATGGTATCCAACAATATCACAGTCCTTCCTGTATTGACTGCAGAAAATCTGACTAAAACCTATGGAACCTCCGATCAGTTCGTCGCTAATCTGGTTGACGGACAGGGAAACCCATTATCAGGTCAAAACGTTTCATTCAACATCAACGGAGTCTTTTATGACAGAACCACAGATGCTGATGGTAACGCTAAGCTGAACATTAATTTAGCACCTGGAGAATACATAGTCACTTCAAAATACGAATACGCAGTAATATCAAACACAGTAAAAGTAAATGCTTAAATGTGAGGTTATTAATTTAACCTCTTTTCTTTTTTTGTCATATCGCTATTTTTTAAACTGGTTTATACCAGATATTTCATTTTCTAATGATTTAATTTCTAATTGATTTTAAAAATTTTAGAGTAATGTTTTTTATATGAGTTCTAATATAATTATTATAATATAATTTTTATTTTCAATTATATTTTCACGATGTTAATTTTAATTATGATGGGAGGTTAAACTTTTGACTAAAAAATTGATTTTTATTTTAGTTATTCTATTAATATTCATATGTATTCCGTTATCATTCGCTAGTGAAGATAATTCATTGAATGATACTGTTTATACTCAGAGTACAGATGATGACATTTTATCTGCTCAGGAAATCTATTTCAATGCTTCAGCGGAAGTGGACGGTGACGGATCAAAGGAAAATCCTTATAAGACACTGAATATCCAAAGGATAGGTTATGGAAACACACTTTACTTTGCAAATGGTGTATATGAACTTCAAAGAACTACAACTATCAATAAGGCTACTTTTATAGGTCAGGATGCGGATAAAACCGTTATCAACCAGAACGGAAGGGAAATTTACGTTTCAGGTTCTTTAACTTTACAGAATCTGACCTTATCCAAATCATCTATAACAAATAATGCTGCCGTTGTAAGGGCAACCAATGTCATTTTTGATGGCGGTTCCGCAAAGGTCAGTGACAAATATGACGCCAGTTTTGGAGGAGCAATCTCAAACTTTGTAAGCGAGGATTATCACAGCTATGCCGCTACGCCGGAGCTTTACATCGACAACTGTACTTTCATAAACAATAATGCTGTTTACGGAGGTGCAATCTATCTTGAGTATGGAAGCGTCCAGATAAACAATTCCGTTTTCAAAAACAATTATGCCCAGAACTTCGGTGGAGCGTTGTGTCTGGATGTCGGGTCTACGGCAACTGTTGAAAATTCCATATTCGATGGTGATATATCAAAAACTGGAGAAGCAGGTGGGATTTATGTAACAAAATCCAAGTTGACTATGGACAATTGTACTTTCAATAACTGTCTGGGTACTTTAGGTGCAGGTATCTGTGATTTGAACTCAACACTGATTCTGTCTGCAATTAAGGCTT
>NZ_JAFSNZ010000009.1 GCF_017447225.1 Methanobrevibacter sp. | reverse complement strand
TAGGCACTACGTCCTAATAAACGTTGTAAATCTCTTACTTTTCGATAATCACCTTCACTTTCAGCACGAAATATCCGCTTTTGAATTTTATCTACATACTTTTCTGCTTTCTTCCAATCAATGGAAGACCAGTTAGTAATGTTTGAAGTAGTGGACACAAACGTATTATTTTGTGTATTACTCATCATTTATACCTCCAATCTTTGGATAAAACCAAAAAAATTCGTTTTATATACATGTTGTTCACCTGTTAAAGTCAGCCTATCCATTCACAGTTATTAAAATTTGTCAGTTTCCTGCTGTCTTTCGACTATTAATGGCTTTTGCTTCCTTAACATCCTTTATCTCATAAAGAATTCAAGTTTCCTCACGGTCACCCTACTAGAATTTATTCTAGACTTTATCAGACTTACCGAGTTTACCTTTTGTTAGATACGATTAGGTTAGGTTCTTTCTGTATCCCGAACAAGCTCTAAAAGGTTATGACCTATATACGTTCCGGGCGAATAACGTATGACTTATAATTTGGCTTGTTGACACGATGGAATCATTTAAACTCCTTTTTGTAAAACATCGTTCCCCTTCACGAGACTTTAAACGAAAGTTCACATAACGTTAACCAATACTAATCTTTCTCTCACCCCCAACAGTCCGGAGTATGACTATCGATTAGGTTTTAAACAATCATGCAACCCACATTATCGTCACCAATAATGCAGTTTCAAGTGAGAATAACCCGCATAACAGGATTATCAGTCCAGTGACTGCACTAACATATAATCAAAGATTATATAACAAATTAAAAGGCAATTGCTCGTCGCACCGCCCTGTAGAGGGCGGGGATTCGCAAACCAAAAAATATATTGTATATTATTTTGGAAATTTTACTGCCCCGTAGCCCCTACGAGTTCTAGACCTCTATTGAGGATATTAATACTGGCATTAACATCCCTATCATGATGTTCACCACAATAAGGACAATCCCATTCACGTATTCCTATGTTTTTCCATCCACGTAGATTTTCATTTTTTTCTTTGCAATTGCTACAGATTTGAGTGGATGGGAAACTTTTAGGAATTTTTATGAATTCTACTTCATTCCAGTCACATTTATAATCTAATTGGTTCATGAAGATACGAGGTGCATTTAATTGTATGCTTCGGCTTAAATACTTATTGTGTTTCCAGGCGATAATATTTTCATTTTGAACAGCCACAAAACAACAGTTTTTAACAATATAATCTGCCTGCTTGTTGTAGTAATCGTTTCTTTTGTTTACTAGTTTGGTGAACCATACATTAACTAATCTTTGTGCTTCGTTGTATCTTATGGAACCTGGTGTATGGTGGCTCATTTCTTTTTGATATTGGATTATTTTGTCTGTTTCCTCTGTTAACACAAGATTGGATATCTCTTGCGTATTCGAAAGAACAGCAAGTTTGCCACAGCCAATATCTATTCCGATTTGTTGGAGCGGACCAATAATCCTTTTGGGAACATGAACACATTCAATATTGAAAACAGCATAATATGCACCGTTTTCTTTTTTGATAGTAACATGCTTTATTTTTGCAGCGGGATCATCTGGATTGCTAGTTTGGCGCAATATATTGGGATATTCTTTGCTGGTTTTGAATTTAACTAAACCTTGATTAGCCAGTTTGATTTTATCGAATCCATACTTATCTTTTTGAATTCGTACATTATTATTGTTGTTGATTATCCTGAAAGTATCCTTTGAATTTTTTTTGCTTTTAAATTGAGGATATTTAGATTTTAAGTTAGGATTGTGAAAATTTTTAAAGGCTTGTATGAGGTTTCTTTGTGATTGTTGGCGACTGCTAGATTCTATTTTTTCCAAAAATAGATTATCCTGTCGCAACATCTTCAAAAGCATATTACAGGAACTATCATTAACAATAATCTTATCATCATATCCATTTTGAATTAGTAACCTTCTAAATTCATTTATGTATTCTAATTCTTTATTGAATATGAACCTATAACCACCTATATGAGACTCGATTTTGTCTATACTGACAATCTTTTCGCCTTTATCATTCTTATCCGCCTTAGACGGATAAATCCTAACCACAAAATTTTTATTAACAACTTTCATTTTTCCCCTTACAAAAAAAAATGTTAATTATTTTTTTTATTGATAGTATATTATTATGATATTCTACAAATCATATTTAAATAAAATCCAAGAGAGCAAATGAACAGTATTCAACACCTTTGCATAAAAAAAAGAGAATATAATACCGATTCATACCTCTCTTACAAAAAATATAAAATAGGAAAATATTTATTATTTTGTTAAAACTCCCATATTTAGGTATGAATATTTTTATTTTTCTCTTTGGCGTTCGATATATCTTTTTATTGTTTCTAAATTTGCTCCACCGGAAGTAGTTATGAAATAACCTGTTTTCCAAAAAGCACTTTTCCATAGAAATCTTTTAATTTATGGATAATCTCTTTTAATACTTCTACTGCTTGCGCTTTTATAGGCATTAATGAATTTAACAAGATTCGTACCCGGAGCAGCATCAAAAAGCACATGAATATGATCCACATCCCAATTTGACTCAACAATCTCCACATCATATTTATCACCAATATCTGAGAAAATATCCATTAAAAAATCAAAAATATCCTGATTAATCACTTTTCTACGATATTTAATAACTAACACCAAATGATATGTTAATTTGTATACTGAATGTTGATTTTCTATTCAAATCACTCTCCATAATAAGAAACATATCCCAAAAAAGATATTTAAATCTATTTATTATAAAAGTATACCAATATTGACCTGCACTTGTAAAAAAAAAAAGTAAACACTAAAAATAATAATATTAATTACACAAAAAAAATCAAAGACCCCTATTTTGTGCAATTCATCCTCACCTTAAGAAGGCGAGGTATTCTTGCACATTTAAGATAAATATATTGCATTATTTTTTTATTGATTTATAAATGAATTCTTAAAAACAATGGTTACAAATCAAAAATATCTGAATATAAATTAACATGAAAAAATAGTAATGAAAAAAATAATTTTTAGGATAAAATTATCGGTTAACGTTTAATATGCTGATTTGGATATAGGAAATCATCCAAAAATGCCAGTAATTCATTGCCGGTTAAATCTTCAATATTCAAGATTTCATAACTTTCCAATATAGGCTTTATCAGGTTCTTGCCTACCTTGATAAGTGAAATATACTCCTCACTCAGCAAATGATTAATGTAATCCTGTGGTGTAATAAATTCCCTTTTAACATTTGAAACCATATAGTCATCCAAAACGTAACAGTTTTCGAGTCCGAATTTTTCAATGAAATTGTCACATGCCTGTTTGATGAATACTTTAGGTCCTTTATGTATTTTAATATCATTTAATTTAAATACAGCCAATTCAAGAAGAATGATGGCGAAATTTTTCTCATCTGTCCAGTAGCCTGACTGGAAAACGAGAAAATCATTTGAATTTAGAATCCTTTCCAGTGAATCAGCAGTTTTTTTAAGCTGAGGATGTAAGGTATCTAAAGGAATCTGTGGAATATCAAATTTAATAGCTATCAGATTGCTTTTGCGTGATTTGAATTCATCCAGAATAGCATCCTTATTCAAATCCTTATCTAAAGGATAGAAATAATCAGTTTTTTTATCTGAACTTAAATAGTTTCTGGCAGATTGTATGAACTGAGAATATTTATCCAGTCTTAATGCCGCACCGACATTTCTATTCTTATCTGTCGGGTCAATACAAATAAGAGGATCTTTGAAATTAGAAGCGGTTCCATAATCCATCAAATCAATGACATGGCCAAATTGCCAATTAGAAGCTTCCATTAATGTGTTTTCAAAGCTCCCATATTTTATTATCAGCAATTCACACAGATATCCTGCAAATCCGCCCACCTTGAATTCGGAGCCGTAGGTTCCTGTCATGTCCATGAATCTTTTCAAAAGCAGTACTTCATCGTTTTGACCTTCCTTAAGGTTTGCCTGGACATATTTAGTGTGGAGAATGGTTCTGTCAACTGCAGATTTAAGCTGGCTTCCGTCTTCAATACTGTAACATGGAACAAAATCTATCTTAAAGCCGTCGATTTCTGTTGTTACATAGGGGTGTGATGCAAACTGGTGATGAGGCTCGGCGTTGAATGAATCACAGCACTCATGAGCCAAATCAAGCCCGATTTGTTTTAAATCTTTCTTATCTGTTGACAATGGAAATGAAATAAAAATATCAATGTCTGATTTTCCTCTCAGATATGTTCTTTTGGCAACTGATCCCACCAGAACGGCTTCAGCATCAATGCCTGAAATATGGATTTTGTCATTTAAAAATTCAAGAAGCTTTTCGGATACTTCCTTAACTTTATTTTTTTCCTCTTCGGTAGGTTTTATTTCATCCAAAATAAGTTCATAATCCATTAAATCATAACCTATATTCGATTAAGTCTTCATAGATTGGTCCGGAAGGAGTTAAAGTACTTTTCTTTAATACGATGCTGTTGACTTCCATTGATCCTATTTCAACATCCTCGTATGCTTCTATAGTACTTTTAACTTTGTCTTTGCCTTTTGCAGACCTCATACGGCCAATGGTTAAGTGTGAAGAGAATTTTTTGTCTAAATCAAAGCCTATTGAACTGAACTCATTGTCAAGCTTATCATGCAAGTCTTTCAGGATTTCATCCTCGTCAAGACCTACCCAGATAACCTTTATGCGGTTTTTATTCGGGAATGCTCCACAGCCTTTTATTTTGATATTGAAAGAATCGAAATCTTTGATGACATTTTCTATTTTTGAAGATATCAAATCTATTCCGTCAGTGTCGATGTCTCCAAAGAATTTTAAAGTGAAATGTAAGTTCTGCAGGTCTACATATTTGATGTTTGCATCGATTCCTTTGAATTTCTTAATAATTTTGTGGATTTTTGGTTTTAAATCATCGTCAAGGTCAATTGCTAAAAACACTCTGATTTGTGACATTAAAATTCCTCATTGTTCAATTATTGTTTCGTCAATAGCTATACCGAAATGTCTTGCGCTTTTTTCAATATAGACTTTTACCTTATCTCCAGCTTTTACATCAGCTACAGATAATGGGTTGTCGTCAGCATCAACAATTCTTATTGTTTCCGCATTTTGTAGTAATGTTCTTATTGTTTTTCCTTCATATTCGGCTTCGATTAAAATCAATGGTCTTCTTTCGATTTTGCTTCTTCCGACATAAGCTGTTCTGGTTTCACCTTTGGTGTTGACAATAAGCACTTCATCTCCGGCTACAAGCTCAGCCAAATATCTGGTTTTGTTTCCCGGAACCATGACATATGCCTGAACCGGACCTGCATTTACCCTGAATGGTCTTGAAGCCACATATTCACTTTCCAATGATTCTGAGTGAACCAGGAATAATGATTTTGAATATGAACCTATAAGCATTCCTTCTCCAGGCTGCATCATGTCTGTTGTATCGACGCATACCCTGTCACCTGAGCCTAAAGGTTTTACATTGGTTATGGTTGCAATTTTCAAATCATATTTGACTTTGGATGCATTGTCGGCTTCTGATGCGATATCCTTGATTTGGGCAAAGTCATTTGCTTCAAATATCACACCGTCAGTTCCATGCTCCAAGGTTTCCAAAGCAAGTTTTGCGCCTTCTGCATCATTTACGGCAGCGATGATTTCAACATCAACTTTCTGAAGGTCTGCTATAATGTTTTCAAGTGGAATTACAGTCCAGTCGGTTCCTATAAGAATAATATAATCAACGATTGGTCCTAGTTTTACTGCAAGCTGTTCATGTAACTTATCAGTGATTTTAATGTATGCACAAACTGTTTTACCTTCACTTTTGGCCTTTTTTGCATTGGCCAAATCGGTAGAGTCTGATAAATTTTCACTCAAATCAATTGACCCGTCGCCTTCACCATCGATTCCCACAAGATAGATGTCTGCATCCTCTTCGTTTGAAACGATATTGACATTACCCAATTTGCGAATCTTTTCGCTATACTCCAAATCAAGCACATAGCTGATGCCTGATTCTAAAGCGGTTGTTATCATTTCCTTTCTGTCGTCCCATGGGAGGTCTGGAGTCATTATCCAAGCGAATTTATTTTGCATTAAATCACCTTAATCTAAGAATTTTAAAGCTTCTTCAACTTCTAAATCATTATGTACAACTTCTGAAATTGCTCTTGTAATTTTTCCAGGATTTTTAGCTTGGAAAAGATTACGTCCGAATGCTACACCTGCTCCGCCAACGCTTAATGAATCTTTCACCATAGTCAATAGTTCCTCATCGGTGTCCACTTTTGGTCCTCCTGCGATAACTACAGGCACAAGAGCTCCTTCCACTACTTCCTTAAATGAGTCAGGATCTCCGGTATAGTTGGTTTTTACAATGTCGACACCTAATTCTGAACCTACACGGGCAGCGTGTTTTACAAATTCAACATCCATTTCATTTTCAACTTTTTCACCGCGAGGGTACATCATTGCAAGAAGTGGAATTCCCCAGTAATCACAGGTTTCAGCGATTTCACCTAATTCCTGCAGCATGTTGCTTTCAGTTGCGCTTCCTAGGTTTACATGAACGGAAACTGCATCTGCACCTAACTGTATTGCCTTTTCAACAGAGGTTACTGTTACTTTGTCGTTTGGGTCAGGTGCAAGGGAAGTACTTGCGGATAAGTGTACAATAAGACCTATGTCTTTACCGTATCCTCTGTGACCTCTTTTTACGATTCCTTTATGCATTAATATTGCATCTGCTCCTCCTTGGGAGATTTCTTCTACTGTATCATCTATATTTACGATTCCTTTAATAGGTCCGCTGGAAACACCATGATCCATTGGAGCAATTACTGTTCTTCCAGTATTCCTATTGAAAATTCTTTCTAAACGAATTTTTTTACCAATCATTTATATTACCTCATTAAATAACATTATATAATATATTTGTGATGTTATATATAGTTTAATTGTACAATAATGTACTTTTAGGATATTAACATTTTAATTGTTTCCAAAATCCTTATTAAAAAATTAAATGATGTTTAATAAAAGCCCATATCGGTTATCTTATTTTTTAGGCATTGGTGTCCATAAATCAAATTCCTTTATTTGAGGCGGAATGCCGCTGTCCTTATATGAATCAAGAAATCCGTCATAGGATTTGTAGTCTCCGGCAGCCTCAGTTACTGAATTGTAAAACTCAACCAGACCTCTGTTTCTGATGAAGGTATGTTTTGGCTTGAATGTTGATGACCAGATGTAGAATACCTTGAAAACTGTGTCGGGATGATATCCCCCACCCAAATCAATAGCTAAGATATCACATCTTTGAGTTAATTTAAATACTTCAGATAATGTGTCATGAAGGCGCACATCGGCATTGATGAAGGTCAAATCAAGTTTGGAGATTTCCTCTAAAGCTTCAGGTGAGTTGTCAAGAGCTATGAGATTAACATCCTTTTCAAGAATGACTTTTGAGGTGTTTCCGGTGTGGCATCCAAGCTCGATTACACAGTCTCCGTCATTTACTGCCTCCCGGATTTGTCTTCTGTAGTCTGAAACATCATAACTTAATTTTATCATAAATTACCTCTTTGAGTAGAGTTTATCTATATTCAAGTTTTCAATACCTGAGTTTTTGAAAGTGCTTTCATTATCTGCAAAGGCGAATACAGTATTTCCCAACATAGCCATTGAACTACCTAAAATATCATCCGACAAATTAAAATAATCAACTAGAGATTTGACTTCGTCTGTCATCAGTTTTGTATTTTCAGAAAATCTCAACGAAAGGTCCAAAAATCTGTTTACAGACACATTATTTTTAAACTCATCAAAACACTGGCGTCCATTTTCAGAAATTATCCTTTTATGTTCGGGATTACTTATAACGGATGCTGTGTCAATCCCTCCGAAAGACTTGCTTGCAACAAATAGATTTTCATCAAAAGACTGTATTTCACCTATGCCCGGAGCGCCGGGAGAAGTCCTTAAAACAATGCCTGAGCCAGTTTGTGCAATAACATCACCCAGTCCGCCTCCAAGTGAAACTTCAACTTTATGGGCAATCTGTCCGCATTCCACAGATGAATAGCCGTAATCAAAAAATTCGTTTAATGCCAAAGACAGGCTTAATGCGGATGCCGCTGAAGTTCCAAATCCGGCACCTATCGGAAGCTGAATGTCCTGGACAATCTCAAATGGAGATTCAGTTTCAAAATACTTTAAAACCTCATTAATTACTATTTCAGAACCTTGATTAATGTTAACTTTAAATTCATCAGAGTCTTTAAGTGTAGTTTTAACTCCCCTGTCAAGAAGAAATCCTGCACCACAAGATCCGTTTTTTAAGGGATCCGAACTGTTTTCTATGCTGAAAAAACCGGTTATATGTGCAGGTGTGAAAACTGAAACGCTCATAAAAAATAATATGGTAATGGTTTTTAATAAATCTAATTATTCTAAAGCATCATACTCTTCATCTGTGACTTTCTCACACCATTCATTTTCAGGATTTATTCCCGGAACCTCAATAGCTATGTGGGTGAATTCACTATCCTTTGATGCTCCATGCCAGTGTTTAACGTTTGGCGGAATGGATACTACATCGCCAGGCTTTAATTTTTGAGCGGATTTGCCTTCTTCCTGATACCAGCCTTCGCCTTTGGTTACAAGCAGTATCTGACCGCCGTTTTCATCAGCATGATGAATGTGCCAGTTGTTTCTGCATCCAGGCTCGAAAGTGACATTGGCCACCATTACCTCACCCATTTGTGTGAGAATGTTGAGGTAGCTTTTTCCTGTGAAAAATTCCCCGAAGGGATTTTCCTCCCCTTTTCCGAAAAGGATTTCTTCAGGCATTATTCGCTCACCCAGTGGTTTACGCTGTCCTGTGCATTATAGACGTTTCCGCCAGGAATTGATAAGCCTTTTTTGATATCTGCTCCTTCACAGAGTTTTTTCAAGTCCCTTTCTGATGAGCCGAATCCTGATCCTTCATGTGTGACGAATGGCTTTACGACTTTTCCTGTAAAGTCCAGCTGTTCGAGTTGTGTCCACATTGGCATAGGAAGGGTTCCCCACCAGTTTGGAAAACCTACATAAATTGTGTCATATTCAGATATGTCAGATAATGTTTCTTTGATTTCCGGTCTTGCACCATCCTGCTGTTCCTTTTTGGCAACGTCAATACATTTCATGTAGTCTGCAGGGTATTCATTTGCAGGTTCGACTTTGAATAAGTCTGCACCGGTTTCTTCTTTGATATATTCAGCTATAACTTCAGTATTTCCTTTTTCTATGTTTTTAAGTTCTCCGCCAAAGTAGTTTTCACCTGAGCGGGAAAAATAAATTACTAAACTGTTTGCCATGATATACACCTTCTTTGTTATAAGTATATTTGAATTAATTAATATATAAATGTTGCGAAACACAACAATTAAATGATGAAAAAAAATAATGGAATAAATGAAATTATTCCTTGATTGATCTGGCGAGTTCTGCACCTTTGTTGAATGCCTCTTCAAGAGCATCCTCATCAGGAACAAAAGTGACATCCAAAGTATCAGTTACAGTAAATCCTGCAGCTTCCAAGTCAGTCTGGAGTTTTTTGACAGCTCCTCCACCCCATCCTTTGGATGAGAATATCAAAGCATTTTTCTCACTGGTGGTTCCTTTGAAGTTAACGCAGTCCAACCAATACATCATATTACCAATACGAGGGAAAGGCTTGTTCATCATTGTAGGAGCACCTAAAGCGATAGCTTTAGAATCCAATATATCAGTAATGACATCATCCGGTCCGTCAAGCTGCATAAAGTACATTGCAACCTCAACACCTTCGCTTGCAATACCTTCAGCAATCTGGTAAGCCAATTTCTCAGTTGAATGGTGCATAGTATCATAAATAACAGTAATCTTATCTTTGCAGACACCTGAGCCCCATTTAGCATACAAATCAACAATAAATCCAGGGTTTTTCCAGATTTGACCGTGACATGGAGCAATCATCTTAATCTGGTCCACAATACCGTTATCAGTTAGCTCCTGCAATTTCATCCTGAGCATTGGAGAACCCAAGGTTACAAGATTAGCATAATATTTTTGTGCTTCTTTTTCCAAAATATCTAAAGAATAATCCTCATCAAACCTTTTGGAATGACATACGTGCTGACCGAATGCATCGTTTGAGAATAATATGCCTTCTTCAACCAGGAAAGTGAACATGCTGTCAGGCCAGTGCAACATAGGAGCGGATACGAACGCTAAAGTTCTTCCTCCAATGTCGAGTTCATCACCTGTTTTAACAGTGTTGATTTCCAAGTCTCCAAAATTGTGGTATTGCTGTTCCAAAAACTTAGCACAATTAGGGGAAGCATAAATTTCAGCTTCAGGATTATATTTTTCGATAGTTTCTCTCAAATGAGTGGAATGATCCATTTCAGAGTGGTTTTGCACAAATACGTCAATTTGGATATCTTTTCCTTCCTGAGCAAAAGCATCTTCAATTCTTCCGTATAACTGATTATCCAATCCACCATAGACATTATCGATTAATACAGTTTTTTCTTCACCAAATACCAAGTATGCATTGTAGGTGGTTCCTGGAATTCCATATCCGTGGAAAGTTCTGCTGTTCCAGTGGAGAGCACCAACCCAGTAAACACCTTCTGCGATTTTTGCCGCTTTAGCTATCATAATAAAATCTCCTATAAAAATTTCAGTTATTAAAAATTATATTTCTGGTAATATATAAAAGTAGTTGAAAGTTTATTTTAGCATATAAACGTATACAGAAAAAAATAGTATTTTAAATAAATAAGGATAAATTTGTATTAACAAATTTTGGCACAACCCTATTCAATATAACTATTGGTTTGCAACATGCAACCAAACATCAAAAGATGTTATTTATTAATTTTAAATTCAAATATAAAAAGGCATTTATAGTCCAATCAAAAAAAAGAAAGAAAAAATAATGTCTAAGCCAACATTATTGATTTTACGATATCTTTTGCCACATCCATCGCATCAGACGTGTCAAAATCATCATCGGCATCAACATCATTATCCATTACAATAACCGTATAATTCTTATCATTCTTGTTTAAGAAAAACGCTGAAGCGGCACCCTTATCTTTGGCATATTCATTCAATTCATACTCGAAACTTCCTGACTGAGTGCTTGAAACTTTTGTTTCGACATGAGTTGATTGGGTGAAATTAAAGCCCTGAGCACTTAAAAATGAATTTACAGAATCATTGCCTGTGATTTCACTGGTTATGATAATCTGCTCCCCACCATTGCGTAAAACCACACTGGTATTGTTGGTCTGATTGACCTTGAAGTCATCATCTGCAAACTGCAGATCAAATCCATCATAATTAACTTCCTGAGCATATGCAAAGGCGGCACTGCCCAATACTAAAAAAATTGCCATCAAAGAAAGAATAGTTTTGTTTTTCATTTTTTCCCCTCCTATAATAATTATATGATATGACACACAATATATAACTTTGAGGTTTAAAAAATGAAAAGAATAGATTTACATATGCACAGTTTATTTAGTGACGGTGAATTATTGCCTTCAGAACTAGCCAGAAGAGCTTTGAAGCTGAATCATGAAGTAATAGCAATTACCGACCATGTTGATTATTATAATGTTGATGAAATTCCAAAAATTCAAGCTGCAATTGATGATATAAACTCAAAATGGGACATTACCGTCGTTTTAGGCGCTGAAGTAACCCATGCTCCGGTAGAATCAATTGACGGAATAGCAAAAAGGGCAAAAGAGCTTGGAGCTAAAATCGTAGTGGTGCACGGTGAAACATTGAACGAACCCGTGACTCCGGGAACTAACCTTGCTGCCGTACAGTCCAAATATGTGGACATTTTAGGCCACCCTGGACTTATTACAAAAGAAGAAGCTGAACTTGCACTTGAAAATGACATTTATCTGGAAATCAGTGCACGTAAAGGACACTGTTTGGGAAACGGACATGTTGCAAGCATTGCACGTGAAGTTGGAAATAAGCTTATCGTCGATACAGACACTCACTCACCTGATGATTTGATAACATTTGAAAAATCATATGAAATAGCTAGAGGTGCCGGTTTAAGCGATGAGGAAGCCATGAAAGCTATTGTAGACAATCCCCGTGAACTGTTGAAAAGCAGAGGAATATTATGAAAGCATCCCAGCTACTTGAAACAATTAAAGAGGGGCTGAAAGATTATCCTATCGAATATTTAAGAAACAAGGCAACCGATGACAGATATAAGGATCCTTTGGTTAAAAAACTGGCTGAATACAATTCCAAAAGCTATGATGAAATCTATTCACTTAAAATCACTGATGACTTCGACATTAAAGACGGAGTCATAGAAAACCTTAAAAACGATATTGACTATTATTTTGACACATATGCGGGAGGAGATATTGAAACAAGGGAATTCACCAAATATCTCTCATTATATCTTGCATTGATAGCTAAAAAGCCATTACATCCATTCACTGATAACAAAAAAGATCAGGTCTATATTTTAGATGAAAAGTATTACTGCAAACAAAGAATCAAAACCATTCGTGAAAAGCAATCTCTCTGCAGATACTGTGTTTGCCAAAACGAAAGCTATTTTGGAATGTTTTAATATTTTTTAATTGATTAATAACCATAAATCAGATATTAAATTATAGAAAAACTTAATAAAGTGTTTTTCTTTAATACTATATGATGGTGATTATATGAAGATTACTTTTTTGAATCCCCCACAGACTAACTCAAAATACAAATTTTTAGGTGTTGTAGCTCCCTCATTAGGCATAGGCTATATGGCTGCAGTACTGGAAAAAAACGGTTATGATGTTGATGTATTGGATGCATCGGCTTTAGAGTTGAGTTATGATGAAATAGGTGAGGAGATTTTAAAAAGAAACCCGGATATAGTTTCAATAAGTGCCCTTACTCCAACAATAGGTGTGGCGCTTGATTCAGCCGATAAAATCAAGAATGTTAAGCCAGACACAGTCGTTGTTCTGGGAGGATATCACCCGACATTTGAATATAAAAGCGTGCTGGAAGAGCCTAGTGTAGACATTGTTGTTCGTGGCGAAGGAGAATATACAATGCTTGAACTTGTCCAGTCCATAGAAAACGGCAGAGATTTGGTTAATGTTCAGGGTCTGGCATTTCTGGATGAAAGTGATGATTCATTAATCGTTACACCGGACAGGCCAATAATTAAGGATTTGGACGAATTGCCGTTTCCGGCGTTTCATCTCTTTCCAATGGAGAAATACAGGATTTTAAATATCACAACAAATGTCGCAACCATCATTACAACCAGAGGCTGTCCTATGCAGTGCTCATTCTGTTCATCAGCGGCATTGCACGGAAATCATCTGAGAAGAAGGTCATACACTAATGTCTGTGATGAAATAGAAATGAGACTTAAAGAGGAAAATATCGATACCATCGCATTTATGGATGATACTTTCACATTAAACAAGAAATTCGTCAGGGATTTCTGCAATGAAATAAAAAGAAGAAATCTTAAATTCTGGTGGGGCTGCACTTCAAGAGTCGACACTTTGGACGAAGAGATTCTGCAGTTAATGAAAGATTCCGGCTGCATAACCATATTTATCGGTGTTGAAAGCGCTGACCAGCAAATGCTTGAAAAAATGAACAAAAACATCACAATATCAAAAACTAAAAAAGCATTCAAGTTAGCCCGTAAGGTTGGAATCAGAACAATAGCTTCATGCGTAATCGGAATGCCTGAGGATACCAAAAAATCAATTCAAAAGACAATTGATTTTGTAAAGGAACTGAATCCAAATTATGCATTATACAGTCTAGCTACCCCATATCCGGGAACTCGCTTTTATAATGAAACATTTAAGAAAAATCTGATTCAAATCAAAGACTGGTCAAAATTCACTTTAATCGACCCGGTTTTAGAGACAATTGACTGCTCCAGTAATGAACTTAGAAGCATACAGAAAAAGGCATTTCTCAAATTTTATTTAAGACCAGGTTATCTTATAAAACAGGCTTCTCAGGATGGAATGATACTTTTAAAAACAATATTTGGGATTGCAAAACAACTCATATCCCGTCAGACAAACGGAAATACTGATTACAATAAAACAAATGTGAATAAATAATGGATATTAATAATATCCATCTTATTTTAAAACTTTATATGTTAAAATTAAATCTTTTCCTAAGGTGAATGAGTCTGTTAACTCCAGATTGACTCCCTCATCCATTGTAGCAAAGCCTTCACCGTCAAAGAGTGTTTTAGCATTAACACCGCCGACCACTTTTGGTGCCACACAAATTCTTATCTCATCAATCAGACCTTCTTTTATCATTGCAAAGTTCAGGGTTGCTCCTCCTTCAAGCATCAGTTTTTTTATTCCATGACCTGCCAGGTAATCCATCAGTGCAGTCAGATCCACTTTTTTATCACCACTGAAGAAGAATTCAACACCTCTCTGTTTGAAAACGTTATATCTGTCGCTTACCATAAAATCATATTTGAATTCATTGGCTGCGGCAATTATAGTTTTTGCATCCTTATTTGTAATGCGAGCAGCTATCGGGGTTCTGCATCTGCTGTCTACAACTACGCGAACAGGATTGTCTTCCGGATTTGCATCAACTTTATGAACAGTGAGCCTTGGATCATCTGCAAGGACTGTTCCTATTCCCACCATAATTGCATCCACTTCTTTTCTGAGTTCATGTACCCTTTTTAAGTCCTCTTCTCCAGATATGTTTGAACTGTTGTTTGCAGTTACTATTTTTCCGTCTAGTGTCATAGCTGCATTTAAAATAACGTAAGGTTTCATCAAATCATCTCATATGTGATAGAACATCTCTTTAATTTGAAGGAAGTTTGCTAATGTCTGATTGCCTATTACACCAGGCATTGTAAGTGCAACAAATATACCTAAAATACCAAAAATCAAACCGATTCCCCAGATTATGCGAACGGCCTGTTTTTCAGTAATAGGTTTTCTGATTACAAACCTGATTAATGACTTGAAACCTGTTTCAGGCCTTATCAGTTTACCGTCGTCACTTACCTGTGTCGGTTTGAACTGCTGGCGCTCCATTACACCTGCACTGTAGAATTTCATAGCTGCATCAATAATATTCGGCATAAGAACAATAAGTGCAATCAGCTTTACACGACCGATAAATGCTATTGATACGATTGCAGCACCGATAATGAGTGTACCAGTGTCACCGGGGAAAATCTTTGCCGGATACTTGTTATAGTACAGAAATGCAATCAATGCTCCAAGCATACTCATGCTGACAATGGTTACATCATATTTTCCTAAAATAATACAAGCAATTGTAAGGGATGTTAGAGAGATTATACCTAAACCTGATTCAATACCGTTAAGACCTGCAAGCATGTTAGTCAGGTTGGATCCGATTGAAAGTGCAATCGGAATGGAAATCAGGTATAAAATACCGACATTTGCCGGAGCAGCCCAAATCAAAGGAAGACCTGCTAAAAACAGGAGGAACAATTTTTCTTTAGATGATAATACTAGCAAATCATCAGCAATTCCAATAATTCCTACAAGTAAAATTACAATCAGAACAATACACAATGGAAATGCAAGAATGTCGTGCATATAAATTCCTGAAAACATTCCTATGGTAAAACCGAAAAGGATTCCGAATCCTCCCATTTCAGCAACAACAGGATGCCAGGACTTATGCAAGTCCATTCCTACAATATCAGCATCTTTTAACTTCTTAATAATCCTGGGCATTGATAATCTGGTGACTAAAAAAGAAAACAGGCCACAGATTATAGCTATAACATATAACGGCAGTTGAGGCAATATCATCATAACAATCACTTATAATATATTTATTAATAGTTAAAAAAATAATTTGCGATTATTTTTTATTCAAAATATAATAGACTGTCCTAACTGGAATATTTAATTTTTCAGATATTTCCTTAGGTTTAAGGCCGGACTCCTTTAGAGATTTGACCTCATCATAATCATATTTTTTGGTGTTGGTATTCAGTTTGGTCTTGTTTCGTCTAAGCAAATAGTAAACCCTATTTACAGTGATGTTTAAAATTTCCGCAATTTCACGAGCCTTATAGCCTTCGCTGGCCAAATCCAACAGTTCCTGCTCATAATCACAGTCCTGCTTTGAAGCACCCCAGTGATATTCCTTGGCAACTTCAATGTCAAGCTGGTTTAAAGCCTGAATATAATCATTGGAAGTTCTGTTATAAACGCTTGGAGAACATGTAATCTTTTCAAGATTGGGATAATCCTCCAGGAGATTCATAATCATAAATGAAGATAATGCTCCGGTAATATGAATTGATGTTACATCCTCATCCATAGGCATTACCTCTTAATTAAATCCAGGAATTTTTTAGACTTGTCGGATTTAGGATTTTTAATGTTTTCTATATGCTTGATTTCCTTTTTGATTTTGGATTCATTTACATTGAATGAATTGCTTATAGCTTCAATGTCAATGTCACTGTTCAGATGAAGGTGTGCCGCTCCTAAAGCAGGATGGTTAACCTTAATGTTTGAATTTTTCATCAGTTTCTCAAATTTGAATTTCTCATATAAAATCAGGTCCTTCTGGTCCACATCCAGAATTCTAATATCGCTGAACTGATTTAGAGTGTCTATTACGCGAGGATATCTTTTTTGGAAAACTTTTCTTTGCTGACGGTCAAGCTCGACACGTATATAAGGGAACGGTCCGGTTGTAAGCTTACGGTTTGAAACGGATGTGGTTAGATAATATCTGAAAATATCCCAGCTGATAAGTGCAGGAGCAATATCTTCAAAAATAGTTCTTTCAATCGTTTCACGAGTTTTCAGATCCCTTTTAAGTGAACGGTTAAGTTCACCATGACGGTCAAGGTAACGAAGACTTTTAAAACTTTCATTAATTTTGTTTTCTCTCCAGTTTTCGATTTCTGCAATGTCAAATGAATCTATGAAGTTTGGAGTATAATTGCTATACTTATGAACGATTTCATCATACTTGTTGATTCTTTTAAAGTCAGTCAGCTGTCTTTTTAGGATATCGTCACGAATTGAGCTGATGATATCTTCAGCATAGCGTACATAACCTAGAGCCACAGCTGTTCTTGCATGCTTATCATCAATAATTGCAGGTTTTGTCCTGTGGAACTCCAGTTTCTCAATCCTTACATATTTCCCATAGGTTTTTCTAAGTTCCTCTTCATAATTGTCTACGAATTCCGAATCAAAAGTAACTCTTTTTCTTAACCAGCGATTATTCTTATCCTTATATCTAAATAACGGTGCGATGGTTTTTACATGTCCGGTACGTTCCTGTTTAAGTGCATTGATAACTTTCTTAAATGAATTTCTGCCAGATTTTGATAATTCTGCCATCAATACACGATAGTTACCGGACAACGGCAAATATGGGATAATTTCAATTCTGTAAACATTCTGTTTGCTTATTTTAAATGAAAATGATTCTGCTTTACAGCTGCATTTGCCATTGAGCTGTTTATATTCGGAAATTGAATATTTTTTATAGCATGAATTGCACTTAAGATATCCGAATTGCTCAAGATGACCAATTGCTATTTGATGTGAGTCAATAGCTGATTTTACCCTGTCCAGAATATTTTTTTTGGCATTTGCCTTGTTTCTAAACATCTGGTTGTGGCGGCTATTTTCACTTACTTCATCCAGGGAAACTTCGCCTACAGATTTGTTCCCATATTTATTCAGGGAAGCGAATGGAGTGCCGTATCCCTGCACTTCCATATCTTTTCTAAGTTGCTTTAATGTTTCCAATCTGTCATCCAGCTTAAAGTAGAGGTTTTTAAAATTATCAAACTCTTCAATATTATCCAAACTAATATTATCAGAAGCGATTTCTTTTAAATATTCCTCAGCTTTAATTACTAAGACAGATTCTTCCATGTTAATCAGATTTTATTGAATTTGCTCACCGATTTCACAATCGTCAGGTGAAAGTAATGCGCCGCTTTCACCGGTTGCTAAAAGCATACCTTCAGATAATGTTCCAAAGAGTTTTGCAGGTTTTAAGTTAACCAATACTGCAACTTTTCTGTCGATTAACTCTTCAGGAGCATAGAATTTGGCAAGTCCTGCGACAATTTGTCTGGTTTCATCACCGATATCCACCTGCAATTTCAATAGTTTATCGGATTTTTCAATTTTTTCAGCCTCTTTGATTTGGCCGATTCTAATGTCTACTTTGTCAAAGTAATCAATATCAATAATATCACTCATAGTATCTTCCTCTTTTTCTTTTAAGTTTTCCTGTAATTTTTCTTTTTGATCGTTTATTACATCATCTTCGATTTTTTTGAATAATGGCTTAGCCTTTTCAATTTCATAGCCTTCTTCAAGGTGTACTTTAGCGTCTTCCCATTTGCTTACATCAGCCAAATTCAATATTTTAGCTATCTCGTCAGCTTTTGTAGGCAGGAAAGGTTTCAGTACATATGCCAGGCATTTTGCCAATTGATTTGATAAGTATAATGTATTGGCTGCCTTTTGAGGGTTTTCCTTAACAGCTTTCCAAGGTTCCTGATCGTTGAAATACTTATTTCCGATTTTAGCTACCTTAAATATTTCAAGCAGAGCTTCTCTGAAATCATAATTGGCTATTAATTCACTGACTGTGTCAGGCAACTTCTTAATTTCAGCTTCAAATGCCAAGTCTCCATCTGATGCATCCTTATATTGCGGAACTTTGCCGTCAAAGAACTTGTGTGTGAATGTGAATGTTCTGTGAAGCAGGTTTCCGATTACGTCTGCAAGCTCATCATTGTTTCTTCTTTGGAAATCATCCCATGAGAAGTCTGAATCCTTGTTTAAAGGAGCGTTGATTGTGAGATAGTATCTGAGCAAATCAGGTTCGAAGTCTTTTACAAAATCAGATATCCAGATAACCCAATTTTTACTGGTTGACATTTTCTCCCCTTCAAGGGACAGAAATTCGCCTGCATAAATCATGTCGGGCTTTTTGCATCCGTATGCAGTCAAAAGACCCGGCCAGAAAATTGAATGGTGGTAAATGATGTCCTTTCCGATGAAATGGACTACATAATCATTCCAGTAGTCCTCCCATTTGATACCGGTACTTCTTGACCATTGGGCTGCTGAGGAAATATAGCCTAAAAATGCCTCAATCCAGACATATAAAACCTTACCTTTAGCCTCATCCAAAGGAACAGGAATTCCCCAATCCATATCTCTTGTTAAAACCCAGTCGTTCAAACCTTCCTTAAGCCAGTTTGATGCGTAGTTTTTAACATTTGCAGGAAGATTATCATTGCCGTTAATGTAATCAGTTAACTCTTTTTCAAATTCAGACAGTTTAAAGGCATACTGATAGGTATCCTTGATTACTGGTGTATTTCCACAGGTCAAACATCTTGGTTCATCTAATTCAGTTGGCTCAAGCGCTCTTCCGCATTTTTCACAGTGATCTCCACGAGCCTCGCTGCCGCATGCAGGACACAGACCTTCAACATAACGGTCAGGCAGGAACTTCTTACAGTTTTCACAATACAGCTGCTGAATGTCAAGCCTGTAAATCAAACCCTTATCGTAAAGGTCCTTAAAGAAATTCTGAGCAATCTCATAATGGATTTCATCAGTGGTTCTTGTAAAGTTATCCAAAGAGATGTTCATTGATTCGACATCAGCAACAATCATGTCATGATAACGTTTAGAAATCTCAATCGGTTTTTTATTCTCTTTATCTGCCTTAACTGCGATTGGAGTTCCATGTTCATCAGTAGCACAAACCATCAACACGTCATTGCCAATCATACGGTTATACCTAGCAAAAATGTCTGCAGGCAAATAAGTGGAACGTATATGACCCAAATGACACGGACCGTTCGCATAAGGAAGTGCACATGAAATAAATATCTTAGTCATCTATTGTTCTCCTAAATTTTTTAAGCATAAATATATATGTTATTCATACTTTATAAAGTAATATTTTTTTAGGAATTTAGTCAAATCAAAAAAATAGAAAAGAAGAATTGATTAATGAACAAAAAGGCATTAATTGCAATATTTTTTAAAAAACTTTGATAATAAAAAAAAGAAAAAAATATATTATTCGGAGATTGGAAATTCATCCAAAATATTATTGAAGAATTCATCATCAAACTCCAAATCCATCATACTATAGAATGCACGTAATCTATCCATACCAGTCAATATATATGGATTATTAATTTCTTTTTTAACTCTTTCGCGTTCTTTAGAATCAGTAATTTTTTTGAATGTTTTAAATTCTGAAAAATACATATCTGAATTAATGGTCATGGTAATACTCCTTTTTAGTTAATTGTATATCATTTATGTTTTTATCATTTATATATTGATATGAACATCCCATATAAAAAATCACAATAATCATCTGTCAAATTTTCATTTAAATCTAATGTATTAGCTTGTTCCCAAGCTGAATTGAATAATTCTATTGAAGCAATATTAAGTTCTAACATTAATTTTTCATCAACACATTTAGATTTAAAAATCCATAATTCATTTTTACTTGCAATTAATTCAAAATCTTCAAAATTTCTCATTAAAATGCCAAAATTTTTAGCGGAAGGTGGAGAAAATACATACGGAGGCTGATTATGTATTGAAGCAATATGTTTACCTTTAAATTCATCAATATCAAAATTTAAAATTACTTCATCTAATTTTCCAATTGCACATTTAAGAACTTCACCAGTAATATAATCAAAATATATAACACATTCAAAATTCAAATTAGCAGTTTTTCTAATAAATTCATCAACTGTTTTAAACGAATCATCAGTGAATTCATTGGGCAAATCACTTCTTCTGATAGAAGGCACATTTTTTATTTCAAACTGTTTGTATTTATCAACATCTGATTTTGAGTCTAAAAATGTAACTAAAAAAATAATTAAATTTAAAATAAAATTTTTGATTTTCATAAATTTAAATTGTTTCATATCAAGTAAAAGTTTTAATTATAACTCCAAATAAAAAAATACTTATCCAATGAATCAGTGAGAACATTTTACATGATTAAAGCAATATTTCACAATTATTACAATCGAAAATTACCTCCACAGGGAAATATTGCTTTCAAAAATAAGTTAATTTTTTAATATATGAAACAAAAATTAAAAAACATGGCAGAAATTTCATATATTAACCCATTATCAAATGAAGGAAGAGAAATCATAAGAGATTATGGTGATTTAAATCAGCTTGAAAAAGAAGATGAATACCTTATTGAAGAGGTAATCCACACCACAAATCAGAAAATCTCAGATGACTCATTAATCCCAAAATCATATAAGGATTTGGCATTTAAACGTATGCAATGGGCAATCGAAAAGAAAAACAATAAAAATTTCAACCAGAATGAATTCGAATACCTTACAAATGAGGCAATATTCAAACAGGACGTTGTAATATTCCACACTCTCTGCCAGGCCATTGCAATACAGTTCAATATAGGTTCAAGGGAAACCAGGCTTTTTGTTGAATCCCAAGGCATTCTGATTCAGGAAAGACTGGCCAAACTCACCCCATCATCAAGAGAGGAAATAATAGATGAAATCCTTGATGAGATTAAAGTGGACGGATCAATCAAATGGAGCTCACTGAAAGATGTAATAGCTACCAAAAAATTAAAATTAAGCGAACTTCTTCTGCAGAATGGAGATTTGATACTTCAGCAGGATGAATTTTTAGACAATTATGGTGATGAGTTTTCAGACAGAAGCCCTGACAGAATGTATAATATCCTTGTTGGGGACAGCGTAAAGGAACTGATTCTTTCCCGTCTGATAATGCAGAAAACTGAAGAATATATTGCAAGAATCAAGGAAATGTCTTCAAGAGTAGAAATACATCCTGAAATTATTAAACTGTCTGAAGAGCTGAAGGAATTCATTCCTGAAGAAATAAGCAAATACAATCAATATTATGCCGGAAGTGGCGGAATTTACGGAACCGTGCAGGCAGGAAAACTTAACCCGGACGCATTCCCACCATGCATACAAAATACAGTAAATGGTGTATCTTCAGGAGGGCGTAATGATGCAATCGTGCTTCTTTTAACTTCATTTGCCTCCTATGCACGTCTTTATCCTAGAATTTTCGCATCAGATGAAAGTATAAAAGTCTCTGATGTTGATCCGGATTTGAGCATTACCCAAAATGAGATTTTACCGTTAATATTTGATGCTGCCGACAACTGTACGCCACCGCTATTTGAAGACCAGCCTCAGGAAAAGGTAAATATCATATCAAAATTAGGATTCGGAATGCACAGCGAAATTGACATCAACCACGAAGGTGAAACAACATGGTACACTCCAATGAGCTGTGAAAAAATAAAAATCCATTTGCCACAATTGTGTAAGCCGGACGGTTCATGCAAAGGAATTAACAATCCACTATCATGTTACGGACGTAAAAAGTTCCAGCTAGACAAACAGGCAAAAGAATAATTACCGATTATAATAATCATTAATCACTTGACCGTCCCTGATTTCTATGGTTCTGTCAGCCAATCTTGCGACATCCCTATCGTGAGTTACAATAATTAATGTTGCATCAATGGATTCATGGACAAATCTTAAAACATCTAGGACTTTAGCACCGGTTCTTGTATCAAGAGCGCCCGTAGGTTCATCAGCTAAAATTATTGATGGAAAATTAACCAGAGCTCTTGCAATAGCTACCCTCTGACGTTCACCACCAGATAATTTATTTGGTTTTTGTTTTTTCTTATCCAAAAGACCTACAGCCTCAATGAAGAGCAATGCCCTTCTATGTTTGTCCTTTTCAGACATGTTAGCATCCATTAGAGGAATTTCAACATTTTCCTGAACCGTCAAGTTAGGAAGCAGATTGTGAAGCTGAAATACAAAACCGATTTCATGGCGTCTGAAATCACTCAAGTCTTTCTGAGTTGCCAGATCAATCCCATCAATGATAACCTGACCTGAATCTGGAGAGTCCAGTGCACCCAGCATATTCAGTAAAGTTGACTTTCCGGATCCGGACGGACCAATAATGGACACGAAGCTTCCCTTTTCTATAGACAGGCTGATGTTGTTTAAGGCAGTTACTGCTCCGTCATCATATTGCTTTAAAACATTGTATAATATAATCAGTTCCATCCTATCACCTATTCATACCTCAACGCTTCTGTCGGAGCGAGTTTAGATGCTTTATAAGCAGGATACACTCCTCCTATGATACCGACGATAATAGTAATTCCAAATGCCAATATGAATGTTTTAGGAGTGTAGACAAGTGAAAATCCATCAGTTCCGATAAGTCTGACACCAACTTCAGCTATCAATATTCCAAAAACTGAACCTATAATGCCTGATAAAGTAGTCAAGACTAACGTTTCGCCTAAAATCATTGTTAAAATCTTTCTGCTTTTCCAGCCAATCGATTTTAAAACACCGATTTCCTTTGTCCTTTCATATACCGTCATGACCATCGTATTTATAACGCCAATTGCGCCTACAATAATTGCCAAACCGGAAATTGCAAGAGATGCAGCATCCAATATTCCAATAACCTCATCCAGCATCGAAGACATTTCCTCGCTTGTCAGTGTTGATACGTTTTCATATTTGTCTTTAATATTTTGACTGACAATTGAGTCATTGACGCCTTCTGACGTTTTAACCAAAATGGATGAGACTTCGTCCGTATCCGAAATGTTTTGAAGCTTTGAAAGTGAAGTGTAAACTCCATTGTCAAGCATCATGTTTCCTGTTTCATATATTCCGACAACTTCAAAATCATGACCTAAAAAGCTTAAGTTGTCACCGATACTGAAATTATTCAAATCAGCATATCTTGAACCTATGATAACTTCAAAGGAATCTTCCTCATAAACATCACCATCCACATTGCTAATGCCTGCCAGATTCAGCTTGGAAGCATTAATTCCATATACCGTTGTTCCCATAACAGGGCTTCTTGACTGCATGAACGACTGGTTGGACTCACTGACCGACAGCTGGCCGACAGCATCCGAAACATTCGTTACATTTTTCAATTCATCAATAAACGATGCGTTGAGAAGACCTGAAGCCCCACCAATATTAGTTGCATTGGTAACTGTAATTTCTGCTCCGCCTTCATTGAATGTTGTCTGAACAGAATCCTCCATACCTGCAGTGATAAGGCCTAATGCGACAATTGTAGCAATTCCAATAGCTATTCCGATAATGGATAGTGCACTGCGCGTCTTGTTTCTAAACGGATTTTTCAATATTAATGTAATGAACTTAATATTATCCCAACCTATTTAAAATCAATGAATAATTAATTATCTTAATGATATATAAATATTGCCCATTTCAAAAAAAATAATGGTTTAAAATTGTTCATTTTTATGCATTAGTAAAATTATAAACTGCTCTGGCTGAACTTAAATGGATTATGGTTTTCATCAGTTTTGTCATAATACTTATTTAAAATAGCTGATTCCCACATATTATAATTCAGCTGATCGTTTTGGGAGAATCTGTAAGCCAATATTCCGATATTTCTAGAATCCTCATCGATATCATTGTCCTGACAGAATATGCTTACCATATCCGGTGCAAACTCTGAAGGCTCATCCTTCATAAACTCCAAAAACTCTTCATACTCTGTTTTTGAGAAAAGCTCTTCCGGCTCAATCGGATAATCACTTGATTTTATGGTATACAATTCAATGTACATCATTGACTGCAAAGGCATCTGGTTATGCTCTATTGACAGTCCTCTGACTTCACCGGTTTCCAGATCAAGTATGGTATGACCTGTCTTTTGGGTTGGAAACCAATTGTCATATGCAGGCTTTACAATATCTTCAGGAGATAAGCCGGACAATATCGTCTTTAAGTGTTCAGTACCGATTACTTCAAATATTTCTTCCATATTTAATATTTTAAAAAATAGTATATAAATAGTTTAAAAAATCACACTTCACTAAATAATAAATACTTTAATAAAAATAATTCATATTATGTTTTCTAAAGCCACCATGAAAGAAAGACGCCAATACTATCGTGAGGAATGGAGTGAAAAGGACCTTCCTGATTTCATAAAAAATGGAATTAAAAAGCGTGAGTTTGGTTTTGACCATAATGGAAACGGTCCTAACGATAGGTATAAAACTTTCAGAGGAACAGATTCACTTAGAAAATTCCTTAGATATAAGGCGCCCTTTGCTGCATATATTTCAGTAGCTTTTTACAATGAGCCTAGAAGAAGGCAGGACTGGCAGAAAGCAGAATACATTTTTGATGTTGATGCAAAGGACATTCCAATAAGGTCATGCAACTGCGACAGCGTCTGTGAAATATGTCTGGGCGAGGCTTTAGAAATTGTAAATTCATTGATTGATACACTGGAAGGTGATTTGGGACTGGACAATATCCATCTCATTTATTCCGGAAGAGGATATCACATAAGAATTCTTGATGAAGAGATGATGCTTGCAAACAGCGAACTGCGCTCTGAAGTATTGAAATATGTCGCAGGAGCCGAAGTTCCAAAGTCACAGTTCATAAATACTGACATTTCAAACAAGGCATTCAATTTTGAGCATTTCTCAATTCCTATAGGATATTCCAAAATATTTACGGATAAAATGAAATATAACGTTCAGCATCTGACAGGCCAGGAAGAGCTTGACGGAATCAATCCTAAACTTATGAAGGATATACTGAAAGCCAGACATCACCTTGACAATGACGAATGGGGATACTTTAAAAGAGATATCGGCCCCAGAAGATATAAGAATCTAGTTGAAGCAATGGCTCGCGTCAACCTGGCAACCATTGATGCCAAAGTATCAATTGATTTGAAAAGGATTTTAAGACTTCCTTCATCACTTCATTCAAAAGTCAGCATGAAATGTATGGAAGTTAAAAACAGAGAAACCTTTGATCCGTTTAAAGAGGCAGTGCCGAAGTTTGTTTATGAAAGGAGTGATTAAATATGGATAATGTTTTAAGAGAGATTTTTCGTGAAAATCAGTATTTTGAAGAGATGAATGAAAACAGGTTTGTTCCGGAATATTTGGGATTGATAGTTAACGGAGTTGTTATTTACAATGTAAACTGGGTGGATATCGTCGATAAAGAATTGGTTTTAATGAATAAGGATATCCAGACACATCCGATAGCTTCATTAATGCTGGAAAACCTTAATTCATTGATGATTATTACAGATAGTGGGATTAAAGAAATATTATAATATTACTCTTTAAATATTTTACAGATTTCATATATAAGTTATCCACAGGTAATATCAATATATTCATATATAAAAAAATGACAGTTAATTTCAAACAATTTAACCCCTCAAATAAGCACTAATAGTTGCATTTAGTAACTTTTTTTGAGAATGTGAATATTCTTTTGAAGAATCCTTAAAATTTATCAATTTATCCGTTTCATTTATTAAAATTCATCAATACTACTTTTATATTTTCTATTCCATGAATTAACTTTATAACCATAATAATCATTTTTAAAATTTACTCTAAGACCTCTTGCAAATGTTTTCCAAAGTTCAATGATGGGATCTCTTAGGAAATTCCAATATCTGTTAAAATTATTCTCATCATTTATTAAGTCCAAATTTGTGGAGAATTTAGAGAATAAATCATTATATTCATTAAAATAATTTTCACATGGAAGTTGAGCTTCACAATCACAAAAAATATCAATATAATTATCAACATCAAAATAATTAGAAGATCCGATAGTATTGGCTGTATTAAAAATTTGATATTTAAATGAATACATGAAGGAATAAGGAGCATACTCTTTATAAATATATTTATCTAAATCATTAAACGATTCACTGCTTAAAATTTGATTTGTGAATGTTTCAATTTCAGAATAACTTGAAATAATATTATTCTCAATATTGAACTCATTATAACACTTATCGCTGAGCAATACAGAATTAAGATTAACATTGCATTTTGGCAAAATATTTAATTACTTAACTTTTCCATTGACAACAATATTTCCGGATTTAATGTGAATGCTTCACCAAAGCATTCATTTGCTTCATCAAATCTTTTCAAGCTATTCAACAGTATTCCTTTCATCAGATAAGGGAAAGGGTCATACGGATTTAATTTTATTGCTTTATCAACAAGCTCGAAAGCTTCCTTTTCTTTTCCCAATTCCAGTGACGCCTGAGCCTTTAAAAGCATGATTTGTAATGTTCCATCATCATTTAAATTTATTATCCTTTCACAGACTTCCTTTAGCTTCTCATCATCTTCCAGGGACTCATAGACTATCGTTAGTGTTGCAAATACATCGAGATTTGTAGGGTCTAGTGATATTACCTTTTCTGCATATTTCAGTGCATCATCTATCATGTCCAGTTGTATGCAGCAGAAAATCAGATTAGTATAATCTTCAATATCTGCCTTTTCAAGCTTTATCAGTTTTTTAATGTATTCACAGCATTTCTTAAAATCATGGCCGATATATGCATGGTAGGACAGCTGTTTTAAAACCAAGTCGTTTTCCGGGTCCAATTCCAATACTTTTTCAAGATATTCGACTTTTTTTTCATCATCTTCAAGTGATGCATAACACGTTGCTATCAGAACATATGCTTTAAGCATTTCACCATCGGAACAGTCTTTTAAATATACTTTTAGTGTGGTTATGGCTTGTTTGTATTTTTCTAATTCGATTAATGCTTCGGCTTTTTTAAAAAGTAGTGTTGATGCTTTTTGTGGGTTTTCAAGAATCATTTCATCTATCAGTTTTATCATTGCATCATAATTTTTTTCTTCTTCATAATGGTCTAGTAACTTCTCACTCATAAGTATATATTATATTTTTATGATATTTATAAGTTGTGTATAAAGTATTAAAAAAATAATAATAACTAGTCTGAACTCAGACATTTAGAAATAATTTGTGAACTGATTTCCTCTACTGATTTATCCCCGTCAACAACATTCCAATTGTAAGTAAACTTTTTGGATTTGTTACGTGCTTTAATAAGAGATTCCTTGTTTTCAAACATTTCAGTATCCTCATCCCTTGAACCTATTCTTCTTAATGATTCTTCAGGAGACACGTCCAAAAAGAACATGCAGTCTGATGTAGGAAGAACAAAGCAAACGATTTTATAGACAATCATGTTCACCACGTCCGGAAGATACATGACCGCAAGAACATATCTTGAAAAAATCAGAACATCAATACTGTCATCATGTGAGTATTTTCGAACAGACCTGATAGCGTCAAGACCAAAATAGATTGTAGCTTTCAAATGATTAATCTTACCGGTTTTTAGAAGAGCTTCCTTGGATTTACGGCCATATTTGTTATCATTGCATGGATGTGAACGTACAACAACGTTCTTTCCCTGTTTTTTATATGCTTCAGCCAGTAAATTTATTTGAGTATCCTTTCCAGACCCGTCAAGGCCGTCAATTGCTATGAATTTCATGATAAGTCACTGTTAATTAATGATAGATATGATAAACTACTTTTATTTCAATTAGTCAATCGGATAAAATTCAGTGTATTTGGAATTTCTCTCGATAGGATTTCTGCCAAGATTTCTTACAATCCTTCCCAAGGTATCGATGGATGCATCAACACCATCTGGAGCACCTGAAGCCTCAGAAAGTTCATCTCCACCTAAAGTACCGCCCAAATCGTTAGCACCTGCGGTAAGTGAAACCTGAGCGAATCTGAAACCCATCTTTACCCAGGAAACCTGAATGTTTGGAATCAAATCCCTCAACATCAGTCTGGCAACGGCATATAGCTTCAAGTCTTCAGTTCCCGTTGCACCGAGATTTGACTGGCCTTCAAGAAATATAGGTGAATACTCGTGCATGAACGTCATTGGAATGAATTCCGTGAAACTGTGGGTCTCTTCCTGCAGGCGGCGAATAACATCAATGTGTTCAACACGTTCCTCCAATGTCTCGACATGACCGTACATGATTGTGGCTGAACCCGGAATTCCGACTTCGTGTGCAGTCCTCACTATATCAATCCATTCGTCAACGCTGACCTTTTCAGGACAGATCAGTTCCCTTGAACGGTCAGTCAGTATTTCAGCAGCAGTTCCGGGTAAAGTATCCAAACCTGCGGATTTTAGTCTTTCGCAGGCTTCGGCAATATCAATTCCTGATGCTAAAGCCGCATCGCTGATCATGGTAGGTGAAAAACCGTGAATCAAAACATTAGGATATTCCCCCTTAAGCAGCTGCAGCAAATGCTCATAGTATTCAATGTCCGCTTCAGGATGGACTCCTCCCATCAGACAGAATTCATGGGCACCCCTTTCAACAGCCCCCTCAGCCTTTGCAAGAATCTGCTCATCATTTAATATATAAGCATCAGGGTCATCCTCATCCTTTCCGAAAGCGCAAAAGCCACATTTAACTGTACAGATATTCGTGAAGTTGATATTGCAGTTGTTAATGAATGTAACATTGTCGCCAACAATTTCATGCCTTAAATAATCCGCTGTAGCAATCAACGGATAAAAATCAGAACCTTTAATATTCATCAAGTAATTTGCTTCTTCAACAGAAATTGCCTCATCCAGAGATTTGGTTAAGATTTTTTCTGTTTTAGAAGAAATTGGTAGTTTATCAAACATAAATATAAATAAGTAAATAATTTAATATATATGTTACTATTATACATTAATTTATAAAATAAAGTGTACAACATTGTACAATATGAAAATAAAGAAATTAAAAAGATGATAATATGGATAGTACAGAAGCTATTTACAATGGTCTGAAAGATGCCGGAATTGACTTTATCGTAAGCGTTCCATGCGTCAACTTATCTAAATTATTAAATATGATTGATGAAGACAAAGATATAATCCATATTCCTGTGACAAGGGAGGAAGAAGGAATAGGATTATGTGCCGGAGCTTATCTTGGCGGCAGGAAAACTGCAATACTGATGCAGAACTCAGGGCTTGGAAACTCAATCAATGCATTGAAATCTCTAACTGAACTGTACGGATTTCCTTTACTGATGGTAATGAGCCACAGAGGAACTGAAGGGGAAAACATCTGCGGACAGGTCCCGATGGGACAGTCCACGCCTTTGATACTGGAAGCAATGAATTTTAATTTTTTCAAACCGGGAAATCCTGAAGCGGCATATGAAGACATAAGAAACTCTTGGGAACTGTCCGAACAGGAAGGAAAACCTGTATCAATACTATTGGAAATTAAATACTGGTGATAACATGCAGAGAAGAGACGCTATTTTTAAAATAATGGAATCAATCGATGACGAACTGGTAATCTGCAATATAGGATTTCCTTCAAGGGAACTCTATGATATCCAGGACAGGGCTGAAAACTTCTATATGATCGGATCAATGGGACTTGCCTCATCAATAGGTCTGGGTCTGGCACTGTCACAGCCTGAAAAGGACGTTGTTGTAATTGACGGTGACGGAGCACTTCTTATGAATATGGGTTCACTCGTTACGGTCAATGCATGCAGTCCAAGAAATCTGACATGGATTGTAATCAACAACGGCGCATACGGCTCAACAGGAAATCAGGAAACATATGCAAAAGGTCTGGACCTGGTAAGCATTGCAAAAAGCGTAGGTATTAAAAGCCATAATTTCTTTGATATCGAATTAAAGAAAAAAATAAGAAATGACAGCTGCAATTTTATAGTGTTTAACTGCAAACCTGGAAATTCTGAAGCACCAATTATCGATTTAACACCGGAAGAGATAAAAGACAGATTTATGAATGTAATTGACAGATGATAACTTTCACCAATCATTAACCATCAAAAAACATTATTTTTTAATCAATGTCCATAAATGTACAATTAAAATTTTATAAAAACCCCTAAAACTACTGAAAAATAACTGATTTTACAAAGTATTATATAAATAGAAAGTACAAAATTATATTATACTAAAATTTTTAGTATGTTATAAAGTAAAAAAGTGATATATTATGGAAAAAAATAAAGAATTTGCTTCTAAAATAAAAAGCATTAGAGAAAGACAGAATATGACTATAGAAGAGCTCGCCGAAAACAGTGGCGTTAAATTAGACGTTCTAAAAGCTATGGAAGATGGAGAAGTTATCCCGTCATTAACACCATTAACAAAAATGGCAAGAGCTTTAGGAGTCAGACTTGGAACATTCCTGGATGACACCCCACAGATTGGACCTGTAGTCACAAGAGCCGGAAAACCGACAAACTCATTATACTTCTCAGGAAGAGAAGATGTTACAAACGCAAGTAACCTTGAGTTCCATTCTTTAGGATCAGGTAAAATCGACAGGAATATTGACCCGTTCATAATCGACATCGCTTATGAACCTGGAGAAAAGGAATTATCCTCACACGAAGGAGAAGAATTCATTTATGTATTAGAAGGAGAAATTGAAGTAATCTATGGAAAAGACACATTCACCATAGGCGAAGGAGACAGCATATTTTATGATTCCGTTGTTCCTCACCATTTACATGCAACCGGTGAAAAAGAATCTAAAATATTAGCAGTACTATACACACCATATTAAATTGAAGGAGTTTTGGTTAAAATGTTTAAAATGAACTTAAATAAAGTAAATAATGAAAAAGAATTTGAAGTAAATGACAGTTTTAGATGTTTTAAACCAGACTTGGACTTGAAAAGATTGCGATTGCAACAAGAAGCAGAATTCGAAACCAGACTTTTTTACGAAATACAAAATAATTAAAAGGTGTGAAAATGAGTGAATTATTTACAGAGCTTTCTCTTGGAAAATTTTTCGAAACACAAGTAGAAAAACAACCAGATCATGAATTTATCGTATATCCAGATAGAAATTTAAGATTTACATATAAAGAATTTGATGAACGTGTTGATAATCTTGCAAAAGGATTATTAGCTTTAGGAATTGAAAAAGGAGACCATGTAGGTATCTGGGCTAAAAATGTACCTGAATGGTTAACATACATGTTTGCAACAGCCAAAATAGGTGCAACAATCGTAACAGTCAATACCGCTTACCAGTCACATGAGCTGGAATATGTTTTAAAGCAATCAGATATGAAAGCTATTGCTATGACTGACGGCTTCAGGGACACAAGCTATTTTGACATTATTCATGAGCTCGTTCCTGAATTAAAAAACTGCGCCAGAGGCAGCCTCAACAGTGAAAAATTCCCATGCTTAAAATATGTCTTCCACGTAGGACAGGAAAAACATCGCGGAATGTATAACACTAACGAATTGCTGTTACTCGGTATGAACTACGATGACGACGAATACCAAAAGGTAAAGGATGCAGTAACCCAAAATGACGTCATCAACATGCAATACACAAGTGGTACGGAAGGATTCCCTAAAGGAGTAATGCTTACAAGCAGGAACATCGTTAATGACGGATTCTACATAGGTGAAAACATGAACTATTCACCTGCCGACAGATTACTCCTACAAGTGCCATTATTCCACTGTTTCGGAACCGTTTTAGGTGTTATGGCAGTCATTACCCATGGTTCCACCATGATTATGCTTGAAGAATACGATCCGTTACTTGCAATCTCATCAATTCAGAAAGAGAAATGTACTTCCATTTACGGGGTGCCTACCATGTTCATCGGTATGATGAACCACCCAATGTTTGACATGTTCGATATGAGCTCCTTACGTACAGGTATCATGGCAGGATCAACCTGTCCTGTTGAAACCATGAAAGATGCTATTGAAAAAATGAACATGAAAGAGATTACAAGCGTATACGGATTAACTGAAGCGGCTCCTGGTTTTACACAGACAAATGCTGCAGATTCCTTTGAGAAAAAAATCAATACTGTAGGCAGAAAATTCCCTAACATTGAAGTTAAAATCGTTGATCCTGAAACTGGCGAAGAGTTAGGTCCTGGCGAAACCGGAGAAATCATGTGCAGAGGTTTCAATGTAATGAAAGGATACTATAACATGCCAGAAAAGACTGCTGAAACCATTGAACCTGACGGATGGCTCCACTCCGGAGACTTAGCTACTGTAGATGAAGACGGATACTACTCCATTGTAGGTCGTATCAAGGATATGATTATCAGAGGAGGAGAAAACATCTACCCAAGGGAAATCGAAGAATATCTCTTTACTCATGAATGCGTTCAGGACGTCCAAGTTGCAGGTATTCCTGATGAAAAATACGGAGAAATCGTTGGAGCATTCATTATTAAGGAAAATGGCTTTGATGATGTAACTGAAGCAGACATCCGTGATTTCTGTATTGGAAGCATAGCCAGATACAAAGTTCCTAAATACGTATTCTTCGTTGATGAATTCCCATTAACTACAAGTGGTAAAATTCAAAAATACAAATTAGGCGACTTAGGATTAAAGCTTCTTGATGAAAGAAGAGCTAATGGGGAATTATAACTTCCTCAAACTTTTTTTATTTTTACAATTTTTGAAAAAATTGATTAAATTTTAATAAATTAACCTTCCAATGTAGATAAGCATAATCCAATAATTCTATTTTTATGAAAGATGTAATAATTTGAAAAGTATGATTAATTAAATTATAAGTTTTATAGAAAAACAGTTAAATTATAAATCAAATTTTTAATTAAAAAGAAAAAAAGATAGGAGTAAAAATATGCTCCTAATTTATCACAATTGTGTTTGTATGAACTTCGTTCAGATATGTTGATGTAATCAGATATTGACCTGATTGCAGATTGATATTCAGTCTGGCATCACCATTGATATCTGTTGTCCTATCATAAGACATTCCATTAATATTGAAAGTAACAGTCTGACCTTCATACGCATTACCTTTTCCATCCAGCACATGAGCAATGAATTGAGAACCGTCTTTATAACTCATTACCAAATCATTTGTTATGAAATCCTCTAAGATATGGATGTGATTACCTTCGGCACATTCTTTATAGTATGTGGTTATGATGTAATCGCCAGGACCCAAATTAATATTTAATCTGACATATCCATCATTGTCAGTATAACGGTTATAAATCATACCATGAATGTTGAATGTTACCTGTTCACCCGCTTTAGCATAAGATCCATCTTCAGTAATGATTCTGGCTACAAACTGACTGTCATTGTGATAATACTTAATCAGGTTATTATTCTCAACAATCTGAGTAAGCACAGTTATTAAATTGGAATGTTTTTCGCCAGTTACAGGGTTGAATGCAGTTAAAATGTATGTGCCTTTTTGCAGGTTGATATTCAATTTAGCCCAACCGCTTTCGTTAGTTGTTCTAGTATAGAATACGCCGTTGATATTAAAGGACACATTTTCATTTACTAACGGATTACCCTGACTATCCAGGAATAATGCATAATATTGAGTTCCGTTTCTATAAACTTTAACAATATCGTTTCCATAGATTGTAGGTAAAACAGATACGAATGAGGTTATTGAAGTACTGTTGAACTCTTCATTTCCATTGAATGTAACGATTGCTGAATAGTTTCCTCCGCCTAAGTTAATGGCAAGTGACGCAGTACCGTTCTCATCAGTGGTTCTATTATATGTAACACCATTGATTTTGATTGAAACAGAAGCGTTAGCTATTTTATTTCCGTTTAAATCCTCAAGATATACATATAATCTTTCAGGACCAGAATAATACTTGATTACATAAGGAGCATCGATTAAAACCCTATTTTTAATGTCAACTTCAGTATCATTCTTCTCTGGTGAGTACTTATCATCACCGCTGTAGATTACAGTAATATTGTGAGGGCCTGCAGTCAAGTTAGGGTCATAAATAGTAACTGTTCCGTTTACAACCTTACCGGTAAAGTTTTCTCCGTCAACAATCACAGTAACATTACCGGTTGCATCACTAGGAAGGTTGATAGTGATATTTTTACCGTTTTCAATAATGTCAATTGGGTAATCATCAACTTTTGAAACTTTTACTGGAGCTGATGTAGTGTTTGAGTCATATTTTACGCTGCCGTTATAGATTGCATTTACTGTGTAATTGCCTTCAGCCAATCCGGAAATATTGAATCTGGATACGCCTCTGTTAATTGGAGCAGTGTAATTTGCTGAATCAATTTGGATAGTGATTTCTCCAGTGGCATCACTTGGTACTATTACATAAACAGTTAAATTATCTCCAACATGAATATCATGAGTTATGATGTCAATTGGAGTGATATGCTTATCATCGACAACAAATGAGGAAGATTTCTCACTTTCACCATATTTGTCATCACCATCATATCTGACTGTAATGTTGTGTTTGCCTATGTCGAAATTGGTCAGTTCAGCTGATCCTTTACCGTTTGTGACGTTTACATAGTAACCGGTACCGTCAACATCAACAAATACTACGCCGTTAACGTCTTCAGGCAGTTCAACTGAAACGACTGCATCATTTCCATCAACTTTAATATCAACATCAAATTTGTAATCATCAACTTTAGGCACTTCAACGGTTGTTGTATTGTCATATGGAGCATATTTATCATCACCAGGATAGATGACTTCGACAGTATGGTTTCCAGGAGCTAAATTACTGGTATCTACAACGACAGTATTGTTGATAACTTCTCCAGGAACTTCTTTACCATCAATCAATACAGTTACATTGCCTGTTGCATCCTCAGGCAGGACTACAGTAACATTATCATCATTTACATCCACATTTATTTCCGGAACGGATTTGATGCTTACTGCAAATGAAGTTGCATTGGATGCTGATTTATAGACATCATCACCGAGGAATGTTGCAGTCACATTATAATCGCCTGATTTTAAGTTATCAAGTTTCAATACTCCATATCCTTCTGTGACATTTACATAGTAACCTGTTGAATTGACATTTACTAAAACAATTCCGTCAATATCTTCAGATAATCTGATTTCAATTGTTTCTGTTTCATTGACCAGTATGTCTTTTGCATCCACTTTAATTTCAACAGCTATTTTTTCAACAGCAAATCCTGCAGTATTATTGCTTGGCAGGTAACTTTCATCGCCGCTGTAGATTGCAGTGACTTCATAGTCTCTAGCTGTTAAGTTGGAAATAGTGAATGTAGCGGATCCGTTTTCTAATTTTTCTGTGTATTCTCTTCCTCTGATTACGATTGTTACCTCACCAGTTGCCCCATCAGTGACATTAACAGTTATAACTGCATCCTGTCCGACAATAATGTCTTTGACATCGATTGAAAGTGCGGAAGATTTTTTGTCAGTGACTTCAAATGAGGTACGGTTGCTTACTGCATTATACTTAGTGTTTCCAGGGAAGTAGACTGTAGCATTATAATTACCGATAGGCAAGTTTGAAATAGTTAAATTACCAATTCCATTTTCTACAAATGTTGTGTAATTGATGCCTTCAATTTCAACAGTGATTACTTCTGTAAAGTTAGCGGTGGTAATTGTCAGTACCTCATCATGGCCGACGACAATATTTTCACCTGATATTATGATGTCTGTTTTAATTTTAGAGCACACAAAAGAACATGTAGTTGAATTTGAATAATATTTGTCGTCACCGAGATATGTTGCGGTTACAACAAATTCACCAGTATTTGCTGGAACAATTAGATATTTTGCAGTTCCGTTTTCTACATCAGCATAGAACTGGGTTCCGTTAATGTCAAGTAATACATAGCCGGTTGCATCGCCAGGCAATTTAACAGTAATGTTAATCATCTGACTGATATCAATATCTGATACGCTTAATTCCGGCACCACATCATTTTTGTAAACATTGAATGATGCTGTGTCATTTGATGACAAGTATTTGCTGTCTCCAGGATATACAGCATAAACTGAAGCTTCACCTTCTTTCAAGTCTGAGACTGTTAATATAGGATTTGTTACGTTTACGCTATAATGTTTGCTGTTTACATAGACATCAACTGTTCCTGTAACATCTGAAGGAGTTATGAGCAATCTGATTGTAGCATTTTCACCAACTTTAATGTCTGAAATTGAATCGATAACAATTGCAGATTTGATTTTGGATACTGTGAATACATCACTTCCTTCATGAACTACAGTTTTTCCATCTTCAACATTTACGAATACTGCTCTGACAGTATAAGTTCCTGAAACAAGGTCATCCAATGTTAAAGTAGCAGTACTGATGTTTGTTGCAGAGTCATATGATATTTCTCTTGTGAATTCTCTTTCATCGACATAGAAAGTTACATTTCCTGAATATTCTCCTATAGGGAAAGTGACAACGATTGTTTCGGTTTCGCCTACACTGATGTCATGGCCATTTACATTGATTTCAGAACCGTTCATATATACTTCAAATGGTAGTTTGGATGAATTTGAAGAGTAATATTTGTAGTTTTCCAGATAAACTGCTGAAACATTATAATCGTCCACATCAGGTTTTATAATAGTTAAACTAGCTTCCCCATTATTGATATAAACCGTGTATTCGTCATGACCGTATTTAGTTACAACATTTAAGGTTGCAACGCCTGTTACGTCTTCCGGACCTGTTACATGAATGACGACATTATCTCCGTAAGCATAGATTTCTCCGTCAGGCAGGGAAATGCTAATCTCAGAAGTCACTTTGGAGACTTTGAAGCTTGTCTCAGTTTCATTTGAATGGAAGCGGTCATCACCAAGATATGAAACAACCACATCATAAGATCCTACAGCCAAGTTAGGAACATTCAATATGACTTTTGAATCAGTAATGTTTGCATAATATTTGGTTCCGTTGATATCAACAAGAACAATGCCTGTAGCACCATCAGTAAGGTTTACAGAGATTTCAGTTGCCTCACCTACAATAATGTCTTTAGCAGACGCATTAATTAAAGTATCTTTCTTGTTAACCGTGAAGTTAGCTGTTGAATTGCTGATTAGGTAGACATCATCACCGCGATAGTATGCAGTCACATGATAATCACGGGCAATTAAACCGGAAATTGTGAAATTAGCTGAATCACCGGATAATTCCTTAGTGAAAGTGTCACCTGCAACAACGACAGTTACACGGCCAGTAGCGCCAGGAGTGACATTAACATAAACAGTTAACTCATCACCAACAAATATATCTGAAACATTAATCGTGATTGCAGAAGGCAATTTATCACTGACTTTAATAGAAGTAGTGTTGTTTACTGCACCGTATTTGGTGTTTCCAGGGAAGTAAACAACAACATCATAAACATCAGCAGTCAGATTAGAAATACTGAACTTACCAACACCCTTCTCAACAAAAGTAGTATAATTAACACCACCAATCTCAACAATAACAACCTCAGTAATATTAGCAGACATCACAATGTCAAAGACTTCTCTCTGACCGACTATAATATCAGAACCGCTAATGGAAATTGTAGTTTCAAGCTGAGAAACTGTGAATGATGAACTGGTTGAATTAGCATTATACTTATCATCACCTAGATAGTTAACAGTTACATTATATTTGCCAACAGCAAAATCACTGATAACAGCAACAGCACTGCCATTGATAATTTCAGCATAAATATGTAAGTCATCAATATCAATTAAGACATCACCGGTAGCTTCACCGGCAACAGTTACGTTAATTATCTCATCTTCACCGATTTTAATGTTAGTTACATTTAAACTGATTGGAGTGTCTTTTTTATGGACAACAAAGGTTGAAGTGGTATTGCACAATTCAAACTCATCATTACCCATGAAGAATGCTGAGACTTGATAATTACGTGCAGTTAAATTGGAAACAGTGAAATTAACCTTACCGTCAACAAGATCATGAGTGTAAGCCAAACCACCGATAGTCACATAAACAGGACCATAAATACCTTCAGTAGCATTCACATAAACCATAATATCCTCACCAACAGTAATATCTGCAACACTTACATTAATTTTGGAAGATTTTTTACCGTTTACAGTGATATTTGTAGTGTTTGTAACTGCATAATAATTATTGTCACCGGCATAGGATGCAGTGATGTTATATTCACCGACAGGCAAATCACGGACAGTGAGATTACCTTTTCCTTTATATACAAATGTTGTGTAATTTTCATTTCCTACTTTAACGGTTATTATATCAGTGATATTTGATGATAATGTGAATTCAATTTTCAAATCATGACCTACAATAATATCGGAAGCATTGATTATCAGATCTGTTGATAATTTTGAAACAGTGAAATATACTGTTGTGGAATTGTCATTGAAGTAATTATCACCCAGATAGGTTACAATTACTGTGTAGTTTCCGTCAGTCAAATCACTTACAGTTAAATTGGCTTTTCCATTTTCAAGATATTTATGGTAAACTGTTCCATTCAAATCAATCAATACTTCGCCTGAAGCAGTGTCATTTAATGTAATGTTAATGACTTCAGACATATCTTTAGTAATGTTTTTAACTTCCACATCAACAGTTGTGTTAAGTTTTATCACAATGAAAGAAGCTGTGAATTCTTTGTAATCGTATAAGTCATCCTCATAAGGAACAACAATGTCATAATCTCCTTCAGGAAGTAATGGAAGAGTTAATGTTGCCTTATGGGTTGTTGAATTGATTTCAACAATATAATCATCATCTTCAACAAATACTATTAAATTATTTGAAGTAACATTTTCAGGCAATGTGAAAGTGATTACGTTATTTTCAACTACAGTGATTAAATCTTTTAAATCGATTAAAATATCATAATCATCAATCTTTTCAACTTCAACAAGAACCAGATTAGAGTTAGCGCTTGTATGATTGTCATCACCGGCATAGGATGCTCTTACGAAAATATCACCCGGAATTACATCAATAACCAAATTAGCTTTGTTGTCTTTGATTTCACGACTATAAGGAACATTATCCACATAAATTGTAATGTTTCCTGTTGCATTTTCAGTGATGTCCACAGTTATATTGAGTGTTCTGTTTTCAACAATGACTGAAGGGGATAATACTGTTCTGATTTGAGCAACATTGAATGTTGTGGAATTTGTTTTGAACAGATACTTGTCATCAGTGAAATTGACTACAACTTTATAATTTCCGACAGCCAAATCAGGAACAGTTAATCTTGCAACACCATTCGTTATTTCCGCCCTTTTAATTTCACTATTGTTTACAGTAATATTCACATATCCTTTTGCATCACTTGGAAGATATACAATAATTGTTGCATTTTCACCTACAATAATATCATTAGCTGTAGCATTTATCAAATAATTACCCGTTTGAGGTAGGGTAATCTGTTTATCTGTAGCGTTTTCCAAGTATTTTCCGTCACCGGCATAATTTGCATAAACAGTGTAAGTGTCAGGATAAAGATCAGTGACATCCAATGTGGCCTTGCCGTTTGCAATAGTTACATTCCTATTGATACTGCCTACCCTTATGGTCACATTTCCGGTAGCATCACCAGGGACACTTACAACAACTATACTATTATCTATAAAGTCAATAGCTATTGTGGAATTGACTTTGCTGACAGTGAACGTTTTAGTTATGTTTTTGCTTTCGTATTTATTATATCCCTGATATAAAACCGTGATATTGTATGTTCCTGCGGCCAAATTCCTGATGTTGAATGTAACATTTCCGTTTATAATAGCTTGGGAGTATCTGTTTGAACTGAAGTTACCATATATCAAAACATCATCTGTTGCATCGCTTGGAAGAGTGACATTTACGATTTCAGTCTGTCCTACATTGATATCGGATACATTGAAGTCGAAATCATAGTCACTTACCTTAATTACAGTAACGTTTAAGGTTAAGCTGGCCGGATTATATCTGTCATCCCCACTGTATGAGATTGCAGGTGAGTATGATTGTGCTAAAGGATAACCGTCAATGGTAACATTAGCAGAACCGTTTACTAAAGGTACGGTATATGAAACAATACGGCTGACAATCGTGATTGTTCCGGTAGCGTCTTCAGGCAATTGCACTTTAAATGTGACTTTTTCTCCAACATGAACGGTTTTATTATATTCAGGAGTTACATCAACGTCCAATTTTGAAATAGTAAGTGTTCCGGATTGTGTTTTTAACACATATTTTCCAGGTTCTTCGAATGAAACGAGATATGGGAAACTTCCATAATAAGGAGCTGTTATATTAACAACAGCAACACCGTTTTTAACTTCTCCTTTGAAGTCTGTCGCAAAAATACGGACATTAACCTCACCTGTAGCATCGGTTGGCAATTCCACTTTAAATGTAATGTTGTCCCTGACGTAATTCGGATCGCTGACGGTTACATTGAATAAGTAATCGTTTATGGATAATACTTCAAAGTTTCCATATTTGATGTCTGATTCGTATTTGGAATCATTATCAAAGGCAACTGAGAAAACATATTGTCCTTTAGCCAAACCTGTTACATTAAACCATCCGGTACCGTTAACTACAGTGACAGATTTGTTGATATAATCAGTATTATCGATTGTAATTGTTACATTTCCCGTAATATCTTCAGGTAAGGTAATTTTAATGTGTTCTTCGCTTCCAACATAGATATTTTCCGGAGTTACGTCAAATGCATAAGAATCAATTTTGACAACAGTCACTTCAATTACTTTGGTTGCATTGTGGTATTTGTTGTCTCCTGAGAAGAATACAGTAGTATTGTAGATTCCTTCAGGCAGATTCGGAATGACAACACGGGCCGTACCGTTTGTAACATTTGCGGTATAGTTTGTATTGTTTATGCTTACAGTTACAGTTACATTTCCTGATGAATCAGTAGGCAATTGTATATCTACAGTTAAGTTTTCACCTACTTTAGGTTCGTTGGCAACGACATCAAACTTATAGGAAGATATCTTGGATACATGGACATCCTCATATCTGGTAGATGCTTCAAATTTGCTATTACCTAAGTACTCGACAATGATGGAATAATCTCCTTCTTCCAATCCGATTATTGGATGATTGATAGTACCGTTTACTATGGATGCGATTACAGGAGTTCTGTTTTCGACAGTGATTCTAACCAAATCAGTGTCATTTGCTTCAGGTATGGTAATTACCAGATAAGCAATGTCTCCAACATGTATATCATTAATAGTGATATTGAATTCATAATCAAATGTTTTATCACTTCTTAAGGTAATGTTTTTAGAAGCAGGCTCATAATTATTATTACCACTGTAATCGATTTTTACAGGATATTGTACACCTGCAGACAATCCTCCGACAGTTAAATTAGCTTTACAGTCTTTCACTTCAATATTAGGATAAGTTTGCCCATTAATGGTAATATTTACATAACCATCAGCATCAGCAGGCAGTTCTACTGTAATATTTGCATGAGTATCATTAGCCTGACCGTTAGGAGTGAAATCATAATTTGCAATTTTTCTTACATAGAAATCTTCAAATACTCTGTGACATGGTTCATATTTGCTGTCTCCGCTGTATGTAGCGTCAATAGTGTGTTTTCCTACAGGCAATCCTGAGATATTAATGGAACCTGTTCCATTTTTAAGATTAATTATGTAAGTTGATCCGTTTATGAGCAGTGTGACATTTCCGGTTGTATCCTCTTCAAATGTAACCTTAATTGTTGCATTTTCACCTACATAAATGCTTTCGGTTTCAAGCATTGAATAGTAGTTATGAATTCTGCTTACAGTCAGGACATGCTCTTTTACATCAGGCAGATATTTCCTGTCGCCCGTATAAGTTACATTGAATGCATATTCATGCCATACCAGGCCGGTGATATTGAATAATGCCTCACCGTTATTTATCTTTTCAGTGTAATCTGTGTTGTTGATTGTGATTGTAATATTTCCTGTTGCATCGCTGTCAACAGTTACTTTAATTATTGCATCATCATCAACATAGATAGTGGAGTTATAAATAACGTTAACTGTTGGAGAAACCCTTTCCAAATCAACTATGAATGTTCTGTTGGAAGGTCCGTATTTAGTGTCGTTTTCAAGATAGACCGTACCGTTATATGCACCGCCGTTAAGATTTGGAATCATTACGGTAGCCTTACCTTTACTTATGTGGGCAGTGTAGTTGGATCCGTTGATTTCAACGACCACATCCCCATCAACATCACTTGGAAGGGAAATGCTGACATATACATTCAAATCACTGTCTGTTGTTGCAGACACATTAAAGTCAAATGCGTAAATGTAGTATACAAAGAATGAAGATGTATTTGTGGCTGTATTGTAAATTGGACCTTCTGCATATTCTGCAGTTACATTATATACTCCTCTGGAAAGTCCGCTGATTATAAACTTAGCTACAGTGTTGTTTGCATATGCATAATACTTGGTTCCATTTACATCCAGAAGTACAAGGCCTTTTGCATCACTAGGTAAAATGACAGAAATTGTCTCATTTTCACCAACTGGGATAGGGGCAGTTTGTACAATAATGGTCATATTCTTTTTAGTCACATTGAATGAAGCGCTGTTATTGGCTTCATAATACTTATTGTCACCTAAGTAATGTACTCTTACACTGATATTGCCTGCGGTTAAGTTATTAACATATAATGTAATTGATGATTTGTTAACATATCTATATTCATCATCATCTACATCAATAAATACTGTTCCTGTGATATCACTAGGCAAGTTAACTTTAATTGTAGCTATTTCACCCACATGGATATCACTGACTGTAATATTTATTTGTGGGGTGTGTTTATATACTGTAAAACTAGTCTGATTGTATGAGCTGTAGAAGTATGAATCACCATTATAGATTGCATAAGCAGTATAGTTATTACCTGACAAACCAGTTAAATTAAGCTGTGCAGTACTATTAGCTAAAGTAAGGATATACATCTTATTATTTACGAATACATATACAGTACCAGTAGTACCATTTGTAACAGTTATATTAATAGTTGTGATATTGCCATAATATACATTATTAGCAATAATGCTTAAAGTGGAATTACGAAGTTCAACCTTGATTTCCACCTCTGCAGTGACAGTCTGATTATAATCCATATATGATGCGATAACATCATATGTATTAGGTGCCATATTATACAAAGTCAATACAGCAGTACCGTTTATAAGAGTTACATTATAATGAATGTCATTAATTGCCAAATCAACAGTACCGTTATATGTAGTGTTTACTACAGTAGTTGTGAATACTACTTTCTCACCATAATTAGTCTGGTTTACAGTAAGGTTAATTATTAAATATAATATACCACCAGGCATCACATTAACATCGGACAGACCTAATCCAGCATAGTCATCTGCTGAAACATTATGATAACCGATAGCAATATTGTTAACTGTTGAAACATAATGGGTATTATTGAAAGATGTGCTTAACCTTTGAGATTCGAAAACATTGACCAAGTCTTTGTTCAGTTTAATGTAGTTACCGTTATCGTCTTCAACTGATGTATATATTACTGCAGAATTTATATCTGAAATGAGAGTGTCATTATTTAATGTAATTATATATGTATCTGAAGTAATGGTTCCGTTATTATAAATTAGATTGTTGAATGTGTTTGAAGCGAAACTTGCAATACCCTCATTGAATACTGAATAGCCTTCGCTGGAAGTTGAGGTCTGTGTGTTTGAATCCAAACTTACTGAAGCATGCTGGCAAATGAAAATAGTGTCATTTCCGATGAATCGAGATTCGGAAATTCTACCGTTGGTACCATGCCATTGAAGTGATTTTCCAGTTGAATCAGTGTCATCAAAGTTTGAATTGATTAAGTTACCGTTTGTGGATCTCCAGTAAACAGAAGAACCGTTTATACCATTGTTTGAAATGAATGTTGAGCCTTGAAGTTTACCTGCGTCCCCATTCCAATATACAGCACCACCTATCTGAGCAGTGTTGTTTTTGAAATTTGAGTTGATAACCTCATTATTGGCTGCTGCAATATATATTGCTCCACCTTCAGCGGAAGCAGTGTTATCTTCAAATTTGGAAACTGAAATGGAAGTTCTTCCTTTAGCAATATATGCTCCACCACCATTGCTAGCGAGGTTATTTATGAAATTTGCGCCTGCAATAGCTATCATGTTTGGAGTGTTTGAATATAATCCCCCACCATTGGCAGAAGCTATGTTATGAGTGAAATTGGTATCTACAACACTTATACTGCTTACATCACCATGAATAAATAATCCTGCACCAGTTGGAGCTGTGTTGTTAATAAATTGTGAATCAGCTAAAACAGCAACACCTGATCTTGAAAATAATGCTCCACCAGCTTCATCAGCAGTGTTGTTGATAAAAGTCACATTATTCATGTCAAAATCACGAGCTTTAACAGCACCACCCTGAAATTTAGCATAATTATCAACAAATTTGGAATTATAAACATTTAAAGCATAAATCTGACCGAAACATAACGCTCCACCATGTATAGCATTATTGGAATAAAATTCTGAATTATTGACAGTGACTGTTCCTGAATATCTTATAGCTCCACCTTCAGAATCTTTTGCAGAGTTATTTATGAATTTGGTTGAATCAATGTTAACTGTAACATATCTATATACCAAAATCGCTCCACCACCCATTGCACTAATTCCTGTTATAGTGTTTTCCTCAAAAACACAGTTTTTAATGTTAGCGATATATCCTGGCTGGTTGGAATTGTCGAATTCAATTGCACCACCATACTGAAGAGCTGTGTTTCTTCTGAAAGTGGAATCAGTAATATTGATTACTGTACTGTCCTGTTGAGCAAAATAAATCGCTCCACCACCCCTACCTGATGCTGTAGCTTCATTATCCTCAAAGGTACAGTTAATAACATTTAAAGGAATTGTGGAATAAATTGCTCCACCTTCAGTTGCATAACCGTTTATAAATTTAATATTTTTAAATGTGATATTTGATGACGTTGAATATAAATGGAATATTCTGGAATTGCCATTTGCATCAATGGTATGTCCCTGACCATCTATAATCAAATCATGCCTATAACTAAAATAGATTGCACTATAAATGCTGTAGTCATCATTCAAATAAATAGTGGAACCGTCCGGAGAATTACTTATACGTCTATTTAAGTCCGTATAGGTTCCAGTTAGTAAGTCATCAGAATCTGATGCTTCCATAACATCATCATCCGATATCATCATAATTTCATTATTTTGCATATCATCAACAGAGATGATATCATTTCCATCTGTTACTGCTGTTAAATTATCATCTAAATTGTTAACATCACTTGCAGAAGCGCAAGAGAGAGTTACAAATAAAGATACAATTAAACAGACAAACAATATCGTTTTGTATTTAATAAAAAAACCCCCAAGTTTTTTCACAATATAATGATTGTTATTATATTAGTTAATGTTTTTAGTATGGATTTTAAGAATATATATAGTATTCTAAAAAATGCCAAAAACGGCTAAAAAAAGAGGATTTTAAAAAAAAAATAAGAAAAAAATTAAAGATTTAATTCTTCAATTTTTTTGTCAAAATCAGTTAGTTTGCGTGCAAGACCCGTAAAATACGGAATATAAACTTTAGAAAACATAATTCTTTCAGGGTTTTCATTAAATTCTTCTAAAGTTTCTTTTATCCTTACAATTTTACGTTCAACTTCATCATACATCAAATCACCAGGGAATTCTCCGATAAAGACACCATCAGCTCCATTTTCCAAAGCATACTTGATATGGTTTGGCCTTACACGATTGACTGAAATGACCTTTATAATATGAATGGATTCAGGGTAGGATAGCCTGTTGACTCCGATGTTGTCCGCTGCAGTATAGCCTATATTGTCCAAGAATACAAGAATCATACGCTGACCTTCCTGTTTTTTGGAAAGTACTCCCTTAATGGTTGCCATAATCTTTTCATCAATGTTACCGTTAACATGAATGGCCTTTTGACGACATCCTACCAGACATTTTCCGCAACCGGTACATGC
>NZ_JAFSNZ010000008.1 GCF_017447225.1 Methanobrevibacter sp. | reverse complement strand
AATCACCATTCTTAGACCATAAACCAGTGTCATCGAACCATCCAGCATAATCCAAACCATCAAAAGACAACTCATCAACAACAACACCATTCAAAGCAACCCTACCAGAATTACCAACAACAATCTCAAAAATAACCTGATTGCCAACAACTACAGTCTTATTAATAGCAACCTTACCAACAACCAAAACAGGCTCAACAACTTCAACACTGTCATTAGCTGTTTTATTTTCTGTTTCATTGGATGTTACGATAACAACATTGGTGAATTCTCCAGTTTTATTAGTATTGAATACAACATAAAATTTAGTTGTTTCTCCCTTATAGAGAGTTGCATTGTATTTGAAGCTCAAATCATTATTTTTAATCCATAATTCTGTATTATCAATAATATGGTCAAACTCTAAAGCATCATCAAATTTCTCATAAACTGTTACATCGTGTAACCTTTTATCTCCAGTGTTTCTAACAACAATCTCAAAAGTAACCTGATTGCCTGATAAAACAATTTTTTCTAATGCAATTTTTTCAACAGTTAAATTTGGATTTGTTGCATTTTGTTCAGGGTCTATCGGAGGTTCTTCGTAAACTTCAGTGGTATTGTTTGCTGTTTTATTATCAGCTTTATCTGCACCTACAGTTACGGTATTAGTCCAATTTCCAAGTTTAGTAGCATTGAATATAACAGTTAATGTAGCAACCTGATTAGGATTTAAAGATTTAATAAGTTTCCATCCAGGAGTTACAGTATTGAAATCATAATACCATTCTTCAGTGTCAATGAATGTCACATAGGTTAATTCCTCATAATCTGTTTCTTCAATGAATACTCCTGTTAATTCTGTTTGACCAACATTTCTAACGACTATCTGGAATCTTGTTAAGTTGTTTAAAGGAACAATAGGATCTAATGAAATCTTTTCAACTGTAAACATCGGTTTTACAACAGTTGTATTGTTTTCAGCGGTTTTATTTTCAGTGTAATTAGCTTTAACAACAACCACATTAGTGAAATTGCCTTCACCAGTAGTATTAAACACTACAAAGAAACCATGAGACTCGCCAACTGAAAACTTATTTTCAAAAGTCCAGGAATAGTTTCCAATAGCTTTCCAATGACCTAAACCGTAAGCATGATCAAAAATCAAACCATCAGGAACATTTTCACTGACAACAACATTAGTTAAATCGACAACTCCAGTATTTCTAACAATGATTTCAAAAGTAACCTGTTCGCCGACACTGACAAGAGGATTCAAACAAATCTTTTCAACACTAAATTCAGGATTGACGGCAGTTGTATTGTTTTCAGCGGTTTTATTTTCAGTGTAATCTGATTTTACAACAACCACATTAGTGAAATTACCTGCCACAGTAGTATTAAACACTACAAAGAAACCATGAGACTCGCCAGCAGAAAACTTATTATTAAACATCCAGGAATTATTATCTATTTCCTTCCAATGACCTAAACCGTAAGCATGATCGAAAATCAAGCCGTCATATTTAAGTTCATTGACAATTACATTAGTCAAATCAGTGATTCCAGTATTTCTTACAATAATCTCGAAAGTAACCTGTTCACCAACACTGACAAGAGGATTTAAAGAAATTTTCTCAACAGTGAATTCCGGTTTTACAACAACAGTGGTGTTGTTGGTTGTTTTATTTTCTGCATTTTCACTGCCTGCAACAACCACATTAGTAAAATTACCAACCACTGTAGTATTAAACACTACAGTGAATCCGTGAGTTACTCCCGGAGCAATTTCAAATTCATAAGTCCATCTTGTTTTTCCATCAACAAAAGATTCTACCCAGAAACCTTCGGTGTTGGCATGGTCAAATACCAAACCTTCATAAGAAAATTCCTCAACAAACACATTGGTCAAATTGACTAAACAGGTATTTTTAACGATAATTTCAAAGATTACCTGTTCACCTAAAATAACCATAGGAGTAATAGTGATTTTTTCTACTTCTAATTCCGGTTTAACAACTGTTGTATCATTGCTAGCTGTTTTGTTATCCGTTTCATCACTGCCTGCAACAACCACATTAGTGAAATTGCCTGCTCTAGTGGTATTGAACAATACGGTTAATATTGTGACCTGGCCAATAGACAATTTATCTTTTAAAGTCCATCTGTTTTTACCGTTGACTATTGAATGAATCCAGTGGGATTGGTTTAAAGCCTGGTCAAATATCAGACCATCATAAGAAAATTCCTCAACAAACACATTGGTCAAGTTAGTTAAACCTGTGTTTTTAACTACAATTTGGAATTTAACTTGCTCTCCAATAGAAACAATAGGAGTAATAGTATTTTTTTCCACGATAAAATTAGATTCTAAGATGACTGTATCATTTGAAGCATTATTATTGCTCATGTTAGAATCAGGGGTGCTTGAATTGACAAAAACATTGTTGACGATTGTAGTATTATCCACATTAATTTTTGTTTTAATGTTTAAAACAGCTGATGAGCCCTTATTCAAATCACCAATTTCCCATCTTCCAGTGGTGGAATTATATTTTCCGTTGGAATCATCGCTTACATATGAAATTCCGGAAGGAAGAACATCTATTGCATAGGCATTTACAGCTATATCAGGACCGTTATTAGTGACTTTAATAGTCCAGACAATTGTATCACCAATTACAGATGTTTTTTGGGAAACTAACTTAACAACACTTAAATCCGTGAGAGTATTTGATTTGGTAGTGTTATTTGCAATATTGTTGGTTTCATTTGGATCATAAGTACTACTATTCACGCTAGCTACATTAAGAATAGTGGTATTTGTAATGTTTACAATAGTTTTAATGTTTAAAATTTTAGTATCATTAACATTTAAAGTGCCAATTTCCCATCTGCCGGTAGTTTCATTGTAATTTCCATCAGCACCATTGAAAATTAAACCTGCAGGCAATTTATCAATTACATAAGCATCACTTACATTATTTGGACCCTTATTAGTGACTTTAATAGTCCATGTAATTTCATCCGCGAAATTAGGGGTTTTATTTGAAACAGTTTTTTCAATAGCCAAGTCTGCAACAGGCAGAATCTCAAAGTAAGTCATGTTTGTAATGAATTTATATAAACCATCTTCAAAGTGAGTTACATTAACTGAATAATTTCCAGGAAGAAGACCTTTTTCAGATACGCTGGCATTACCATAAATACCGGTTTTGGAAGTGAAATTAATCACGACTTGACCTGTTTCAAGATGAGTAACAACTATGGTAATATTTTGTAAGTCTTCACGTGGATCCTGATAAATAAGAGTTCCGTTTTCACTTTTATCGACTCCATCTACAGGATTAATAATATTACTACCTGTATTATGTTTATCATTTACAGAAGATTCATAGGTAACATTTTGGAAGAAAATATAATTAGGGCTGCCGTCGTTATAAATAGCATTAATAATATTATCTCCACCTCTGTGGGTAACATTGATGATTATGACGCCTTCAGGATTATAATAGAAACGCTTATCATTAGTTACTCCGGTAATCAGATAACTCCATGCCTGATTTTCAATGAAAGTATCATCTTCAATAGTCAAGTTTTGTCCCCTATTATATATCGCTGAACCGTTACGTGCTACATTATTTTCAAAATATGAATAAGAGATGTTTGAATTATTTCCTTCAATATAAATAGCTCCACCTAAACCCTGATTAAGATCATCACTGGATGCGATAGCATGATTTGAAGTGAAGTTTGAATTGGTTATAGTAAGGTTATCACCGTGTGAATGTATTGCTCCTCCATGGATGACAGCACTGTTTTTGTTGAATAATGAATTATCAACAAAGGTATTATCTCCAACCACATAAATTGCTGCACCTCCTTTTAAAGCAGTGTTATTTTCAAAGGTAGAATTTTCAATTACAGTATTATCACCAATAATATAAACAGTACCTCTTGAACATTCGTGTTCATAAAATTCGGAATTGATAATTGATGAATTTTGACCGTGAACATAAATGGCTGAACCATTTCCGTCAGTTGCGTAATTATCCCAAAAAGTACAATTAATTGCTCTATTATTATTTCCTGTTATGTGGATCGCTCCACCTTCTTCGGTACCTGTATTGTTTCTGAAAGTACAGTTAATCATAGTATTGTAATGTCCCTCAGTAATTCCATCCAAACCATGATCAATACCTGCAAGCATATAAGCCGCTCCTTGTTTAGCTGTATTATTTTCAAATATACAATTTTCAACAACAAGATAATTTTGACTGGAACCTATAGCTCCGCCTCTTTCAGTTGCAGTATTGCCTATGAAAGTACAGTTTATGATGTTACTGTGGTAATTCTCATTGATTGCCCCATTACCATGAACATAAATCGCACCACCGATACCTGCGCTACAATTAATAAAATTTGAATTGAGAATATCCACTCTATTTCCATATTGTCCGGCAACACAGATTGCTCCAGAGTGTCTGTTGGTTGTACAATTAACAAAATTACAATGGTCGAGTACTGAATTATAAGTAACAGCCATTGCAGCATATTCATAATCATTTTCATCCTCAGGTTCGTGAGAATGACAATTAGTAAAGTTCACGTCATATAAGTTACTATTTCTAAATACAAAACCTGCAACTGCAAGTGAAAAATTTTCAAAGCTAACATGATTTAAATTACAATTTATGAAAAAATTCGGATACATACATACGTCATTATAATTTTTGAAAGTTATGTCTTCAAAATTGCAATTTTCTATAAAATTACGATTATTAATGGTAATTGCTGATACATTTCCAGCATTGAAAACACCATTTCTAAAAGTTAAACGTTTGCTTGTCTGAATTACTGGTGTGCCTCCAGGAAGTGCTATAATTTCTTTTCCTTCCAAATCTATTATGTCGCCATCCCCAGCCTGACTTATTGCGTTTCGTACATCACTGAAGTAATTGCCATCAAAAGTTATTACATTACCTTCCTTAAGGATTACATTCTCTTCAATGCTTAATCCCAATAAATTTTCATCAGGAATATTAGCAAAATTAATTTCATTAGATGAAATGCTTGGAGCATCAATTAAATAAACATTATTAGTTATTTGTGAAATATCTGTTGAATCGTTAACTATTTCATCAGAATTTTGTGAAATAGCTGAATCGTCCAATATAAAGCCGGATTCATATACTGAATCTTGTGTATTGACTTCTAAATTAGTAGTATCTAAATTAACTTGGTAAGTTTCATTTGCAAAATTATCGCTTGCAGAAACTGCCCCAAAAGTTAATGATAAAGTTAATAATAAAATTAATCCATATAAAATCTTCTTGTTCATAGTTACACTCCCTGTCAATATAAAATTGTTAAACTTAGTATCACCTGATATGTCAAATTGATAATTTATACGTTTTAGTTACTTAATTAATAAAATATTTAAATGTATATCTCATTCGATTGTTTTACTCGGAAAAAAAGCTTCATTATAATTAATTATAAAAATTTGATCAAAATTAGAAAATATCTGAAAAGATGAAAAATTAGAACTTAAAATATTATAAATGGAATTGCTGTGACTGCATATAATTGAGTGATTGATTGAAAATGCATAGCCAGTGTGTAATTTATCGCTGGATATCAACATGTTTATATCAACATCATGAGTCAAAGAATTATAATAATCATTATAAAATATTAAATCATCATGTGTTAACACTTGAAATTTATCGATTTGTTTAAATTTGGATAAATTATGACAAAAATCCATTGTTTTAAAACTTGAATCAAGATTCATACAGATAAAAACTTCATGATTGTTAAAGAAATTATTAAAAATATGAACAGAAATAGTTATTGAAATATTATTAAACTCCAAATCTGTATCATTGTCCAAAGTTTCATTTATAAAAGAACAATTATATTGGTAATTTTCTATTTTATGATAATTTTTAGGGTTGTTAATTATATAAGAATCATTATACTCTTGATTAGACTTAACAGGAGCGTTTTCATCCTCACTGATAATGTTATTTTCAACAACATCATCTTCTTTTAACTCCTCAAAATCATGATTATCAACTTCAATGAAATCAATGATTGAAATTTCATCATTATCAATATTAACTGAATCATCAACGTCGCTGGCATGAGCTGCAGAGATCATTAATAAAGTCAATATAATAATCATCATGAATTTTTTAATCAATTAAATCACCAAAGTCAATATATTAGTACAATAATTTTTTCCTAAAAATAGCCATCTTATTTTCAATAGCTAAATTCATATTAACATTCATCATATATATACTTATACAGTTTAAGCATGATTTTTAAAAATATTAATCATTGTATATCTATTTGATACTTTTTTATCTGACTGTATAGAAATTTTTAAAAAAATTGACAATTTCTATTTATAACAAAGTTATACTGACACCTATCCAAAATAACACCAGTTATATGGAAAATATCCAGAAATAATAGAAAAATCCTATTCTATTGTAACTCAAAATTAATATACATCAAAGATAATAATTATTACTATGAGCACATTAGAGAAGATAAAAATATTAACTGATTCAGCACAGTATGATTTATGCGATTACGTTAATCATAACAAGAGCTCTCAAGTTAATCTTCCGGGAATTTATCATGCAACCGGACATAACGGCTGTCAAATTCCACTATTTAAAACTCTTCTGACAAACAAGTGCAAAAATGACTGCAAATACTGCATTAACCAATCAAAAAGAAACTTCACAAGACTTGAACTGGCACCTCAGGAACTTGCACATACATTCCTTAACTATTACAACAGAGGTCTGGTGAACGGTCTGTTCTTAAGTTCAGGGATTGACAAGGATGAAGATCTCACAATGGAAAAAACAATAGAAACCATTAGGATTTTAAGAAAGGATTATGGATACGATGACTATATCCATTTGAAAATTGTTCCCGGAGCATCCAAAGATTCAATCAAAAGGGCAATGGCACTTGCCAACAGAGTAAGCATTAATATAGAGGCCGCCACACCTTCAGGACTTGCAGAACTGTCATCTACAAAGGATTACAATAAGGATATATTGAAACGTCTTCACTGGATTGACAGTCTACATGGAAAAAGTACTACATATCCGAATTCTACTCACACCACTCAACTCATTGTCGGTGCGAACGATGAAAGTGACAGGGAAATTCTACATAGAATGGAAAAAATCTATAATAAAACAAAACTTAAACGTACATACTTCTCAGCATTCTCACCAATTGAAGAAACAGAATTTGAAAATAAACAGGCATGCAGTACAGACAGAACCGCAAAATTATATAATGCAGACAGTTTATTAAATGATTACCATTTCAAGCTTAAAGAGCTTGTTTTTGATGAAAACAATCAGCTGTCATTAACTCAAGATCCTAAAATTTCAGCTGCAGAAAATATGGATATATTTCCTGTAGAAATTAACACTGCACCATTTATTGAGCTGATTCGGGTGCCGGGTATCGGTGTAAAATCCGCTAGAAAAATAATTTCTATTAGAAAAAAAATGCCTTTCAAAAACAAGAATGAACTAAAGAAATTAGGTGTGGTTGTAGACAGGGCTGAAAAATACATTAGAATAGACGGGGCTTATCAAAGTCTATTGGAGAATTTCCAATAACTATTTTAAATCTTCAAATAAATCCCAAATATCAGGATATTTTTTAGAAACCGCTTCATCAATCAATATGGAAGCTTCTCTGCTGATACTGAATTCAGGTTCTGTTTTTCTTAAGTATCTAAATACTGCAGCAGATCTTGAAGACCATAATGTGATTCTTGGATTTTTGTCTACAATATCCAATACTTCAGCTACATTTTCCTGTTTTTTGACTTCTTGTGGATTTGATAAATCATCTTGAGTGTCTTCATCGCCAGATATGACTTCGGATGTTGTAATATCCTCGTCGTTTTCCTCTTGGATTTCCTCATCTGACGCTTTTTGCGGTTTATCATCCTCTTGGTTTTCTTGTCCATCAACATCATCTACATTAGATTCATCATTTTCTTCACTAGATTCTTCAATATCTTCTACATTTGATTCCTCATTAACAATAGATTCTTGTGTAGAATTATTGCTTTCGCTTTCATTAAGCATGTCTTCAAGAGATTTGGCAGAATTGCTGTCAAAATCTTCATCATAAAATTCAGGTATTAAAGAATCCAAACCCTTACCAAGCCCACGAGCCATCTAATCACTTCCGTCTCTTTCTAATATTTCTTTAGCTAATTTTAAATAAGCTTTAGTTCCAGTACTATCCGGATCATAAATTAAACATGGTTTTCCGAAACTTGGAGCTTCAGCCAATCTGATATTTCTTGGAATAATTGTCTTTAAAAGGAGATTAGTGCCTCCAAAGTAATTTTTCAACTCTTTGTGGACATCTCTGCTTAATCTGGTCCTTTTATCATATAATGTCAATAGAATTCCTTTGATTGGAGTAGGACTCCTAAGTCTTTGTTCTACAAGTTTAATGGTATTAATTAAATCTGCAACACCTTCAAGTGCATAATATTCAGCCTGAATTGGTATCAATACACTATCAGATGCAACTAATGCATTTACAGTTAAAACACCTAATGAAGGAGGTAAATCAATGAATATATAATCAAACAATGGTACAACGTCTTTCAGGGTCTCTTTTAAGATAATATGATAATTTTCCTTCTGACTTAATTCAACGCCTGCACCACTTAATGAAATATTGCTTGGTATAATGAACAGATTTTTTATAAAAGTAGGAATCGTAGCTTTTTTGACATTGATATCCCCTATGATTGCATCATAAATAGTATTTTCCAATTCGTTTTTGTCTATTCCAAAACTTGTCGTTGCATTCGCTTGAGGATCCATATCCACTACTAAAACAGATTTTCCCATTACGGCTAGAGAAGTTGCAGTATTTACAACAGTGGTAGTCTTACCACAACCTCCTTTTTGATTCATTACAGCTATTACTTCACTCATTGAATAATTCTCCTAGTACAATTTAAGTTATAAGGTCTAAGAAATAAATTAGACCCTCTAACTTAAATGAGATAAATTATAAGTTAACATGATTAAGATTTAATTTTTAAGTTAAAAGGTCTAAATGAGACCTTCCAACTTAAATGAGATAAATTATAAGTTAACATGAATAAGTTAAAAGAAATAACTTAAAACTTCTTATTTTTACCTTAAACCTTCTAAGTTAGCAGGAATAACTTATAAAGAATAAGTTAAACCCTCCAACTTAAAAGTGATAAATTTTAAGTTAACATGAATAAGTTAAAAGAAATAACTT
>NZ_JAFSNZ010000108.1 GCF_017447225.1 Methanobrevibacter sp. | reverse complement strand
TATAATATTAAAGATACTTAAGTTATTTATGCTTTATCAATATAATCAGCAAGAACAGGTAATGCCTCTTTAATTCCTTTTCTTTTTCTGATGGCCATTGTAATTTCATAAGCTTTAGATTTAACATCAAATGGATCTTGGTTAATAAGGTCCCAATGAGAGAATGTGCATTGTGGGAATGCTTGTCCAGAGGTAAGGGATCTTAAATGGGCAGTAAATCCGAAAGATTCAGATACAGGTAAATAAGCTTTGACTTCTAATAAAGGAGTTCCTTGAACAGATTCTTCATTAAATACAACACCTCTTCTTTGGGAGAAACATTGATATACACCGCTCATAACATCTTGAGGAGTAGCAATATTACATAAATAAATTGGTGCTTGGTATCTTGGAGTAGCAGTCATTTCTGAAGCATAATAAACTCTTCTTGCTGTGGGAATAATTTGTCCACCACCTCTGTGAATTGCATCATTATGTAATTCTACATCTTGAATTCCAAATCTAACTCCTCTTAATTGTTCTTCGGCTAAAACACCTTCTTTTGTAACATTTTGGAAAGCACCTTCCATTGAATCTCTAATTTCATTTAAATATTGGACAGCTTTAGTTTGATCTATTAAAAAGTTTGGACCACTTTGATCAGGACCAAATACCCATAATTTTTTAGCATCATGTTGATCCCAATGATATTTGTCAATTAAAACTCTTGATGTATGTTTATTATCATCGGCTGCTCTAATTGTACCATCTTCAATTTCTTTTACTAATTCTTCATCTAAAGGTTCTGCAATAACATATAATCTGTTATGTTTATTTGGTGATTTAGCTAAGCATATTTGAGATGATTTTGCTGTGACGGTTTCTTTATAAGGTACAACTGGGTCAGATTTTGTGATTTCAATTTTAGCATAATCTTCAACTAAATCTTTTAAGCAAATTTCTAAATGTAATTCACCGCATCCACAAATAATATGCTCAGTTTCAGTATTTATAACTTGGACTAATGGATCAGCTTTTGACATTTTTAATAATCCACCTACTAATTTTGGTAAATCTGCAGGGTTCTTAGCATTAACGGCAACTCTGACGACGGGGGATACAGAATATTTCATTGATCTAATTGTACAAGCTGCAGCTGAGGTGGAGATTGTTCCTTGTTTTAAAATAGCTTCATCTACGCCTACTAAAGAACAAGTATTACCACATGGTACATCAACTACATCTTCAGCTTTTTTTCCCATCATAAGAACGACTCTTTGAATAGTTTTAATATGGAGGTCTACTTGTTTTCCTGGTTTATAATTAGGTCCTAAAATTCTTACTTTTTCACCTTGTCTTACCTTTCCTGAAAAAAGTCTACCAAATGCATAAAATCTTCCTGAATCACTTGTTGGTACCATTTTTGATACGAACATCATGACTGGACCATCTGGATCGCAAGCCTTCATTGCTTTAGCACATTCATCATCCATAGGTCCTTGGTATAAATATTCTGTTCTATATTTTTGGGAAACTTTAGGTGATGGTAAATGAAGAATAATCATCTCTAATAAAGCTTCAGAAGCATTAATCCATTTTTGCATTACTTTTCTCATTAAATATTTTCCTTGTAAATCTAATTCATCTCCTTTTAATTCTATTCCTAATTTTTTTAATAATGGTTGATAAACTTCACTTTTTCCTGAAGATACAGTATTGGCAAGTTTAATTAAAGGTTCTAAAATATTTGCACAAAAAGCTCTTTTAACATCTTCATCTTCTGGTTGATCAGACCATTTTTTTGATTTTGGATTAAAATAATTATCTCCCCATAATTTTGTAATTAATTTTTTTTTATCAATTTTTAATTTAGCAGAATACATTCTGGCAAAAGTAGTAAGGGTGAATCCCCAACCATGAAGTGCTGAACCAAAAGCGACAGTACCAGAATCAGGATATACTTGTAAATCATCCATTTTATCTTCACTTTGATATGTAGATATTATTACATTTGCATTTTCAATAACTCTTAAAAAGTTTTGGTAAATTGTTTCAGATCCATGCTTAAGTTCGAAAAGAGCACGGTCAACTTTATTTATCATAAGAACTGGCTTTATAAGTTCTTGTAAAGATTGTCTTAATACAGTTTCAGTTTGTACACAAACACCCTCAACATAGTCTACAACAACAAGAGCACCATCAGTAACTCTGAGGGCAGCTGTGACTTCAGATGAAAAATCGACATGTCCAGGAGAATCGATTAAATTTATTAAAAATCTATCCATTTTTCCAGTGTCAGAAATATCATATTCATAATATAAGGAGACACCTGTTGATTTTATGGTAATACCCCTCTCTGCTTCATCGGGACGGGTGTCGGTATAACGAAGATCTCCTGCTTTTTCTTGAGCTATAATACCGGCACGGGCAATTAAAGAATCTGTTAAAGTTGATTTACCATGATCTACATGGGCTATGACAGACATGTTTCTGATATTATTTGGGTTATCCATAATTTCTCTGACTTGTTCTATTGTAAAATTTACCATCTTGTATCTTTAAGAATGATAAAAAATAATTTTTGAGAATT
>NZ_JAFSNZ010000107.1 GCF_017447225.1 Methanobrevibacter sp. | reverse complement strand
TATTAAAGAAAACAAAATAGATTTACACTCCGTTATTAGTTCAATAAACTTCATTGCTCTGACTTGAGAAATTGATTATTAAAATAAACAAAAAGGAGAAAATGAAAAATGTTCAAAATTAATTAATTTCTGCCAACACTCATAATTATTAAGAATTAGGAAATTGGAAATATGGGTGAGATTAAAGAACAAAATGAAACAATCAAAGAAAAAATCAGAAAAGCTTTTTCATTAAAGGAAGATTCGGCATCGCATGAAGAGATTCAGGCACGTCTTCTTGATGGAGGGCAGATTACCGGAACCAACATGTGCGTAATGGTATGTGCAATGATAATCGCTTCGGTAGGTCTTAACGTCAGTTCAACTGCAGTAATTATTGGTGCAATGCTAATTTCACCCATAATGGGAAGCATTCTTGCTTCTGCATATGGAAACGTGTCTGCGGATTATGTTCTGCTTCGAAATCACATGATCGGTTTGGGAATGCAGGTTGTAATCAGTGTTACGGCTGCTGCAATTTATTTCTTTTTATCTCCGGTTAAGGAGCCGACTGTTGAATTGATTGCAAGAACATCTCCGACTTTCTTTGATGTGCTTATAGCATTTTTCGGAGGACTTGCAGGAATTATAGGGCAAACTCGTTTGGATAAAACAAACACGGTTATTCCGGGTGTTGCAATCGCAACAGCGTTGATGCCTCCGCTATGTACTTGTGGATATGCTATTGCAAATGGGAGAGTTGACATGCTTTTGGGAGCAGGATATCTTTTCATACTCAATGCATATTTCATTTTCCTATCAGCAAGCATCATATTAAGTATTTTGAAAATTCCAAAAACTAAGGAATTGAGTGAAAAGGAATGGAGAAGGCATCGTTTCAGAATGGTTAGGAACACTATTATCATTGCAATTCCTAGTATAATAGCACTATATTCAATGATTTAAAGCAGATGTCTTTCACTCGAGCAGTCCTAAATGTTTTGCTACAAATTTGATGGATGTTCCATGAATTATTACGGAAATAAATGTGATTATCATCACAATATTAAATATCATGGTAGCTTCAGGAATTCCTGCCACCAGCGGATAAAATGCGAATACAATAGGAACTGCACCTTTAATTCCTGACCATGCTAAAAATAATTTAGGCTTGAATCCCATTCTGAACGGCAGAAGTGAAACAAATACTGCAAGAGGTCTTGCAACAAAAGTTAGTATTATTGATACTGCGATTGCCGGAACAATCATAGGTAACAATTCATTAGGGGCAGTGAATACTCCAAGTAAAAGGAACATTAATATCTGCATTAACCATGAAAGACCATCAAAGAATGATAGCTGGTTTTCCTTGTGTTTGATTTCGGAGTTACCTACGATAAGTGCACAGATAAACACTGATAAGAATCCGTTTCCTCCGATTGCTTCAACAATGGAAAATGACAAGATTGCCATTGCGAAAAGTAACGGCGGATACAATCCTTCAACGGAAAGTCTGATGTGTTTTAAAATCCATGCAAATAATCTTCCTAAAATATAACCTCCAATTCCACCGAGAATTATTGATTTAATGAATATTACAATAAAATCAATTGTAGAAACAGTTGGAGTTATAAGCATGAACATTATTGATGAAACCAAAATATATGCAACGGGATCATTTGTTGCACTTTCAAGTTCAAGAATATGGTCCAGATTATGTTTGATTTTAATGTCGGAGGCTCCAAATATTGAAAATACGGCCGCACCATCAGTAGATGAAATGATTGCACTTAAAAGCAGACACAGCATCAAATCGAAATTGAAAATTAAATGTATTAAAATACCAATTGTAAAAGCAGTTATTACAACACCAACGGTTGCAAGCGAAATTCCCTGCTTGGCTATTGGCTTAATTACTTTGTAATCAGTATTCATACCGCCGGAAAACATAATAATGATTAATGCAAACGTGCTCAGGTACTGAACAAGCTGAAAGTTATGCAGATTTGGAGGAAGAATATTGCTTGCATCAAATAGTAATCCAATGAAAAGAAAAATAATCAATGATGGAATTCCTATTCTGGAAGAAAATCTGCTTAAGAATATGCTTAAAAGCAATAATCCCCCAATAACCATCAAAATCAAATGAATCTCATACATAAATAACTATTTATGAATAATATGTTTTAAACTTTTTCAAGTAACATGAATAGAAACAGGATATTTTAAAAAGTGAAATAATAATTCATATTCTAGTTAGAACTTCTCCAGGTGTTTCCGCATTTGGCGCAGCGTATAAAATTAGTTGGAGCCTCATCAGCAGAGCGTGTCTGTACTGTCCACCAGTAACCTTTCGTCCCTCCGCATTTATAGCAGGTTATTCTGGTTGTAGGCAATGCGACATTGTTATTGTCTGTTACAATAACTTCCAAATCCTTATTTTTTTCACCCTCAAATTTATATTGCTCTTCCAAATCATCATCTGAAAGGGATTTCTCAAAGCCGCATGAACATTTAATTACACCATCTTCAGGCATCAGCATTGAACCGCAATTCGGACAGAATTCCATAAAATATCACCTAAAAGATTATATTTAAAATAAAGTGTTTGTAATTAAAGATATTTAAAAATAGTGAAAAAAAGTTAAAAAAAGTTTGGGATAGAGGCTTAACCCTCTACCATAATCAGCTTACCTGTCGATGGATCTTTATATACCTTACCCATTTCGGTATATCCCTGACCTGAACTATTGGAAGTATCCGGAGTCTCATTCAGTTCCTGACCTTGAGTAACTTCGCTGACACTGCTAATAGACTGCATTACCTGCTGCTTCTGTTCAGGAGTCATATCCTCATTGAATACGATTGCCTGCATATTCCAGCTTAAAATTACAAAGACAAGAAAACCGACAGCAATAACAAGCATTGCATCAACAAGGTTTGATGTACCTGCCATAGGATCTTCTTCGACACGATTAGATCGTCTTCTTTGTTTTTTGCGAACCATTTAAATCACTGATTATTCATATAATCTAAAACAGCATCTGATAAAGCATCCAAATCTGATAAGTAACGGTCATACCAGCCGGACCTGATTTTTCCAATAACATAACATAAAGCACCGGAACCGATACCGACAATTGTTGTGTTGAACGCAACAGTCAGTGAATCAGCAAGGGTATTGATATCCCCAGCACCCAATGCCGCAAGACCAGGACCCATAGGAATCAATGTACCCATTAACCCTAATGTAGGGCCGATACGGGTAATAATATCAGTTTTTTGTAATGCGCTATCGATTTTTTCTTCTTCATATTCAACTAATTTACGGGCTAAAGCTTCTCTGGAATTTTTATCCAAAGCAGAAGAACTAGCAATTTCAGTTAAAACTTTTTTCTGAGATTTAGGAATTTGTGCTCCTTCTATGATGCCTTTGAGCGCATCAACGGAAGCTGCTGAATTGATATCATAAATCAAATCTCTTATAGTTCCAACAGGAACCTTTTTTCTTGAAGTATATTCAGATATTAATCCACCTAATGTAATAATTGAAATTATAACAATAATTAAAAGAATAACCAATACAGGAATGGTTAGACTTTGTGAAATAACATCTAGTGAACCTGTTAAATATTCTCCGCCAGGTATACTTACACTCATTATATATCACCTAATAATTATTATTCTAAAAGACCTTTACCTTTTTTATTTAAAAATACACCAATAACCACTAAAATAACAATAGCTACGATTACTGTAATAATTGATTCAGGAGAACTTATTGTAACTGCACCGAAATCCTTACTTAAAGAACCTGCAATATTTGGAATTACAATAGCAGAAAGTAGGAAGTATGCGCCTAAAAGCAACATGAAGTTTCCTAAAATAATCGGATATGGCTTGTTAATATACTTGACAATAGTATTTGAAGCGAAATAAGTAACAACAATTACAATCACCAATGCTGCCGCAGCATACCAGCTTAATTGAAATGAGCCGATACCGAGTGTTGGTGCAACAATCAATATACTGGCAACAATGGAACCGAAACAACATGGACACGGCGCTATAACAGCAAGAGAAGTAGCTGTAGACGTATTCTTGTCATGTATTTTCCATTCCCTTATCGTAAACAGACCTGCCACAATCATTATTAATGCCATAATCATATAAAATATACTGTTATAGCCATAAATGATTTGGACAAGCTGATCGGCATATAATGAAGCAATTGCAGAGATTATTAAAACTCCTCCACCATAACCTATACAGATAATTGCAAATAGTTTTTTTGACAAATTAGCCAAACCTGAAGCCAAACCCACTTTTATACCAAAAACAAGTACAGCCGCAAGAATTCCAACCTGCCATAACATACTCATCATATCCATATTAAATCCTCACATAATTATAAAAAATCAATTACATTTTATATATTTTAATTTTAAAGTATATAAATTTAGATTACATATACTATATTTAGCACAAATGATATATAATCTTTAATAATATTATTACATATCGTATTAATTAACTATAAAGATATTAACGAACATATAATATTATATTAAATGAAAATGAGGCAAAATCCATGATATGGAATGAAGAAATAGAAACGATGTCAAGGCAAGACCTTGAAGAATTACAATTGAAAAAACTTCAAAGTACTGTAAAAAGGGCATTTGACAAAATTCCTTACTACAACAAAAAATACAGTGAAGCTGAAGTCTATCCTGAAGATATAGAAACATTAAAAGACATAGAGAAATTACCTTTCATTACAAAAGACGATTTGCGTGAAAGCTATCCTTTTGGACTTTTTGCAGTTGACATGAAAGAAATTAAGGAACTGCATTCATCATCAGGTACCACAGGAAAGCCTGTCGTTTCAGGATACACCGAAAAGGATTTGGACACATGGGCGGAAACAATAGCCAGAGGACTGTCAATGATGGGCATCGGTGAAAACGACATTCTCCAGAATACTCACGGATACGGCATGTTTACCGGAGGATTCGGTGTTCACTACGGCTCACATAAAGTCGGAGCGGCAATCATACCTATATCAACCGGACAGACCAGAAGACAAATCGAAATCATGAAAGACTTCGGCACAACCGGTCTTATATTCACACCATCATACGGAATACACCTGGGTGAAGTTGCTCTTGAAGACGGAATTGACCCTAAAGAGCTTGGAATCAAAGCAATAGGATTCGGAGCAGAAATGTGGACCGAAGAAATCAGACAGAAAGTTGAAGAGATATTCGGCACAAAAGCATACAACATTTACGGACTGACCGAACTGATGGGTCCCGGTGTTGGAGTTGAATGTGAAGCGCAGGAAGGACTGCACATTGCAGAAGACATCTACTATCCTGAAATAATCGACCCGAAAACCGAAAGAGTCCTTGGTGAAAACACCCCAGGTGAGCTTGTCTTAACCAATCTGGAAAGAGAAGGAATGCCCGTAATCAGATTCAGAACAAAAGATTTGACCAAAATCACACGTGAAAAATGTAAATGCGGAAGAACCCATGCAAGAATGAGCAGAATCACAGGAAGATCCGACGACATGATTAAAGTCAAAGGAGTAGCTATATTCCCATCACAAATTGAAAAAGCATTGCTTAAGGCAGGCGATGTAGAGCCTCATTATTTAATTATAGTTACAAGACCTGGAACATTGGATGAAATCGAAGTTAAAGTCGAAGCGTCACAGGACATTTTCTTCGACGGCGTTAAAGAGATGATGGCTGTCCAGCAAAGAATTGGAAAATACATTGAAAACGAAACAGGTATCAGAGTAAAAGTAACTCTAGTCGAACCAAAAACCTTACCAAGATTTGAAGGAAAAGCAAAAAGAGTTATTGATGAGAGAAATTTACATTAAAGGGGAGAGAAAATGAAAATCAAACAATTGTCAATATTTTTACAGAACAGAATGGGAAGCCTTTCAAAACCTTTGGAAGTCCTTACCTTTGCAGACGTCAACATCAGGGCAATGTGTATGGCGGACACTTCCGAATTCGGTATATTAAGACTTGTTGTGGATGATCCTGAAAAAGGAAAAGAAGCGCTTGAACAGAATAATTTCCTTGTAAAGATGACCGAAATCATCGGCGTTGAAATGAACGACACACCAGGAGGTCTTACAAGCGTTTTAAAAATCATTAAAAACAACAATATCGATCTGGAATATCTCTATGCATTTTCACATGATAAAGCAAACAAAGCTATCCTATTGCTTCATGCAGACGATATAGACAACCTGATTGAAGTGCTTCAGGAAAACAACGTAACAATCGTACCTAGCGAAGAAGTCTATAATCTCTAGACTTCTTTATCATTATTTTTTAACTCATCTATTTTTTCATTTAAAACCTTAATTTCTAATGTCAAATCATCAATTTTTGATTCCAAATCGTTGTGATTACTTCTACTGATTCTTGATACATATATTGATGAAATAACAGCAGTCACTGTTGAAAAAATCAGTATTCCGCCAATCATTGCAATTATACCTATAATTCTACCTGAAGTGGAAACCGGAACAACATCACCATAGCCTGTGCTTGTAATGGAGACAACTATATACCACAGCGCAGTGTTTAGGTCATTGATGGATGGATCAAGCAATCTTACAAGCAATGTGACCGTAAAAATAAATAAAATAGCCATTAATATAATCTTATCCAAATAAGTTGTGCGTAAAAACTTGGCGAAGGCTTTTTGCGTATCTCGAGCAAGAACAAAGAGTTTGATAAATTGAATTAACTTAATTAACCTCAATGCTCTTAGGAAAATGAAATCGAATGGAAGCATTCCCAAAATGCTTAAGGAATTATCCCTCAGATACTGTTTTTTGTCATCTGCGTGAATATAACTGTAAATGAACTCAATCCACAGTACAATACACAATATGAAATCAAAAGCAAGCACAGCATATCTTAAAGCTGAAGAAACATCAAAAAATGTGACATATGTTAAAAATACTATGTCGATTAAAGTTAGAAAAATAATTGACAGATAAAATTCTTGCTTTCTTTTGCTTTCCATGGATTACTATCTATCTAAAGATATATTTAAAATATCAGATTATCAACACAGTTAACCAGTTCACAGGCCAGTTTGCGTGAAACTTCCATAGGTTCATAGGAATAGCATTCATAGACAATTGTAGGAATTCCTGCTTTTGCTGTAGGTTCTGTAATAAATGACGGACTTGACCTAAATTCAGGTTCGTAATAGACAACTCCATCTATCAGATTTATCAGTTCATTGACGAATTCCGTTGACCTTTCATCAAAGCCGGGTGCAAAGACAAAGTTGGTAATCTTATATTCTCCAGGACCCTTGGATCCCCTGTTGGAGTGAATATCTATGAATAAATCATATTTATTGTTGATAATTTCATCCTTGACAAATTCCTGAGCCAAAAGCTGACCTTCCAAACGGCCTTCGCTTTCACTGTCTGGATTGTTTATTTCAATATTATAAAGATAATAGCAGTAGTTTAAGCTTTCACAGCGAGTTAACTCTTCAAACAGTGCCCTGTGAGATTTGCTTTCAAGAGGATGCATTCCAATGAGATATGCTATCTTAATATTGGAATCCGTATTGCCGAAAGGACCATGAATATATACGCTACCTAAGTCATTTTTTCCAAGTAATTCAGAGTCATAATCTTTTGAGTTAACTTTAGCTTCTGTTGTTGGACCTTCAGGATAATTCATGGTAAAATCTCCAAAATAAAAAAATAGGACTAGAGAAATCTAGTCTTCGGATGGTGCACGTCCACCTAATTCTTTGTTCAATTCATACATTAGTCTGTTGTCGCCGTCTGCAAATTTTGCTTTAGCGACTAATTCCATTGCGTTTTCTTCCTCTTCAACCTGCTCTTCAACAAACCATTGTAGGAAGTTGTTGGTTGCATGGTCTTTTTCTTCAATAGCTAAATTAACCAAGTCGTTGATTAAGCCTGACACTTTTTTTTCATGTTCTAAAACATGTTCAAATGCTGCTAATGGAGAATCCCATTCGGTTTGAGGTCCTTCGATAGCGGTTAAAGTTACAGAAGCTCCTCTTCTGATAATGTAATCGTAAAATTTCATTCCGTGTTCCAATTCTTCTTCAGCCTGTACTCTCATCCAGTTAGCAAATCCTGCTAAGTCTTCGTCTTCAAAATAAGCCGCCATGGATAAGTATAAATATCCTGAATAAACTTCAGCGTTTAATTGAGCGTTTAATGCTTTTTCCATATTTTCTGATACCATAATATCACCAGTATAGATTATGTAATTTCTTTAATATAAAGATTAAGTTTGGAAATGGTAACCCATTAATTTGAAGAAAAACAAAGTATTATCATGATTGAAAAATCCCTTTATGAAGATTATGAAATCGCTTTCAGCGACACTTATACTAGTGATGATGCTTATTATTTTGTTTTTAATGAAAACAGAGAGTTATATCTTGAAAATGAAGAGTTAATTAGAGATATTAGTGATTTGGACATTAATTTTTCACTCTATATTGGAAAATACAAAAATAAGGACTGTTTTGTAGCTAATGCTAATTTCAAAGAAGGTTTTCCATTATATGAAGTCTATGAATTCAACAGGGACTTGTATCTGATGGGAACAAAAGCAGTTCTCGTAAACGATTGGTATATATCACACCAGTTTTGTGGAAGATGTGGAACTAAGACCGAAGTAGATGAAAAGGACATGATGTTAAAATGCCCTTCCTGCGGTCAGATGCACTATCCCCGCATCGCTCCTGCAATTATTGTGGCCATTAGAAAAGATGATGAACTGCTTATGGCCAAGCATTCATACCATGACAACATAAGATATGCACTGATAGCAGGATTTGTGGAACCTGGCGAATCCATTGAAGAAGCCGTCCACAGGGAAGTCCGAGAAGAGGTTGGAATCAAAATAAAAAACCTGAAATACATGAAAAGCCAATCCTGGCCATTTCCGAATTCACTGATGTTAGCATTCACTGCTGAATATAAATCAGGTGACATTAAAGTTGACGGTGATGAAATACTAAAAGCAAAATGGTTTAAAAAAGAGGAAATAATCAGATATGACTCTGATATCAGCATATCTGATTGGTTGATACAAGATTTTATTGATTTAAATTAATCATCAGCCAAATCATTTAAAGTATCACCAGAAACTCTATATACAGTCCAGCCTTCCATAGGAACAGCTCCTAGAGACAAATAGAAGTCAATACTTGGCTGGTTCCAGTCAAGACATGACCATTCAAAACGGCCACAATCTCTTTCAACTGCAATTTGAGCTAATTTTTTAATCAAAGCTTTTCCATAACCTTTTGATCTGAATTCCGGTTTTACATACAAATCTTCCAGGTATATTCCTGCTTTTCCAAGAAATGTTGAAAAATTATGGAAAAATAATGCAAAACCAACTTCAACATCACCTTCCATTGCAAAAATGACTTCAGCAGCATTTTTTTCAAATAACCATTCATTTAACACATCTTCAGTCGCAATAACTTCATCTTCCATCTTTTCATACACTGCCAAAGCATTGATGAATTCCAAAATCAATCCACAATCATTTTCATTTGCAAATCTAAATGAAACTTCTGACATATTTTCACCTCTTAATTATTGTCAAGGCAGTGATTCCTGCCTTAAGCTTTCCTAATCCTTCAGCTAATAACTTTTCAGGACAAGCTATATTCATCCTCAGGAAGTTGTCACCGCATTGGCCAAAATCAATTCCTGCAGATAAAAATAAACCCTGATTAGTTCTTAAAAATTCGCTTAAGACTTTTGATGATACTTTCAATGCCGAACAGTCAAGCCACAACAGATATGTTGCATCTGATGGAACAAGTTTTACTATTGGCAATTCATTTGCCAGATAATCCTCAACAATCTGTTTATTCTTATATATAACCTCTTTTAGCTCATCCAGCCATTTACCGGACTCATTGTAAGCTGCCATTACTGCGCTTGCTGCAAACACATTGCATGCATCTGAATTGTCAACATGCATCTGAGTTTTTATCTTTTCGAGAAGTTCCCTATTTTTTGTGTGGACAACTGAGCTTTGAAACCCCGCAACATTGAATGACTTTGAAGGGGAAAGACATGTTATGACATTATTCCAATCTGATGATGTTTCAAAAGGATTGTAACTGACTCCAGGATCTGTTAAATCACAATGGATTTCATCTGATATCAATACAACATCATGTTTTTTACATAACTCTCCAATTCGAGCCAAATCATCCTTTGACCAGATTTTTCCGATTGGATTGTGAGGATTGCACAAAATCATCAGTTTAACTTTTGTGAGTTTCTCATCCAAATCATCGAAATCTATTTTATACTCACCGTTTTTATAAATCAGCTCATTTTCAAGGACTTTTCTGTCATTGTCTTCAATCACATAAAAAAACACGTGATAAACCGGTGACTGAATCAGTATTTCATCTCCAACATCAGTCAGACATCTTATCATTGACGAAATTGAAGGCATTACGCCAATTGAGCATAACATGTCTTCACTAGACATTTTAAAGCCATATCTTGAATCCCACCAGTTGATGTAAGCTTCAAATAGTTCATCAGGGACAATATTATACCCGTAAACCGGATGATTTGCCCTCCTTAAGATTGCTTCCTGAATTGAAGGAGCAACTTTAAAGTCCATATCTGCTACCCACATAGGCAGATCATCGTCAAAAAGGTCCCATTTAAGACAGTTTGTGTTATTTCTGTTGATAACGCTTTCAAAATCGTATTCAGTATTTTTCATAATGGATTCTCTCTTCATCAAATTTGTCCATGAACTTGTTTTCCCAGCCATCGGCAGGATAGCCTAATGTTATTACACAGAACGGCTTTTGATTTTCATTGTCAAGACCAAATAACTCTGCAACTTTCTCCATTGTCTCTTCAGTTGGTGCTACACCATTCCAGAGACCTCCTAAGCCTAAATTTACCGCTTCAAGGAGCATGTTTTCGGCTGCTGCAGACATGTCCTGTTGCCAGTGAAGCTTATAAAAAGCCCTTTCGATATTTGCCACAAGCAAAATTGCTACAGGAGCAGTTTTGACTCTAGGCTTGATTTCAGCTAATTTAGCCAAAGTATCTTTATCTTTAATGACAACAAATTCCCATGGTTCAGCGCCTAGTCTGGAACCTGGAGCCTGCATTCCAGCTTTTAGAATATTTAAAATCTTTTCATCGTCCACTTCCATGTCCTGATATTCACGGATACTTCTTCTTGTATTAATTATTGTTTCAAAATCACTCATAATAATCACTTGCTTAACTGAGCACCTATTTCAAATGCCTTTTCCAAATCTTTTGGAAACTGCAGTACATACTGTTTCTGTTTGGCTTCTTCGCTGAACCCTGCCATATTATATTTGGAGTATTTGGCAACCTGTAAAGTATCACAAACCGGATATGAGACAACTTCCCCATTTAAAAAATTGAATAAATATTCAGTTTTTGCCAAATTATCCTTCATATTATTTACAAAGAAATCAAATGGCGCATTCATTGTGTAGAACAGCCCGACATTGACTTTGCCGGCATAATAACTGGATCCGTCATCATAAGACAAAATACAGAAAATCAACCTTTCAACCAATGCCCTGAATTCACTTGTAGGCTCTCCAAAGTAAATCGGAGTTCCAATAAGCAATGCATCAGCATCAAAAATTTTTTCGATTAACGGAGATAAATCATCTTTCCAGTAGCATTTTCCTTTGGTTTTATCCTGCATTTTACATACAAGACAACTTCTACATCCTTTAAAAGCCAAATCATATAAATTAATATATTCTGTCTCAGCACCAACAGATTCTGCACCTTTTTGAGCAGCCTGCATGATTTCTGCGGTGTTCCATTTCTTCCTTGGACTTGCATTAATCACAATCGTTTTCATTATTAATCTCCTTTAAAATTAGTTATATGATTAATGAAAAAAATAAGAAAAAAATAATCCACAGAAAGGATTATTTAATTATTTTTTAAATCTTCTAACTGCAGTTGATCCAATTAACATCATAACTAATAATATTATTAATATAGGATTTCCAGTTGGATAACTGGTTAAGTCAATGCCTTTAGAAGGACTGACATCAGGAGATGTTTTATTCTCATCTAATGGCAGGACCTTGATACTACCTATACCGTCTATAGGATTATATTTATCATCACCTGAATAATAAACTTTTATTTCATGTGTACCTTCGCTTAATCCAGGAACAACAAATATCGCTTTTCCATTTTCGATAGTGGCAGTATATTCTTTTCCTTCAACTACAATTGTTATTGTGCCTGTTGCATCACCAGGGACCGTTACAGTGATTACACCATCTTCACCGACTTTAATGTCTGGAGCTTCAGTGTTGACTGTAGGAGTTAATTTGGATACTTTGAAATCTCCAGTGGCATTTGAAGGCAGGTATTTATCGTCACCACTGTAATAAGCTTCAACATCATATTCACCGGCTTTAAGGCCAGGAATTGTGAATTGGGCTTTTCCGTTTTCAACTGGTGAAGTGTAATTTCTACCGTCAACGGTTATTGTGATATTGCCTGTAGCATCAGTGTAGTTTACAAGTACCTGAATACTTTCATCTTCGCCAACGTAAATGTCATGTGTTGTGATATCTAGTGAAGATGGTAAAGCCCTTACTCTAAATACATCACTTGTATTGACACTTGTGTAATTTTCATTACCGCCATATATGGCAAACGCTGGATAAAGACCAACAGGTAAGTTAATAATGTTCCAGGTTGCCCTTCCATTATAATCCTCATGAGTGCCTGCAGCTAAAACATCAGTGGTTACAACACCATTTTCCAAACTGACTGTTACAGTAATGCCGTTGACCGTAATATTTACGTAACCCGGAGCATTGACAGTGACATTCAAGATTTCGACTTCTCCAACCCAGATGTCTTCAACTTCTATTGTGATTACCGGTTTGACCGGAGATACGACAAATGAACCTGTAGTTGAGTTTGCGTTATGGTTATTGTCTCCGCCATAGACCACTTCAACAGGATATGTTCCTCCGCCCAAGTCATCGATAGGCAATTCCACCTTGCCGTTATTGACTGGGACGTTTTCATAGGTTTTATCGCCTACTGTGATATTTACAGTGCCCGTTACGTCTTCAGGCAATGTTACAACAATCACTTCTTCATCACCGTAGAAAATATCCTGGGTCTGCAAATCAATTGGAGTATCAACCTTTTTGACATTGAAAGGTTCTGATCCGTTGGTTGAAGTGTAATTTTCATTACCACTGTAAGTTACATTAACTGTGTAGTTTCCGGCAGGCAAATCAGGAACAGTAATGTTGACAGTTCCGTTTTCAACAGGAATATCCACAAATGTTTTGTTTCCGACAGTTATATTGACAGTACCTGTCGCATTTTCAGGTAATTCTATTATAATTGTTTCATTGTCTCCATAAGTGATATTTACCGGAGTAATATCCATTGGAGGAACTGCCTTATTGACTGTCAATTTGGAAGTGTTTGATGCAACAGTGTGATTTACATCAACCATTGTGGTTAAATTGACTACATAATCTCCAGCAGGCAAATCAAGGCCAGTGATATTTTCACCAACATCAATAGTGCCGTTTGCGACCACTTTTCCTTCAGGACTGATGATTTGATAGATTACTCCAGTTGCATTCTCGCTGGTGACAGGAATTATGATTGCTTCACCATAAGTCACGTTTACATCCTCAGCGCTGACAAATGAAGGAGCCTTGTTAACAGTCACATTTTCTGAAGTGTAGTTGTTATCGCCAGGTTTTGTATCGTTTTCTGTTGAATTGACATATACGCTATTTTCAATGGTTTCCTCAGACAATACTTTAACAGTTAAAATTAAAGTAACTGTTTCATTGTAATTCAAGGTACCTACTGTCCATATTCCGGTTGATTTGTCATAATCACCTTTAGATGCATTAACATTAATGAATTCAACATTGCCTTTAAGATTTTCAGTCACGTTGATATTGGTTGCATTTGAAGGACCGTTATTAACCACAACAATAGTGTAGATGATTTCATCGCCAATTGTAACATTTGTTGCACTTACATTCTTGATGATTGATAAATCTACAATCGGATTGACTGTAATGTTTGTACCATTTTCAGATGTTGTTTTATTCTCGTTTGCAGTGGCAGTAGCGACATTAGTGAATGTACCGTTAGTTTTAACCCTGACTTCAACCCATACTGAAGTACTGTTACTACTGACAATTTTGTCGATATTCCAGATAACAACATTATTTACAAATTGAGCATTATCTGATGCATTTACAAACTCAAATGCAGGGTTCAATAGATCAGTGACATTAACGCCGGTCGCATTAGCAGAACCCGTATTATTCACGGTAATATTAAACCTTACAACATCACCAACATTGACAACAGAAGCATTAGCAATTTTAGTCACATTCAAAACCACAGTACCCGCAGTTACGTTCTCACTGGAGCCGTTGGTTTCAGTATCATTCTCATTAGACTTAGCAAATGCAACATTACTGAAATTACCCTCTTTAACAACACGAACAGTTAAGACAACAGAAGCAGATTCATTAACATTGATTTTATCAATATTCCAGGATACAACACCATCCGCATAACTAGCATCAGGATTCAAATCAGCAATAAACTCAAATGCAGAATCAAGTCTATCAGTAATATTAACACCCGTAGCATTGGAAGGACCATTATTAGTCACATTAATTGTAAATTCAACCAAATCACCAACAAT
>NZ_JAFSNZ010000106.1 GCF_017447225.1 Methanobrevibacter sp. | reverse complement strand
TTGTTGTCTTGTTTGGTGAGGTCTATTTTTAATTAAATTAATATCTTTGAAAAAAGTTAACCTAAACTTTTATGAATTGAAAGTACATTTGCAAGTGCAATTCGGGGTTTATCAAATTTTGGCGAATAGTGGACAGCACCTAAGATTAAGTTTATTTAATTGCATGATTGAGTAAATTGCCGTAATCGCTAAAAGCCATGCTGTAACTAAACCTGGGATGGTTTATCCAGTTTATGGATTTTGATTCCTGCTGTGTGTATGAATGCTTCAAAAAGGGATAATATGATTGTCATCATAAACAGAAATGTTATGTTGTCAAATATGTATCCGAGTCCTATGTAAACCAGCCAGAATATGACAACGCTTAAGTTTGCTCTTCCCACATCTAAATCGTTAATGCTCACATTGAGCTTTTTAAGCATCAGTTCTGCAAAACCTCCAGGCCAATATTTCTCTTCAATTTCATGTAATATTGCAAGTATTGCAAAGATATTCACTAATTTTCTAACAGGAGAAATATCATTCCAATTCAAAAGGTCATATGCAGTTAAAATAGCTACTATGATAATAAAAATGTGCATATTATATTTTTTGAGAAATTCAATCATCAAAACACATTATATAATGGCCTATAAGTGCTCTTAGATATATTAAACTATATATTTTCAAAATAGTTTCTAATAGAAACTATTATATGTCATTCAGTTCATAGATAACTATAGGTGAAATAATGGATTTGAAATCTTCAAAAAATATTTTTGTGGAGATGATGTTTATTTTAAACAAAAATTATAATGAATATCTTGATGCTTCTTTCGGCAAGTATGATTTGACTGCCACTCAGGGATTATTTTTATTCAAATTAGAAGAATTTCCTGATACCACTCAAAAGGATTTGGCAAAACATTTCTCTCTTTCCAAAGGTTGGGTCGCCAAATATTTTATGGATTTGGAAAATAAGGGATTTATCGAACGTGAAAAAGTTCAAAACGATAAAAGGCAATATAAAATTACATTAACTTCTAAGACCACTGATTTACTCCCTACTTTTAAAAGAATAATCTATGATTGGAATGATCAGGTTCATCTGGATGATTTAGGTGATGATTTTATGGATAAATTTTCCAAACTGGTTTTAAACAGTTCCAAGGTGGCGGTTAGATGAAACAGGAAAATATCGTTTTATTAATATGTGTGGTATTATCATTTTTCACAGTTTTCGCATTCAATGCAGTAATGATTGTTATTCCATCCATAGCAAGTGAATATGGAATGAATAATATTGCTCAAAATTGGGCTACAATAATATTTTTGTTGGTTGTTGCGGTGATGTCCGTTCCGGCAGGACAGATTTCCGGTAAATACGGTCTTAAAAAGGTAACAATTGTCAGCATATTGTTGTTCATTGCCATATCTGTTGTCAATGTCCTTGCAACGTCAACTGAAATGTTCTTAATTTGCCGTTTAATTTTAGGAATTGCACTTGCATTTTTAAATGTAACTTCCATGGCAATGGTCGTGTCTGCATTCAGACCAGAAGAACGTGGAAAAGCTTTGGGTATTAATATAACCGGTGTCTATTTAGGTTTATTCTTATCTCCGGTCATTGCAGGAATATTGAATTATCAGCTGGGCTGGAGATCTGTAGTGCTGTTTTCAATACCATTTTTAATTTTCATATTGATATTGCTTCTCTTTAAAGTTCAGGATGAATGGATAACATTTGAAAATATATCTCTAGACCTCAAAGGGTCTTTTGTCTATGCTATCGGGATGCTGATGTTTATCTATGGATTTACAATATTGAACGAAACAATAGGTGTTGTTTTAACTGTTTTAGGTATCTTGGCTCTGGCTTTGTTTGCATATGTTGAGTTAAGGCAGGACAATCCGGTTTTTGATGTGAGATTTTTCAAAAATAAGCAGTTCTTATCAGCCAATTTTGCTTCCCTGGGAGCTTATCTTGCAACATTTGCGGTTACGACAATCTTGAATTATCACTTCCAGTACATTAAAGGCTATGATTCCCAATTAACTGGACTGATTTTGATTGTTGCTCCAATATTTCAGGTAGCTATAGCTCCGATTGCCGGAAGATTATCCGACAGATATGTTCCGCAGGTTCTGGCAGCTATTGGAATGGGTCTGGGAACAGTTTCTTTAATTTTATTTTCCATTCTTGATGCTAATACGAGCTTAGTGTTCATAATAATTGCAATGGTGTTTTATGGTGTTGGTTTTGGACTGTTTTCTCCTCCGAATACGAATGTTATTATGAGTTCTGTTCCGCCGCAGGCCACTTCTGTCGCATCCGCTTCAGTTGCTACAACGAGAACGTTGGGCCAGACTATGAGTATGGGAATACTCACACTGGTGTTTGCATTCGTGATGGGAAACGTTCCGATTGTTGAGCAGTACTATCCTCAGCTAATCACTAGTTCTCAAATCACCTGTCTGATTTGTGTAGTGCTGTGCGTTGCATCGGTGTTTGCTTCATTCGTCGGCATCAAATCGATAAATGAAAATTAATAATTATATTGCCTAACTTATGGAAGTTAGGCTCTTTTCTATTTTTAAATTAATGTGTCTAAAGCACATCATCATATTCAGGAGTCTTTAAGAACACGTTTTTTGCATAAGGACACATTGGAAAGATTTTAATATTTTCTTTACGTGCATTTTCAACAACACAGTGAATTAATTTTTTGCCGATTCCCTGTCCTTCATAGCCCAAATCAACGTCAGTTCTGGAGATGACCCATCTGCCTTCAAGTAATGTGAAATGGCATTCGCCAATCTGCTTATCGCTGTCATAAGCACGGCTTGCATTGTTTTCTTTTTCAAATTTTATGGCGATTTCATTTGAGCTCATATTTAAGCGCTCCTGATGGACATCTGTCAATAATTTCTGCAATTTCGCTAGCTGGAGCCTGTGATAAATCAACCCATGGTCTGTTTGCCGGATTGAAAACTTTATTGTTTCCCCTTACGCATTCCGTTGCGTGTTTGCATAATTCAGGTTTCCAGAATACCGTTATTTCATCTGTTTCGTAAGCTTTGTATCCTTAGGATATTAAATCTTCTTTTTTTGACATAGTAAGAGTGTTGGCAGAAATTAATTAATTTTGAACATTTTTCATTTTCTCCTTTTTGTTTATTTTAATAATCAATTTCTCAAGTCAGAGCAATGAAGTTTATTGAACTAATAACGGAGTGTAAATCTATTTTGTTTTCTTTAATA
>NZ_JAFSNZ010000105.1 GCF_017447225.1 Methanobrevibacter sp. | reverse complement strand
TATTATCTATGAAATCTTCCATTATTTTAATTTTTTCATCAGCATTATCCTCAAGGGTGAATACTATATCCATTTTCAGTTCTTCATCATCATTTATTAATAGATGTCGTTTGGATTTTTCAGGATCTGCGGTGCACAGTATGCATTGCAAGACATATTTTTTAGAATCCACCCGCAAATATATCTTATAGGCACCATAGTGGCCTAAATTGAAAATTTCCAATACTGAGCTATGAAATTCCAAATCAAAAAGCTTATTATCTGATATTTCCACCACATAATCCAAAAATATTCTATATTCGTTGTTGATTTCTATTTTGTTTTTGTAGGGTTCTATTTTGTCGTATTGTACGAGCAGATATTTCAGCATAGGCACGGGGAACCTGTCAACTAATCTTTTGAAGCTGTAATCCTCAAATTGCTTAGCCATATAAAAAAAACCTCCTAAATTTATTTATTAAAATTAAATAATTCCTATATTGAATTTTATTGTTTATAAATTCTTGCTTTTTGATTTAAACAAATTTACTTGAGTTAATAAAAATTATACGACCTTAAACTATTTATCTGACTTATGAAAATTCAGCCCACATACAAGTATTGTCCTCACCTATAACATGCCAAATCAAAAATTTATATTATTTAAAACATAATTTAAATTATGGACAGGCAAAACAAAATTATCAAAACTAGTATTATTGGAATTATTGTAAATTTGATACTGGTTGCTTTTAAGGCCACTATTGGGATTTTAGTTAATTCAATAGCTATCACATTGGATGCTGTCAATAACCTTACTGATGCATTGTCCTCCATAATTACCATAATAGGTACAAAGCTTGCGGGAAAGGCTCCCGATAAAGATCACCCTTATGGTTACGGAAGAATCGAATATTTCTCATCAGTCATTATTGCAGTTATCGTTTTATGGGCAGGTATAACTGCGCTTCAGGAATCCTGGCCTAAGATATTCAATCCTGATGTGACATCATACACTACGGTTTCACTTGTGATAATTGCTGTAGCAGTTATTGTCAAGTTCCTTTTGGGCCGTTATGTGAAAAATGTAGGGGAAAACATCAACTCCCAGGCACTTGTCGCTTCAGGAAGTGATGCGTTTTTCGACGCAATACTCTCTCTTTCAACTTTAATTGCAGCTATCATTTCAATATTTTTCAATATAAGCTTGGAAGGAATATTGGGGGTTATCATATCATTTGTAATCATTAAGGCAAGTATTGATATGTTAAAAGAAACCCTGGACAGCATGATTGGAGCAAGAGTTGACTCAGAGCTTTCCCAAAAGATTAAAAAATCAATTGAGGAAGTTGACGGCGTTTATGGAGCATATGACCTTAGCCTGCATAACTATGGACCTGAAGACATGCAGGGGTCTGTTCACATTGAAGTGGACGATGACCTGACAGCCAGGGATATTCATACTCTGACCCGTGAAATAACATTCAAGATATACAAGGAGTTTTCAATAGCTTTAACCATTGGAATCTATGCAAGAAACGATAAGTTCGACTATATCAGAAAGGATTTGGATGAAATCGTCGCCCAGTACGATGAAGTCCTGCAGATTCATGGATTTTACGTTTATGAAGATGAGAAACTCGTCAGCTTTGACATCATAGTTGATTTTGATGCGGACAGGAATAAAGTGAAAAATGAAATCTGTACTAAAATTAAAGACAAACATCCGGAATTCAATTATATTCTGATTGATGACTATGATGTGAGTGATTAACTTATTATAGCAAAAAAACAAATTACTATTAGAGGTGAAAATAATGGATAACAAAAATTATATCTTAGCTGCAATAATCGTACTTGTTGTTCTTCTTATTGCTGTTGGAGCATACATTTTAATTAATGACGGCAGTTCAACTCCTGAGCTCAATATTACAGTTAACAATACAACAGAAGTGACAAACACTACCAATGTTACTGTAGCTGAAAATACAACAAACAACACCGCAAACGATACCACCTACAAAGTATATAATCCTCAAAGCGACTCCTATGTGACTGTTATCGGTGAAAAATACGATGATGAAGTCGGAAGATGGTATACTTACGATGAAGATGGTGTAAGATACTATAATACAAGAATATGAATCTAATTCATATTCATTCTCTTTTTTTTGATTTTTTTCAGGCATGTAAAAAATTTTTACAATAGAAACAAATGTTTAACTGTAGAAAAAATAATATATTAAAAAAATACCTGTAAACGCCCCAAATCATAAAATAATAATTTTAAGTAAAATTTAAAATTTCCAATAGATACATTTCAAGTGTAAAAAATAAATATAAAAAAAGCTTTTTTAATAGATTTTACAGATACTATAATATACAAAAATTGGAAAGATCATCATGAAAATCTTAATAATAGGTTCCGGATCTGTAGGAATAGGGCTTGGCGCATCACTGTTATCACAAAAATCAGACGTGTCATTTCTTGCAAGAGACAGAACTGCCAGTGAAATGAAAACAAAAGGAATTAAAAGAACTGGACTATTCACTCACTATTCATTTGGTCCTGATGAATTTAAAGTCTATGAAAGCTATGATGAAATGCCAGAAAATGAATTCGACTTTGTGCTGGTCGCATCAAAAACAACAGCAAATGCAAACATTGCAGAAATGCTTGATAAACACAGACAAATCCTAAAAGATGATTTCACAATATTGATTTGTCAGAACGGATTTGGAAACGACGAGCCGTACATTAATTACTTCAGAACCGATGAGGTTTACTGCGCCAGAATAATTACAGGATTTACAAGACCTGAAAGAAACATAAGTGAAGTAACCGTCTATACAGAACCGATACTTTTGGGATCACTTCAAAACGAAGACATAAGCCATCTCCAGATTATTGCTGATAAGATCACTGCATCCGGAATCAATTGTGAGCTGACAGATGAGCTGGACAAATATTTATGGGCAAAAATGCTGTACAACTGCACCTTGAATCCTTTGGGAGCCATTCTGGACGTTACCTACGGAAAGCTTACGGAAAACCAATATTCAAAAGGACTGATGGACAGTATTATCGATGAAATATTCAATGTAATAACCGCATCACCATATACTACATTATGGGATAATTCCGATGACTACAGGAAGGTTTTCTATGAAAAGCTTGTTCCCGACACATACAACCATTATTCCTCAACCCATCAGGACATTAAAAGAAAAATAAAAACAGAAATAGACACTTTAAACGGAAAAGTAATAGAGCTTGGAGAAAAATATAATATTGATGTTGGCACCAACAAAATAATATATGATTTGATTAAAGCTATTGAAAGCGATTTCAGCGATTAAGCTTTTCCAATAGCTCTATAATCCTATTGTTCTGTTTAATCAGTTCCTTATTTTGCATTATTAAAACATCTAACTTGCGGTCTGTGGAAGACAGTTCAATGCGAGGCTGATTAGTTTGGGCTTCATGTTCTCTTTTAGGATGTTTGGATGACTTGAAGCGTGAAGAATGCCTTTCCATCGGATTTCCCCCATTATTGTTGAAATGGAGTTCTTCCGGAATAAGGCGCACACCGCAGTCAACGCAAAACACATTGCCTTCTTCGTAAGTCTTATGACAGTTTGGACAAATCATTTTTATCACCAGTGAGTAATCAAATACCATTTAACCAATTGATCTGTACTGCTATCCTCATGATTATTAGTCTGATAGCTGTAATATGAATTATCGTCATTCAGTGAATCAAGGTATTGCCTATCCTGATACTGATTGAATGCCTCATTTAAAAGTCCGAAAAATGCATCGTCGGACATGTCTGAGGAATTGGCACTTTCAACAATATGGGAAATGCTTTCGTTGACATCATTTCCCTGATAGCAGATGCAATACACAGATTTTTCTACCGGAAAATACAGATATGAAACGTTTCTGTCAATATATTTGTTATATGTAACCAGATGCATGCAGGGACGTCCGTCTATTGAGATTTCCTCTTTTAAATCACTTATTTTATAGAATCCTCCATAATTATTTATTATATAGTCATCTACGCATAAAACTGCAAACGTTCTTAAATCCTTATAGACATATTTTGTGGGGCCGGTGTCTCCTGAAGAGAATTTGGAAGGAATTTCAAAGCTTTCGCCATTTACAGTTACCTTTGAGAAATCCTCCGCACAGACACATCCCATCAGGATAAATATCATAAGTATTGGAATAATTCTTTTCATTAATTACAGATATACTCATAACTTATATATAAGATTGTTCCCAAAATCAGCAAAAAATCCTAAACACTTAAATACTTTGAAGTAGTAAAATAGTATTGTTCATATTTTACATACTATTTTTTTATAATATGAACAATGGTGATGGTTAATGATAAGCATTCGTTTGTATTCCTTTAGTGGTGTTTAGGAAGAGAATGCTTATTAGTTTAAAAAAAAAACTTATTTTGATTATAATTTCTTAGGTGATAATTATGGAAGATAATTTAAAAGAATTAACAGAACAATATATTGAACTTGAAGATAACGGTGCATCAGAAGAAGAATTAAACGAATTGGCTCATGAAATTGACCATGTAGTTTACCACAGCGAACTGATCATTTTATTAAACAAAGTAGAAGAGGAAACTGAAATCGTAGCATTGCTCATCGGCGAAGAAGAGGACGATGAAAGCTACTTCCTGCCAGTTTACACCAGCGAAGAGGAAGCAAACAATGCTGTTGAATTCTTCTCACAACAGGAAGGCAGCGGAGAATTTGAATTCGACAAAGCAACCGGAGCAGACATTGTTGCATCATACTCAGAAGACGAAGATTTCTTAGGCCTTGCAATCAATGCACCGGACAACGGATTTATAGTATTTGCTGAAACTGTACACGACTGTGAAGAATAGTATGCAACTTAAAGATTACGAATATTATAAAAAAACCGGTGAAGGTGGCTGCAAAAGCCAGATGAAAGATTTTATTGATTTATACGCAACCATTCTAAAAAGAGTTAAAAAGGAATCCGCTTCCGAGCTTGACGGCGTGAAAATCAATATCAAAAGAACATACCCAAGTGAAGTCTATCTGGCTCCTGTTGACGAAAAGAACTTCCCGGTTAAATTCACATTGACCGAAAAATCCAAGGAATATGTCATTCCGGTATTCACTGACGTATGCCAATATGATGAAGGCCTGGAAAAGATATCCAAACTGTTTCTTGAAACACTATCCCAAAAAATCTTTTCTTCTGATGACATTAGGCAATTAGGAGAAACTGACGAATACTTCAAGGGAATAGTCATTAACCCTCATTCCCAGAACTTCAGAATGGACACGGAGGGAAAAATATGAGTTTCATATGTCCTACTTTAGGTGAAGATCATGAAAAGGACTTTCTTGTAATGGGAAAATTGGATGATTTTAAAATAATTGTCTTTTCTGACATGGATAATTACAATGAAGGTTTTGAATATTTAGAAATAGCTGATTATAAACCTTGTGAAGTCTCCGTTGATTTGTTCAAGGAGCTTGCAAAAAACGATGATGAGTTTTCAGGTTTAATCCTGAATATTCACAGCGAAAATAAGATAATAACTAAAGAAGAAATCCTGAAGCTATAGCTCTTCATCTTCTTCTTCATCCTTATCTTTACCTTCTTTTAAATCCCTATATCTGTATGACATCTTAAATCCAGATACAGCTTCTCTTTTTGGCCTGCGTTTAGTATAAATTCTTTCCTGATTGACATAATCGCTTTGAAAATGTTTTTTTACACTTTTGTTCTCACGAAAATAAGTAGTTCTATTCCTTTCATGAGGAGACTTATACATTCTTTTTCTAAGCAAACGTCTGCGGCCAGTAACTAATCTTATCACTAAAATCACTTTTTATTTCTGGAAGCGGATTTGTCTAGTGTAGTTTGAATTTCATCAATTCTTTCAACTACAACTTTAATAGCTTGTTCTCCTTGACGAGTTGGATTAATACCTTGTTCTACAAGTAATGCATCTCTGATATCTCTTAATCTGTCAATTGAATCGATTTTCATTATTGTTGAGTAAAACATTAAATTCCTCCAATACCTATATTTAAATAAGATTTTCAATTCATATAAAGTTTTTTAAATGATAGTTAGATAACTATAATTATGTACAAATCTCAACAGATTATCTATTTGGCAGGGGGTTGCTTCTGGGGTGTTGAAGCATACATTTCAAGACTCAAAGGAGTTAATGTAACTGAAGTGGGATATGCCAACGGAAAAACTCATGACCCAACATATGAAAGCATCTGCAGCGGTAAAACCGGACACACCGAATGCGTTAAGGTAACATTCAACCCCGAAATCATATCTCTTGAAGAGATACTGGAAGAGTATTTTAAAATCATTGATCCTTTTGCGGTTAACCGTCAGAGTACCGATATCGGAACACAGTATAGAACAGGCATCTATTGGCAGGAGCCGTCACAGAGAAGTCCTGTGATTAAATTTTTAAATAAAAAGCAAAAGCAGCTGGGCAAAAAGATTGCTGTGGAGGCACATGAGATATATGGATTCTACCACGCTGAGGACTATCATCAGAAGTACCTTGAAAAAAATCCGCAGGGCTATTGTCATGTTGATTTAAATCAAATTGATGATAAAGAATTCGACCACTTGACCCGACAAGAGTATGAAATAACACAGCTTGCTATGACAGAAGCACCATTTAGTGGAAAATATGACAACTTTTTTGAAGATGGTATATATGTAGATGTGGTAGATGGTGAAGTTCTCTTTACTTCAAAGGACAAATATGATTCAGGGTGTGGATGGCCGGCATTCAGCAAGCCGGCAAATGATAATGCAATAATAAAGCACAGAGACTTCTCACATGGAATGGTAAGAACAGAAGTGAGAAGCAAAAAGGCAAATTCCCATTTGGGCCATGAATTCAATGACGGACCAAACGGGATAAAAAGATACTACATTAATTCGGCAGCACTGAGATTTATTCCTAAAAAAGATTTAAAAAAAGAAGGTTATGATGAGTATGTTAGTCTTTTTGATTAATACATCTCATCAAAATTATTATTTTTTAAAATGACATTAAACATATTTTTTACAACATCAGGAATATTCATTTCTTCAATTTCATAATCTGCCATCATTTTATGATTCAGATATTCCTGAGCAAAACTGCGACTGACAAAATCAATGTCTTTAAAATCAAAAATTACTTTTTGTGAATTATTATCTAAATTTTCAAATATTTCTTTAATCAAATATCTCTGACCCAAATCAGAACCAAATTCATCATATAAATTAATTTTTATCATATTATACCTCAAAATTATGAAAACCGTCAATTAATGAATAAAAATTATCGAAATCCTGATTGACTTCAAACCTCAAACATATTAATGTACCTTCAATAGATTTTTTTGATAGTTCTTTTAAATATATTTTATTCCCATCAATATAAACAGCACCTTTTCTTGAAGCTATTAATACAGACCCATTATTTTCTAAAGTAAGTAATGATATAATATTATTTAATCCATAACCCCTTTCTATATATCCAGAAACCTGTTTAGTAGATTTTCCATTGATTGCTTTTAAAATTGCATCACAATCATCTTTAAAATCAAAATTATTATTTTCAAAAGATTTTTGAATGGAAATCCCATTATCTAAAAAACAATAATCAATAATATTTGCACAAGCTTTAGATAATGCATAAGCCTGTGTAAAATGAGAATGTTCATACATATTATCGATGACTTCATGCATTATAAATTTAAATGCATTTTCATTTTTAATTCCACTAAAAGAATAAAAATCATTGATTAATTTAGATATATCCATTAGACTGATATTTTTTAAACAATAATCATCATCCAAATCTTTTATAATCTTTTCATGATTGAAATTATGTTTTAGAGCCAAATAAGGCAATACTGATACTGGAGAAAAACATTTTTCATAGTCTTCATTTACAAAATTTTCAAACTGATTCCATAGCGAATAATTCAAAAAATCACCTCAAAATTATTTAAACTAATATTTGATATCTTAAAATAAATACTTTGTTGAAGCGAGCGATGAAAATTGTTCTAAGTCATAAATATTGCTTTTAGAGAGGAAAATTGTTCTCAGTGATAAAAATTGTCCTGACTCATAAATATTGTTTTTAGATATAACTAAATATCATTAAATCAAAAATTATTAACAATGAAAATTGAAGATATTAAACATCCGGAATTGAAGCAATTAATTAATATGAGCTATATCCACAGTGAAAACAACAATCCAGAACTTATTGAAAAAACAGATAATGAAATTAAGGATTACCTTAGCGAAAACGAGTTTATCATATCAACTGAAAATAATGACGTTCTTACTATCCCCCATGGAAATGACGGGAACTACATCATTCCGATTTTCACTGATTTGGTCGAATATGAACGTGGAATGGAATATTACCGTTTAAATGAAATGGATGAAAACAAGGATTATGTTATTAAAAAAATAGAAAAAATAGATAATCCCAAATTTGTGGGATATCTAATTAACATGGCCAGCGTCAGCTACATTACTCTTCTTTAAGAAATTCTTCTTTTATTTTACCGACGATTTCTTCAAATCTTTTTGAAACCTCGCCTTCAGGATCGATTGTTGATACAACACCGTCCTGATTTGGTGAGTCACTTACTTTTTCTGTTAATGGCAAATCACCGAGATATTTGATTTCCATTTCTTCAGAAAATGATTCACCGTCACCTTCACCGAAGATATCTAACTTTTCACCGCAATGTGGACAGATATAGTATGCCATGTTTTCAATAAGACCGATATTTTCCACATTCATCATATTGACCATTTTTACACATTTTAAAACGTCTTCCTGTGATACGACATTAGGAGTGGTTACCATAATTACTGCATCAGTGTTCGGAATAGTCTGTAAGACTGTTAATGGTTCATCTCCGGTTCCAGGTGGGTTATCGATAATCAAAACATCAAGTGGTCCCCATTCCACTTCTGCAATAAGCTGTTTGATGGAACCTGATTTTTGAGGTCCTCTCCATATGATTGGAGTGTCGATACTGTCGAGCATGAATGCCATTGACATTACTTTAAGACCGCTTGGAGCTTCAACAGGCACCATATTGCGGTTTTCATTAATATATAAGTCTTCACCTTCCAGGCCTAACATTTTAGGAATATTAGGTCCGTGAATATCAGCATCCAATATACCTGTTGCAAATCCTAATTTCTGGAAAGTTTCTGCGAGGTTAGCTGCAACTGTGGATTTTCCGACTCCTCCTTTTCCACTCATAACAGATATTTTGTATTTGATTTGACCTAAGTTTCTGGATAATTTGATTTCCTGTTCAATCATTTGTCTTTGTTGTTCAGGAGTCATCTGACCCCCGTGACCATGATGACCATGACCGTGATGTGGATTTTCTGCCATAAAATTTTCCTCCCATTTAACTGAATTTTTTGCTTACTTCTTCAACAGCAAGAATCAATGGATCTGTAACCATAGATACCGGCGGTGCATAAGCAAATTCCATATTACTTAAATCAAAGCAGGTTAAACCTTCAGTGATTGCTAATGTCATAGTATCAATTCTTTCAGCAACCCTTTCTTCTGCTATGATCTGACAGCCTATAATGGTTCCATTTCCATCACAAATAACTTTAATATCCATAGGTTTTGCATTAGGATAGTAACGTGCCCTTGTCAGTGCTTCAACTTTCTGTACGACAGGCCTGATTCTGTTCTGCTGAGCAAAACTGGTGGTATATCCCACTGCACCAAATTCCAGGTTACCGACTTTGGATACCATTGAATTTAAAACCGGGTTGAATTTGGATTTCTTGTTACAGATTGTACGGGCCAATGTTTTTGATTCACGAACAGCTGTGGTACCTAACTGGGAAATAGTATTGAATCCTAAAATCAGATCTTTTGATTCCACACAGTCTCCAACAGCATATACGTCTTCCACTGAAGTTTCCATTCTGTCGTTTACAAGAATAGCCCATCTTCCAACTTCACATCCTGCCATTCTAGCAAGGTCGAGTTCTGCTCTAACACCAGTAGCTAAAATAACCATATCAGCATCAATTAACTCTTCATCACCGAAGCATGCCTTTTCAACCTTTTTCTCACCAACCAGTTTAGTGATTGGTTTTCCTAAAACGACATTGATGCCTTCACTTTCAAGATATTTGACCAATATGTCAGACATGTCCTTATCAAGGGATCTTGGTACGATTTGAGGCATCATTTCACTTAATGTGACATTTATACCCTGTTTCATTAAAGCGAATGCAATTTCAATACCAATCAAACCGGCACCTGTGACTATTGCACTTTTAGCGTCTTTCATTGCTTCCTGAACTTTTTTACCGTCATCAATGTTTCTGATTTGATAAACACCATCCAAATCCACACCCTCCATTGGAGGAACAAATGGGTTTCCACCAGTGGCCAAAACCAATTTATCATATTTTATGGTTTTTGATTTGGAACCGGATTCATAAGTAACAGTCTTTTTATCACTGTCAACTGCTGTAACTTCAACTTCAGTTATGACATCAATATCCTTTTTCTTATAGTCTTCAGGTGTTCTCATTACAATATCATCAAAAGATTTGATTGTTCCGGACAAAACATAAGGAATAGCGCATGGTGAGTATGCAACCTTATCATCCCTTGTCAGAACAACTATTTCACAATCTTTGTCAATTTTACGAATGTTGGAAGCTGTTGAGATTCCTCCAGCTCCTCCGCCGACAATTACCACTTTCATTTTAACAAAACCTATATAACATAATTATTTAACAATATTTAATATATAAATAATTAATATAAATAATTAAGGTATAATTATGAAAAAAATAGATTTCGACTTAAAAAACAACCCATTCTATGACTTTCAATCCTCAAGATACACAATGTCTGCAAGAGTTAACGTTGAAAAGCTATGGAAATTCTCTAAAGAAAATGACTGTTCATTTTTCATTTTGTCTTTAGGCTGTCTGATTAATGCAGTAAATAGCGTTGAAACTTTAAAAAGAAGAATAATAGATGATGAAGCAGTTGAATATGATTATCTTGAAGGAGTCACCCCCATAATGAATGAAGAATTAGAAATATATAGGGAAATGAAAGTCAAAACACCACAGGAATTTGATGATATCCTTGAATGGCATGATTATGTAAAGGAATTGTCAGATGAAATATTGTCCGGTGAAAATGAAGGATTCACACTGGATATGATGAAAAGAGACTATACAAACATTGCAAATTTCTCATGCATTCCATGGGTTGACTTTGACATGATTACATCATGTGAAACAAACGGCAAGCAGATTCAACCATTGATTACCTGGGGAAAGGTCAATGAAAGCTATGAAATGAGCGTTTCAATTACCGTGACCCATATCTTTGTTGTTGGACGTGACCTTGGATACTTTTTTGAAAATGCACAAAAGGAATTCGATTCATTCTAATCGCGAAAAACCAAATCCTTACCGTTTAGGAAAAATACGTGCAAACCTTGAAAACTAACGAAAATTCGTAAATCCCCACCTAAAAACCTCAATTTACAGGATACAAATTTGGAGTTAATTTCCTTTTCTTTTTCTCTTACAAGACGTCTGAACTCCTCGCTTGAATACAGCTTTGACAAATCAGGCGTTACAATATCCTCAATGATTTCAACATCATTATATGCATATGATGAATCATAGGATGCCCTTATTATCGCATCAAAATACTTCTCTTCAACATCAAAGCTCAAAATAAATACTGGTCCTGAAGTTAAATAATCCCTAAACTTGGCAGAGTATTTTTCTTCAATTTCAGCTATTTGCTCATCCATCTGGTCAAGACAGAGAATATGAAAATCATTGTGATAGAGTTCATTTAGAAAATCATAGCTATAAGGACTGTCCAGAAGCGTGTCCGTAGACCCTCCTTCATATTCATCATGATAAGCGATTGTAGTTCCGCAGCTGCATGAATGATCGCCTAAAGGCACATAATTTCCGCAATTAGGACATATCGGCATCTAATCCTCCGCAACAGACTCTATATCAGTCGCTTCAAGCTTCATGATAACAGGTCTCAGACCGTCATTGCAGCTGACAATAGCTACACCCGGAGTTTTAATCCAGTCTGAATAGTAGAATAGCTCATCAACGCCATGAGCCAGTGCGAAAACATACTGATATATTGCTTTCCATGCCTCATCGCAGAAGTTTTCAGGTTTTGCATAATCAGCATAATATACCTGACCTTCACTCATTAAAGGACATGTGGAAAGACCTTCAATTCCGTATTCTCGAGCCAAATCTTCCTGCAGAGTTGTCTTTAATATTGTGATTTTGACTTTTTTCATGATATCATATCTGTCTGTTAGTATTTAAAAAAGATAATGTTAAATATTTAAAGAGATTATAAAAGTTAATCATGAAAAGAGCAACTACAATTCTTTTGATAATACTGGTCATAATTGTTGGATTTTTAATCTCAACAATTGCAAGTCCAGTTCTTGTGATTGCAGATGATGTTGAAGAAGGTGGTGGCGGAGGTATTGATATGGCTGCGAAGTTCTCAATTACCGGCTTTGAATGGATTTATCCGGGAAGTTCATTTAACGAACAGGGCCAAACTTTGCACAACATACATCAAGACAGCCCAGATGATCCTTACGGCGCTGCCCGTGACATCATGACATACACGTACGACTTTACGCCACATTTAATAATCGGTATTAACAATGATGCTGCTAATGCCATATTTGGTGAAGGCATTGTTGACGATATCCGTGCAAATGATGCGTACAACGGATATGCCGGAAGCAGCAATGTTGCCGGAACAATGTCTCGAGGAGATGCTGTTAGTACTGCAATGTCACAACACGGCATGAACGTATTTCAAATTCCTTTACAAGCTTTAATGGGAAATATTGCTTTCCATTTCGTATAATTTCCCATTCTTATTTTTTTAAATTATCTGTTTTTATAAAAAAAATTAAATATAAATTAAATAAATCAAAAAAAGCACATATTTTATTAAATTAATGTCTATTGCAGAGAAATACATCTCCACAATTCCACTAGACATTAAAAAATTCTTTTTGCATCTTAATAGAGGCTTACTAAAAAGTAATTCTCTGTATCAATATATTATTACTAACATATATAAATTTAACTAAAAAGATAATTGAATAGTAGCTATCTCAGGAAAAGACCTCACGAAAACAATTTTTGTTAAATTCCTTCATAAATTTGTTTATATTCAATTATCCCATATTGGGTGAGAATTTTAACTATTATCTTTTACATCTTATCAAGAACATTATTGTCAGAATATTGAAAAAATATGTTCCTATAATGAAGATAATTAGCTCCATTATTCTCACCTCCACTTAAGATGCTTGGAAAGTCTATCAAAATCTCCGAGTTGGATAACGAGCTGATAAAAGAATAAATAGCAATTAAAAATAATTTCATATTTATTCACCTCCTTCCAAAAAGAATTTTATTGTGAGGTCCTTCTAAAATATATTTTAAATCTTATTTAAAGCTTGTTGAAGCCACAGGCCAAAATTGTAATGAAAAAAACATCAAATATATAGTTTACTGGTTAAAATGAATAGTAATATTAAAATAATTTAATTTCATCCAAAATTTTTTGAAGATATTTCACCTTTAAAACAAAATCCCTCTGATTTGTCTTGACACCATTAATCAAAATCTCACCATCCAATCGTTTGGCGGCTAAATACATGGTGTCTCCTGCCCTCAGGTTATGGGCCTCGCCATTTTCAATCTTATCAATGATTAATTCATAATCCTTTTTCAGAACATCCTTATCTAGCGTTAAATCAAACAGTTCCAAATCAGTGATTGTTCCCCTGAAATGCCAAAATATGAAAATCTTATTAAAATCAAATAACTCATCAAATGATAAGGGATTTGTAAAATTTATGCTGGCTAATCTGAAAGAATCGGACGGATATCTCTTTCTACAGTTTTTATATTTGTATTCAAGTATGGCTACCCTAACATCAATATCGGCAAATGCATCGATGATATCTCCGTCAATTTGGGAGATGTTTTTTCCGATTAAATCTTCCAGTTCATCCATTTTAATCAAAAAAAGAAAAAAATGTGGAATTAATCGAAATTAATTCCGGTTATTCTTAATCCACCATAATGGGATTTGTATTTGATGTTTAATCCAATAAGTAATGGTGTGATTTTTTCAATGATACGTGCTTTTTCCAGGATACCACAGTCAATTGTTTTGATTCCAGGAATCTTATTGATAAGTTCTGCTGCGGTTGCTTTTGCATCATTGTCATCTCCTGCAATCAGACAGTCACAGTCGATTTCTTCAGGAATGTTAGCAAGGTGTGAGTTTGAAATGTTACAGAATGCACAGATTACCTTTGCACCGGTTCCTTCAAGAATTGAAGCGGTTCTTTCTGCAGCTGATCCTTCCATCAGGTCAATGAATCTGAATGGTTTTCCGCCGATAGCTGTTTCCAATGGTACTGTTGCGTCCATGACAATTTTGTCTTTACAGAATTCCTTGATTCCTTCGACAGTTGGTTTTTGAGCTGCTAAAGGTACTGTGATGATTAAGATATCACCTTCTTTTGCAGCATCTTCGTTTGCCATACCGCGCATGTTTGATAAATCATAGTCTGCTAAATCTTTTTTTGCTTGTTCAACAACATCTAAAGCTTTTTCTTCTTTTCTAGAACCGATGATAACATCAACGCCTTCAATAGCTAATCTTTCACCGATTCCAAGTCCTTGAGGACCTGTTCCACCTATAATACTAACTATCATTTTATCACCTACTATATAATATATAATTACTATTTAAAATAATTTATTAATGAATAATTTTTAATAATACTTTAAAATTAATGAAAAATGTTTAAAAAAAAGAAGATGGAGGATAAAATCCTCTATAAAATAGTTATTTCATTGGAAATGATGGCATATTCATATCTGGAAGTAATGATGTATTTGCCGCTTGACAAGTTAATATTTAAACTTGCTGTGCCAGTGCTGTCCGTTGTCCTGTTATAGAATACGCCGTTAATGTTAAACTCAACATTAGCTTCAGATATAGGATTTCCCTGTCCGTCAACCAGTTTTGCCTTGAACTGGGTGCCGTCCCTGTAGCTCATTTCAATATTTTGAGCGGTTAATGTCGGCTTTACAGTGATATTATTTGCAACTGCACATCCTCTATACATCGCTGTGATGATGTATTCTCCAGGGCTTAGATTGATGTTTAATTTGGCATATCCTGACTCGTTGGTTTTTCTTTCATACATTACACCGTTGATGTTGAACGTTACTGTCTCGTTTGCACCGACAGGATTGCCGTCATCGCCCAAGATTCTTACAACATACTGGGAGTCATTTCTGAAATATTTAACCAGATCATGATTTTCAACGATTTTTGCAATGACTGTGATTGTATTTGAAGCCATTTCATTATTGGCAGGATTGTAAGCCGTGATGATATAAGTGCCCTGAGCCAAGTTGATGTTTAATCTGGCGGTTCCGTTTGCAATAACTTCACGGTAATACATCACACCATTAATATTGAATTGCACCAGTGTGCCGTCATCAAGCAGATTGCCTTCAGTGTCACGGAATGTTGCATAGTACTGAGTTGCGTTTCTGAAAACTTTTGTAATGTCGCTTCCGTTTACTGTTGTCAATACGCATATTGTTGAGTTGACGGTATCGTTATCGGCGCTTGCCGTTACATTATAGATGCCTGCGCCCAAATTGATTGCAATGCTTGCAGATCCGTTTTCATCTGTTGTTCTGGTATAAGGAATTCCATTAATGCTGATTTCAACTGATTTATTTGCTACAGGATTGCCTTCATAATCCGTTACATTAACGACAAAGCTTTCGTGACCGTGGAAATATTTAGTTAAATTCTCTGCAGTTATGATGTAGCCTGTTTCTGGTTTATTTTTAACTACAATGTCTACGCTGGCTGATGCATTATTGTAGTTGCCATCACCTTCATAATAGATAAATGCGGTTGCATTTTCAGTTAAATTCAAAATAACAAAGCTTACGCTTCCGTTGACTATCTCGTTTGAATATGTGCTGTTGGCAATGCTTAAAGTGACATTTCCGCAGGCGTTTTTAAAGCCGTTAACTGTCACTGTGGCATTTTCTCCTAATGTAATTTCATCTGAGGTGGCCTCAAGAGTCAGATTCTCTTTAGGAGGAACTACACTTAAGACAACTACAGTGACTGTTGCATTTGAAGTCATATACCTGTCATTTTCCTTGAATATTATTGAAATCAAGGCAGTTCCGTTTGAAACAGCGGTTACTGTAGCATTGTCATCAATTGTTGCAACATCAGTATCATAGCTGAAATATGAAAATGTTCCTTTCGCATCACCCGGAGTGATATTTACATTTAACCTTGAAACGTCGCTTTCATTTAATATCAATACATCATCAACAGACAGTGAGGTTTTGATTTTTAAAACAGTGACATTCACGTATAGAGAACTAATCTTATATGTTACATTATCACCGACAGTTAACGTGATAACTGCTGAACCTTCTTTTAGGGCGGTGATTACATTTCCCTCAAGCTTAACAATATCCTCATCGCTGCAGAGGTAAGTGACATTAAGGCCTTCAGGAGTTATTGTCGGATTGATTGCAAAAGTATCTGATACGTTTAAAAGGATTGTGTCATTATCCATAACTATTGAAGTGTCGATTAATGAAGCCTCACTTACGTTTACGCATACTGTTGCATTGCTGATTTTATATACTAAATCATCACCAACAATTACAGTTATGTTTACAATTCCCTGACTGATTCCTGTAACCAGTCCGTTTTCATCCACAACAGCTATTGACTCGTCATCACTTGAATATGTGATTTTGGCAGAGCTAGGAGTGTAGTTTGCCCTGATTTGTGAAGTCTTATTGACTGTCAGATTTAAAGTTGGATTAACTGTTAATGTCGTGTTTATAATTCCATCGGATAATATGACTCTCAACGGGTTGAATATTAATTCTCCACGGATATCATATTCAAGCATTCCTGTATTCGGATGGAAAGTCAGATTGTTCACTCCTTCAGTCAGCTTATCTGAAATATCCTTTAAATTGAAAGTGAATGATGTTGCTCCTGAGTCGACTCCGGATATGGCCACACGGTCTTTGAATTCCTCACCATTGATATATACAAACATTGAATAGCCTGAAAGGTCAACAGTATCCGGATAGCTTATATTGACCTCAATGTTTTGGTCTTCGCCGGATTTGTAGTATACTTCAGAGGGTACTGGAGTTGAAACGTAATCGTTTACGGTAGCTGTCTTTTTGACATAAACTGTCAATGGATTGAAAGTGCAGTTATCTCCCAGGAACAGATTATAGAAATCTTTTGTGTAGGGAGCGAAATACAAAGTGTTTTTACCTTCCTCAAGCTGGGATGAAATGTCCTTTAGGTTAAAGGTGAACTGGGTTTCATTTGCCTTAACTCCCCTGATAAAATCCCAGTTGTATCCTTCAATGTCGTTTATGTAAACGCACATGGTTACCATCTGCATTTCCTCGCTTATACCTTCCCAGTAATAATTGTATACTGTAACATATTCATTGGTGTTTCTCACATATTCGTCAATGTAGCTTGGATCGGGAGTGGTTATATAGTAATCATAAATCGGTTCCACGACATTTACGGTCAGCTTATTGTATAAAGTGGAAAGGTTTGAAGTGCCGTTGAAATCGTGGTGGAGGAATAATATATTGTTTTCCTTTGTCAGATAATCCCTGATGTCATATAGATTCAGTTTGATTTCTCTGTTAAGGCCGACATCAGCTATTTTATAGGTGTTTTCATCATTGATGTAAACGTAGAAATCCAAATTTTTTATAATGTCATTTAAAGAGTCATTATAATTTATGTTGATAGTGACTGTTTTGTTATCTCCGATGACATAATCCAGAGATGACGGGTATGGAGTGGATGAATAGTTATAGCTTTCTGTTTTATAATAAACTGTAGCCGGAGCAAAACTGTATTGCCAGCAGGTATAGGCATACATCTGACTTTCATCAGGATGGACTGTTATTTTGTTTTCACCGTCTTTAAGCTGGCTTTCGACCAGATTCAGATTAAATTTAATGTATGTGGCCGCCCCATTATAATCTTTAAGTTCAACACGATGGACAGTGTCGTCATTTACATATGCATAAAGCTTTAATCCTCCGAAATATCTTTTAGATTCAGGACTTGCAAAATAGTCATCTATAATCGTGTGAAAATCAATATCCTGATTTCCGCCGTTATAGTTAACTGTTTCACTCTCATCAGTTGGCATTGATTCATACCAGTATTCATTAGCTGAAATATTTTCGCTAATGTCTTGACTTTCCAAAATATCATTTTCAAAGGAATTATCAGCCACATCACTTGCAAATGACAGTGATGTGAAACCGATAAAAATCATGAAAATGAAAAAAACGAAAAATAATCTTTTCATTTTAAATTCCTCTTATGCTATTGTAATTGTATTTGCGATTCCGTATCCGTTATACATTGAAGTGATAATGTATTGGCCAGCCTGCAAATTAATGTTTAAACGGGCAATACCGTCACCGTCAGTTGTACGGTTGTATAAAACACCATTAATATTGAATAATACTCCTTGGCCTTTGAACGGATTTCCCTGACCGTCAAGCAATTTAGCTTCGAATTTCTGACCGTCAAGATAAGACATATGCAGATCTTCAGCGGACAGTACGGACAATACCTTAATATTATTTGAAACGGCATAACCGCCATATTCTGCAGTGATGATGAAATCACCAGGCTGCAGGTTAATGTTTAATTTTGCAATACCGTTTTCATCAGTCAGGCGATGATAGAATACGCCGTTAATATTGAATGACACATCTACACCGGCACCTACAGCATTTCCCTCATCATCAAGGACTTTAACATGATACTGTGAATCATTTTTATAGTATTTGGTCAAATCATTGTTTTCGATGATTTTACCTATGACTGTAATGTTATTGGCAATTCTCTGTCCGGTAACCGTGTTTATTGAAGTAATGATATAGACACCGCTGTTCAAGTTGATGTTTAAACGGGCAATACCTTCTTCATTGGTTGTACGGTTATATAATACTCCGTTGATGTTGAATGTCAGATTCGTTTTAGCTAAAGGATTTCCCTGGCTGTCCAATGCGCTTGCATAGAACTGAGTTCCGTTTCTAAATACTTTTACAATATCTGATGCATTGATTGTGCTTTTGATAAGGACTGATGCATTGACAGACACTGCATCATAGTCATCTGTACCGTTGAAGAGGACATTGACCTCATAAGTGTCCGGATTCAGATTCAATCCTAAGCTTGCGGTTCCGTTCACAACTGTTCTGGTATAGGTCACATGATTAATTGTAATGAAAACGCTTACATTGTCCAGCGGATTATTGTCCAGGTCAAAGAGATTAACGATTAATCTTTCAGTTCCTCCATAGAACTTTTCAACATCATCTACCGTTAACTTTACGTTAATCGGGGAGATTACTGTCACATTATCTTTTATGGATTTTTTAAGATATTTTGAATCGCCGTTATATGTGACGTTCATTTCATAAGTGCCTTCTTTCAAGTCTGTGATGTTTAAAACTGCTGATCCGTTTAAGACGTCTGCTTCGTATGTCTTATTGCTGATGGATACAATCACTTTTCCGTTAGCATCCTCAGGCAATGCGATGACAACAGTTGTATTGTCTCCTTCACGGGAAACACTTGAGTTTACGCTCATTTCATAATCACTTACTTTTGATACGATAACATCGATTTCAGCTGATTTTTCCGTGTATTTGTCATCACCTGAATATGTGGCTGTCAGTTTATACTGGCCAGCTTTCAGGTTTTCTATATTGAATGTGGCTGTGCCATCGATGACGCTTTCGGTATAGTTTTTATCAGCAATTGTTACTGTTACATTGGATTTGGCGTCTTTTGGAAGATCAACGCTCACTGTCAGGTTTTCGCCTTCAGATATCTGGTTTGTTTTGGCGCTTATCTCATAGTCCGCTACTTTGAATACGTTAAATGTTGCATTTACGCTTGCATTGTTGTATTTTTCATTTCCGTTATAAACTACAATTACTGTGTAGGTTCTATTTTCCAGATTACTTATTTCCAAACTGGCCAATCCGTTTTCCAGAGTTTTTGTGAAAGTTTCATTGTCTATGATTACTGATATATCTCCGACAGCATCATCATTTAATTTGATAATAATGCTTTCGTTTAATCCGACAAATGAATCATTAGCTTCAATTGAAATGGTTGGACTGGCTTTTAATACAGTGACATTGCGTGTAAGTGAAACGTTTCCATATTGGGTGGTTACAGGATAGATTCCGATTTCATCCGGAAGTGCAATTTCAACATTGGAAACACCATTTGAAATAGTGGCGTTGAATGTTTTTGAGTTGAATATAACAGTCAGAATTCCGCTGTCTATAGGATTTCCGTCCTCATCTAAAACCTGAACAGGAATTGTAATATTCTCGCCTATGATTCCGCTTACATCATTAAAATCGATTATTATTTCACCAGTTGCAAGTCTTATAATACCAGTCTTGACTGTGACATTGTTTTTAACTGCCAGAATATCAGCGCTTACAACTTTATTGTTATCATCTAATGTAATTAATCTTTCAATAGATGCAACACCATCGTTAACTGTTGTGTTGAAATATTCACCGTCAATTATGAATGCAAAAGAGGAAGTGGATATTGAATTGCCCATATCATCAGTGACATTTGCATAGATTGTGGATGATGCGGACGGTGTGAAAAATTTGGTGGAATTGTCTAAAACTGTGATTTGAAGTCCGCTGACATATAACTTATTGTCCAAATAGATTTCACTTGCATTTTCCGCCCTACAGTCAGTGATTGTATTGTTTTCCAGTTTGACTGTGAATACATTTGTGAATACCTGTGAAGGATTTTTATTAATTACAATAGCTCCTCCAACCTTATCTGCAGTATTGTTTTCGAAGTTGTTGTTTGTAATTACATCATCTCCTTCAACAAGCAAAGCACCCGCATTGCTTGCACGGTTGTTTGTGAAGTCACATCCGTCGACAACACCGTCACCTATATAAACTGCTCCGCCTGTCATCGCAGTATTGCCGTCAAATGTTGAATTATAGATTTCTGCGGTGAATGGTGTTACTGTATCAAAGTAAATCGCTCCACCGAATCTTGAAGCTTCATTATCTGAAAATGTGGAGTTGATGACAGTCATTCCACCGTGATACTGTTCAATACCTAAGGCTCCACCGAATCTGGCGTAATTGCCTGTAAAAGTTGAGTTGATGATAGTAACTTCTCCGCCATAGGTTGAGATTGCTCCACCGACATTCCTGTCATAGCTGTCATGACCGATTACCTGGTTGTTGATAAACGTACAGTTGATTATAGTTGCCTCACCGACATATGTGGCTCCGGAATTTAAGTTGAATCCCTTATTTACATGAATTGCTCCACCGAAATCTTCTGCAGTGTTGTTGATAAATGAAACATCCTTAAGGTATAAATGTCCTCCTTTAAAGAAAATAGCTCCTCCGGCATAGTTGCCTGCATATGTGCTTGATGCCGCATATCCGTTAGCCAAGGTAACACCTGTTACGTTGAAGACATTGCTTGCATATCCGGTAAATGAGAACATGAACTTGTCGCCGGCATCCAGAATAGGATTTCCTTCACCGATTATTGTAAATGAGGTGAATGATATGTCATACCTTGCAACTTCATAGTGTCCCGGTCTGATAATAATGGTTTTTGATGCTCCTTCACGGCTGGCCAAACTGTATGCAACTTCAAATGTTGCAACAGGGCTTGATTCGCTTCCCACATTTGCATCATTTCCGAGCTCTTCTGACAAATAAATAGGACCGAAATAGTCTGCGGATGCATTTGTTACAACAATATAACCGACAGTTACATTGGAGTATCTGCCTGATACGCTTCCGTAGTTACCTGAGATTATGTAAGTTCCGTTCAAGCGAGGTGCAAAAGCAACATGACAGAAACCTTCAGTCAGAACAGAAGGTGAATATAATGTTTCAGTACCGTTTACTGTGAATTTTACAGATCCTCCACTGATTGCATTTCCCATATCATCAGTTACTGTAGCATTTAATCTGATTGATTGGCCGGTAACGTTAACAGTCTTTCCGTCAATGAAAGTGATGTTTAAAAATCCTTCAAAAGTACCTACATTATAGATTTCATTACCTATTGTGCTTGCTTTGGAGTTTTTCATTGTATTGTTCTGAAGATATAATACACCGCTGCTTGCGATTACCCCACCGTATGATGCTGATGTGTGGTTAGTGAAAATATTTGAAATCACATCGGTGTTTGCATAATATGAGCTGATAGCTCCACCGTATGCAGCTATATTTGCGTCAAACTTATTTTTTGAGATGATTGTGTATGATGAACAGGACACTAGCTGTTCGTTATCCAAAACGATAGCTCCTCCATAAGAATCTGCCTCGTTTCTGATGAAAGTGTTTCCTGTTACGTAATTGTCATCACTTTGGGAAGTACTGATGATTGAAACTGCACCTCCCCATCCTGCAACATTGCTTTCAAAATGAGAATTGATGAGGTTCAATACATATCCCTCATAAAATAAAGCTCCACCGTTTTCAGCCTGATTGGAAATGAAAGTACAGTTTTCAATTCTGCCGTTATCTCCTTCCCAGTCGATAGCTCCCCCATAGGTTCCGCCATAGTTATCTATAAATCTGGAGTTTCTTATTACTCCATTGCGTCCATCCCATACAATAGCACCACCGCATGAAGTAGCCTGATTTCCGATGAATGTAAGGTTGTTCATTGTCACCAGGGAATCTCCGACATAAATAGCTCCGGCACCGTTCTGATAGCCTGAATATGGAATGTAAATATCGTCCTGTCCTTCCCCATTAATCAAATTAAGATTTTCCAGATTTACCTTTAAGTCCTTGTCGATTGTAAAAATTCTTCCTTTTGCCTGACTATCTATTGTAACATTACCCAATCCGGTGATGTCAACATTAGATAGAATTTCCAAGTCGTATTCTTCATAAACACCAGTTAATATATAAATCTGACTTTGATTGTTTGAATTCGCTAAGGTTAATGCCCTTTTGACAGTGGCCAGGGGATTGTCCTGACTTCCGTCATTAGTATCATTACCTGTTGTAGAAACATAAATTACATCATTTGCTGCAGCTAATGAATCATCATTAGAATCCATGATTTCATCATTATCATAAGCAAATGAAGTAGGAATGATAATTAAAATAGCAAAAAGAGCGAATAACAATAAAAAAGTCTTTTTAAAGTTCAATGACATTTTTATTATTCCTCCATAAAATAATAAATTCGATTATTAATTCTACGATATATCACTTTATTTCACATGGTATATAACCATTTCTAATAACAATAAGCTATGGAAAATAGAAAAATTATTGAAATCTATTAAAAAAATGAAAAAATATTAGAAAATTTACTATGAAATGAATAAATCAATTAAAAAATTATGAATTGAATAATTTCATTCAGATGCATATCGGTGAAAAAAAAGAATATAGAGGTTAAACCTCTAATGAATTGTAATTCTGTTTGAAACGCTCAATCCTTCATAAGTTGAAGTGATGATGTATTCGCCGGACATCAGATTGATGTTTAGATGTGCAATACCCTGAGCGTCACTGGTCCTGTTATAGAATACACCGTTGATATTGAAAATAACAGATTTATTAACTGCAGGCTGTCCGACAGAATCCAGTAAGGTTGCGTTGAATGTGGATCCGTCCTTATAAGACATTTCCAAATCATCTGATTGGATTGTTGGAAGAACAGTTATATTATTTGAAACAGCATATCCGTCATACATTGCAGTCAGAATGTAAGTTCCCGGACCCAAATTGATGTTCAGTCTGACAAGACCGTTTTCATCAGATTCACGATAATAGAAAACTCCGTTGATATTGAACTTGACTGTTCTTTGCTCCAGAGGATTTCCCTGATTATCCAATATCTTAAGATAGTACTGGGAATCATTTCTGAAGTGTTTCACAAGGTCGTGATTTTCAACGATTCTTGACAATACGACAATAGTGTTGCTCATCTGTTCACCGGTAACAGGATTCAATGCAGTCAGTATATATGTTCCCGGATTAAGGTTGATGTTTAAACGTGCAACACCGCTTTCATTTGTTGTTCTATTATAAAATACTCCATTAATGTTCATTGAAACATTCTGATTAGCCATAGCATTGCCCTCGCTATCATATAGAGCTACATAATATTGGGTGTTATTCCTGTAATATTTTGTAACGTCTTTTCCGGACAATGTTGAGAGTACTGTGAGATTCCAGTTGTGTGAAAATCCTCTGTAGATGTCAGTTCCGTTGAATATGATGCCCACAGTATAGTTATTGCTTACCAGGTTGATAGCGATTGATGCTAATCCGTTTTCATCAGTCGTTCTTGTGTAATTGACATTATTGATTGAAAATATGACGCTTTGGTTTGACAGCGCATTATTGTTTTCATCGAAAAGACCTGCAGCGAAACGGGTTCCGTCATGATAATACATTACGACATCTGATGAGTTTATATAAGTGTTGATTAACCTCAATTCGATTTCTCCGCTTGCATTGCTTCTGAAGTATCCTTCCTCCTCAAATTCCGCTAAAGCCGTGTAATTGTCATAGGCCAGGTTTTCAACAGCCAGCTGTCCGAATCCGTCTGTAACATTAATCACATATGTTTCATTGTTCATGTGTAGAGTCACAGTTGAGCTGACAGTGTCGTTTAAGGTTACATTGACTAAAATATTTTTGACATCAAATACATCAAGAGACATGTTCATTTCGACTGTTCTGTTAAATACTGTGAAATTGGCATAGAAAATCGCATCATAATATTTGTCTGAGTTATTGAAAATTACTGCCGCATCATATTCACCTGCAGGTAAATAATCAGGAACTGTAAATGATGCGTTTCCATCTACAACATTTACTTCATAGGTTCTGTTATTGATAAGTTAGAACACTGCAGATGAGAGATTATCTCCGTTTAAAGCGTTTAATGTGATGTTAGCTATGACATCATCAAATGTTAATGCATCGTTTAAGCAAACTGATAAATTGACATCAGCTTTTGATACGTTAATCAATGTTGTAGTATTGGACGGGTTCAATAAGGAATCTGAAGAGTAAAATACATTAGCTTCAAATTCGCCCAGCTTGTCGAAGCTTATACTTAAGTTAGCGATTCCGTTTGAAACGTTAGCGTAATAAGTGTTTCCATCAATGACAAAGCATACCACACCTTCGCTTACATTGTTTCCGTAACTGTCCAAAACCTGAGCAATAATATTGCTTGGAGTCTTGATTGAAACATTGTAGTTATCCACTTTTACAGTTGTGTTTAAAGTTGTAAATGTTGTGAATGCCTTAATACAGGCTACTTGAGATGTGTATGTATGGTCATAGCCTGTAAATTTGTATTCATATAAATCATTCCAGGTCTCACCGTCATAGCTGAAAAATGAAACGCCCGGTTTGTAGAGTGTTTTTAAGAAACTAGCGTTTTCTGAAACAGGAAAGCTCGCATATTTTGAAGCATTTATTTTTAAAGCAATCCTGAACGTGTCATTAACTTTTAATGGAATAAACTGATTCAGGTAGAATGTAAAGTAGCCCGCAACGCTTGACCCATTCTTGGTGAGTTTCAAATCATCATTTACATAAATGTAAGCCTGCCAGTCAGTGGTTGTGTTGAAATATGTTGAAAATGCAGTTAACAGCTCATTGTCGGTTGCATTGAATACGTTCTGATACCATATTACGTCTTTTCCTGTTATGAAATAGTCAGTTATGCCTGAAATGTCATACTGGTAATTTTTGTCCAGTTTGATTGAATCGTTCAATATGTAAGTGTATAGATAGTTAGGCGTTCCTGCCTGAGCGCCCACACCGTCATAATAAGACATGTAGAAATAGCCGTTGTCACCCCAGGACTCTCCCCAGCTGTTCTTAACAATCCATGCTCCATCACCTGGAGGGGTTGTAAGGAAGTTGTCTTTTGAGTAATTGTCATCCCATCCGACAATAGTTACTGCGTGATTTGCATAGGTTGATGCCCTGTAGTAATAAGCGCCATTTGTTGCAAGGTAGTAATTGTCATAATACATTCCGGTTACAACTGCACCGTAGTTCAAAATTGCCTGCTTGATTGCATCATTGTCTGTGTAGTTTTCACGGCCTAAAAATAATACGTTTTGGACATGCATGAAGCTGTTGATTACCGGAGATATGAGGCTGTAATCGTCAAAGATATCCTCTGATTCCAGTACAGGACCCAGCCAGCTTGTAAGATATGCAATAGCCATTTCATCAAATCCGCCTTCATTGGTTTGCATTTTCCATCCGTAATCTGAATACCATTCTATCAGGTTTTTCATGTTCTCTTCAGAGAGATCATATGTGTTGTTTGTTGCTTTAAGGATGCATGATTCCAGTGCAGCTATTGAAGCGAATGCCCAGCAGTTTCCGCTGGTCTGCTGGTCTGCAAGAGGGGACACATATCCGTCATCGACAAGATTATATCTTTCAGGAATTGTTCCATTGTATAATTTGTCATATTTGAACATCTGATAGTTTCCGCTTCCGATTCTCATATTGTACTCGTTTGTTATTAGCTCATCATTGTACAGTGCGGCGGTATTGTTTGAGTATGTGTTATTTGAAAATTCCCTACCAGAATTTGAAAGGGAATAAATTGCACCACCATTTAAACTAACGTAATTGTCATTAAACTTACTGTCCTTTAAAATAAACTTGGATGCATTGTCAACATATACGGCACCTCCATTTTTTGCACCATTTTTGTTGAATTCGGAATCTGAAATTGAAATGCTGCCGTACATCTTATAGATAACTCCACCGTCATAGGCCGCAACATTATTATAAGCCTTAATTGC